>NZ_JBEYWX010000003.1:0-500057 GCF_040644655.1 Streptomyces sp. NPDC046931
GCGCCGCCGGAGCCGGGGCGGGCGCCGCCGGAGCAGCGGGAGCCGGGGCGGCAGCGGCGGGTGCCGGGGCCGGGGCGGCCGGGGCCGGGGCAGCCGCGGGAGCGGCACCCGGCTGGCCGATGACGGCGAGCTTGGAGCCGACCTCGGCCGTCTCGTCCTCGCCGACCACGATCTCCAGCAGCACACCGGAGGCGGGCGCCGGGATCTCGGTGTCGACCTTGTCGGTGGAGACCTCGAGCAGCGGCTCGTCGGCCTCGACGGAGTCACCGACCGACTTCAGCCAGCGGGTGACGGTGCCCTCGGTGACCGACTCGCCGAGCGCGGGCAGGACCACGTCGGTGCCCTGGGCGCCACCGGCCGGAGCGGGCTCGGCGGCGGGAGCGGCAGCGGCAGGCGCGGGAGCGGCCGGGGCCTCGGCGGCCGGAGCCGGAGCGGGCTCGGCGGCGGGGGCGGGCTCGGCGGCCGGAGCCGGAGCGGCGGCCGGGGCGCCCGAGCCGTCGTCGATGACGGCCAGCTCGGCGCCGACCTCCACCGTCTCGTCCTCGGCGACCTTGATGGAGGACAGCACGCCGGAGGCGGGCGCCGGGATCTCGGTGTCGACCTTGTCGGTCGAGACCTCGAGCAGCGGCTCGTCGGCCTCGACGCGTTCGCCCTCGGCCTTCAGCCAGCGGGTGACAGTGCCCTCGGTGACGCTCTCACCGAGCGCCGGAAGGGTTACGGAAACCGCCATGGTTTCGGTTTCTCCTTAACGAAGTGCGGAAGTCTGTGTCGTCGCGTCCGAAGACTGAAGGCGTCAGTCGTGGGAGTGCAGGGGCTTGCCGGCCAGGGCCAGGTGGGCCTCGCCGAGCGCCTCGTTCTGCGTCGGGTGGGCGTGGATGAGCTGGGCGACCTCGGCCGGCAGCGCCTCCCAGTTGTAGATCAGCTGCGCCTCGCCGACCTGCTCGCCCATGCGGTCGCCGACCATGTGTACGCCGACCACGGCACCGTCCTTGACCTGGACGAGCTTGATCTCGCCCGCGGTCTTGAGGATCTTGCTCTTGCCGTTGCCCGCCAGGTTGTACTTGAGAGCGACGACCTTGTCCGCGCCGTAGATCTCCTTGGCCTTGGCCTCGGTGATGCCCACGGAGGCGACCTCCGGGTGGCAGTACGTCACCCGCGGCACACCGTCGTAGTCGATCGGGACGGTCTTGAGGCCGGCCAGCCGCTCCGCCACCAGGATGCCCTCGGCGAAGCCGACGTGGGCGAGCTGGAGCGTCGGGACCAGGTCGCCGACGGCGGAGACGGTCGGGACGTTGGTGCGCATGTACTCGTCGACGAGGACGTAGCCGCGGTCCATGGCGACCCCGGCCTCCTCGTAACCCAGCCCCTGGGAGACCGGGCCGCGGCCGACGGCGACGAGGAGGACCTCGGCCTCGAACTCCTTGCCGTCGGCGAGGGTGACCTTGACACCGTCCTGGGTGTACTCGGCCTTCTGGAAGAAGGTGCCCAGGTTGAACTTGATGCCGCGCTTGCGGAAGGCGCGCTCGAGAAGCTTGGAGGAGTTCTCGTCCTCGACCGGGACGAGGTGCTTGAGGCCCTCGATGATCGTGACGTCGGAACCGAAGGACTTCCAGGCGGAGGCGAACTCGACGCCGATGACGCCGCCGCCGAGGATGATCGCGGACTTGGGCACGCGGTCGAGGACGAGGGCGTGGTCCGAGGAGATGATGCGGTTGCCGTCGATCTCCAGCCCCGGCAGCGACTTCGGCACGGAACCGGTCGCCAGGAGGATGTGGCGGCCCTGGATCCGCTGACCGTTCACGTCGACGGACGTCGGGGAGGACAGCCGGCCCTCGCCCTCGATGTAGGTCACCTTGCGGGAGGCGATCAGGCCCTGCAGACCCTTGTACAGGCCCGAGATGACCTCGTCCTTGTACTTGTGGACGGCCGGGACGTCGATGCCCTCGAAGCTGGCCTTGACACCGAACTGCTCGCTCTCGCGGGCCTGGTCGGCGATCTCGCCCGCGTGCAGCAGGGCCTTGGTGGGGATGCAACCCCGGTGCAGGCAGGTGCCGCCGACCTTGTCCTTCTCGACCAGGGCGACGTCCAGGCCCAGCTGCGCCCCGCGCAGGGCCGCGGCGTAACCACCGCTACCACCGCCGAGGATCACTAGGTCGAAAACGGTGCTGGCGTCGTTCGCCACGTCACGTCCTCCATGCATGTGCGCCGTGCGCCGGTCTCCGATGACCGGCAGGCGGCTGGTGTCCGGCCGCTTGTTGCTTCGGCCCTTCGGTGGGGCCCTGTCCTGCCGAGACCCCATCTTTGCACTTGTCGGCGGCTGAGGAGACGCCGGGCCGCTGTCTGCAACGTCTGATCCATCACGTCGGGAGGTCGCGGCCGCCCCGCCCGCGAGGAATTCGTCGACGGCGTAACGCCCGTACGCCCGGGAGAGCGGGCCGGGGTGTGCGGCGACGAGTGCGGCGGTCGCGGGTACGCCCCGACGAGGGCGGCCCCGGGTGCCGTGGCACCCGGGGCCGCCCTCATGTGCGCCTCATGCGCGCGGGGGGAGTCAGCCGAGGTCGCCCTCGGCGGTCAGCTCCGCGAGCCGCACCAGGGTGCGGACCGCCGAACCCGTGCCGCCCTTCGGGGTGTACCCGAAAGGCGCCTGCTCGTTGAAGGCCGGGCCGGCGATGTCGAGGTGGGCCCAGGTGATGCCCTCGCCGACGAACTCCTTGAGGAACAGACCGGCGACCAGGCCGCCGCCCATTCGCTCGCCCATGTTGGCGATGTCGGCCGTGGGAGAGTCCATGCCCTTGCGCAGGTGCTCCGGCAGCGGCATCGGCCAGGACTGCTCGCCGACCTCGTCGGCGGCCTCGTGGATCGCGGTGCGGAACGCGTCGTCGTTCGCCATGATCCCGAAGGTGCGGCTGCCGAGCGCCAGCATCATCGCCCCGGTCAGGGTCGCGACGTCCACGATCGCGTCCGGGTTCTCCTCCGACGCCGCCCACAGCGCGTCGGCGAGCACCAGACGGCCCTCGGCGTCCGTGTTGAGGACCTCGACGGTCTTGCCGCTGTACATGCGCAGCACGTCACCGGGACGGGTGGCGGAGCCGGACGGCATGTTCTCGGCGAGGGCGAGCCAGCCGGTGACGTTGACCTCGAGACCGAGACGGGCGGCGGTCACGACCGCGGCGAAGACCGCCGCCGCGCCGCTCATGTCGCACTTCATGGTCTCGTTGTGGCCGGCCGGCTTGAGGGAGATGCCGCCCGAGTCGTAGGTGATGCCCTTGCCGACGAAGGCCAGGTGCTTGTCCGCCTTGGGGTGCGTGTACGACAGCTTCACCAGGCGGGGGGCGGAGGCCGAGCCCGCGCCGACGCCGAGGATGCCGCCGTAGCCGCCCTTGGCCAGCGCCTTCTCGTCGAGCACCTGCGCCTTGAGGCCGTGCTCCTTGGCCGCGGTCTGCGCGAGGGCCGCGAAGGCCGCCGGGTTCAGGTCGTTCGGCGGCATGTTGATCAGGTCGCGCGCGCGGTTGAGCTCCTCGGTGACCGCGACGGCGCGCTCGACGGCCGCCTTGTACGCCTTGTCGCGGGGCTTGCCGCCGAGCAGGGCGACCTCGGCGAGCGGAGCCTTGCCGTTCTTGGCGTTCCTGCCGCTCTTGCCGTTGTTTTTGTACGTGTCGAAGGAGTACGCGCCGAGCAGCGCGCCCTCGCCGATGACGCCGGCGTCGGCGGCGTCCGTGATCGGCAGCGCGAAGACGGCCTTCTTGGAGCCGGCGAGCGCACGGGCCGCGGAGCCGGCGGCCCGGCGCAGCGACTCGGCGGTGTAGGTCTCGTCCTTCTCCGGTGCCGCACCGAGACCCACGGCGACCACGACGGGAGCCTTGAAGCCGGAGGGCGCGGGCAGCTTCGTCACCTCGCCCTCGGCACCCGAGGCGCCCAGGGTCTCCAGGACGGCGGCGAGCCTGCCGTCGTACGCCTGGTCCACGGCCTCGGCGCCCGGTGCGACGACCGGGCCCTCGGCGCCCTTCGCGACACCGACCACGATTGCGTCGGCGCGCAGGCCGGCCGCCGCGGCGGTGCTGAGAGTGAGAGCAGTCACGGTGGTGAATTCTCGCTTCCAATTGAGTTTCGGTGGCCGAACGGGATGGGGTCGACCGGCCCGGGAACCGACCCTAGATTGCTCCGATCGTTCGGTCTTCACCTGGGCAGGGAAACACCCGGCACGAGCCTACGCGCGGTGGCCGGGTTCGCCATGGCCGAGGGTGCCCGCCCGCCCGTGGCGCCCCGCCGCACCGTGGAGCGCCGGGCGTCGGGCGATCCCCCTTCAGCCCAGGGACAGCACCACGAGCGCGGTCGTCGCGGCCGTTTCCGCGAGGCCGCCGAAGACATCACCCGTCACCCCTCCGAAGCGCCGGACGCAGTGACGCAGCAGCAACTCCGCGGCGGCCACCGCGAGCACCACCGAGGCCGCGGTGCGGACGCCGCCGTCAAGGCCGGACAGCGCGCCCCCGGCCGCCGCCGACGACGCGGTCACCGCGAGCCCCACCGCGAGGGCGCCCCCCACCGGAACCACCCCGGCGACCGCCGCCCCCAGCCCCTCCGGCCGCGCGGCCGGCACCCCGTCGCGCGCGGCCAGCGTGAGGGCGAGCCGCGCCGCGGTCGCCGAGACGACGGCGGCCAGCAGGCCCCGCGTCCAGGAGGCGCCGTACGCCTGTGCGAGGGCCGCCACCTGTGCGAGCAGCACGAGCACCAGGGTGATCACACCGAACGGCCCGATGTCCGACTGCTTCATGATGCGCAGCGCGTCCTCGGCGGGCTTTCCGCTGCCGAGCCCGTCCGCGGTGTCGGCGAGCCCGTCCAGATGCAGGCCCCGGGTCAGCACGGCCGGCACGGCGGCGCCGGCGACGGCGGCCGTCAGCGGGCCCGCGCCCAGCAGGAGCAGGACCGCGCCGAGCACTCCGGCGAGGGCTCCTACCGCAACTCCGGCCAGCGGCGCGCACACCATGCCGCCGCGAGCGGCCTCCCGGTCCCAGCGGGTCACCGTGACGGGCAGCACGGTGAGGGTGCCGAAGGCGAAGCGGAGGCCGTGCAGCTGCGGGGTCTTGGACACGGCCGAAGGGTACGGGACCGGTACGGCCGTCCTGCCGTCGGGCGGCCGTGAACAGGCGGGGTGGGGGCCGCCGCGGGCACACTTGCCCGATGGGCCACTGGCTGGAGCGCAACATCGTCGAGCCGGGCAAGCTCCCGCTGCTGCTCGCGCTGGCCTCGTTCGTGCTGACGTTCGTGGTCACCCGGGTCGTCACCCGTCTCATCCGCGCGGGCAAGGGCCCGTTCGGCAACGTCAGCTACGGGGGTGTGCACATCCACCACGTCGTCCCCGGTGTCGTCCTCGTCGTGGTGGGCGGTTTCGGCGCGCTCGCCAGCCGCCACGGCCCGGGTTCCGGTGTCTGCGCGATGCTCTTCGGTGTCGGGGCGGGCCTCGTCCTGGACGAGTTCGCCCTGATCCTGCACCTCGCCGACGTCTACTGGACGGAGGAGGGCCGCAAGAGCGTCGAGGCCGTCGTGCTCACGGCGGCCCTGGTCGGGCTGGTCCTCGCGGGCTTCGCGCCGTTCGGCGTCGACAACGTCTCCGCGGACGAACTGCACGATCGCGCCGCCGTCGCCGTGAGCGTCGCCGCGAACTTCCTCCTCGTGCTGCTCGCCCTGAGCAAGGGCAAGGCGCGTACGGCGCTGTTCGGCGTGATCGTCCCGCTGATCGCCATGGTCGGCGCCGTACGGCTGGCCCGCCCCGGCTCCCCGTGGGCCAGACGCTTCTACCGCCGACGGCCGCGCGCCCGCGCCAGGGCGGGCCTGCGCGCGTACCACCACGACCGCCGCTGGGCGGCCCGCAGCCGCAGACTTCAGGACTGGATCGGCGGCAGGCCCGACTCGCAGGACACCCGGGTGCCCCAGCGCCAGTAGCGGCCCAGCGCCGAGAGGCCGCACAGCACCAGCACCGCGGCGATCGCGGCGATGTGCTCCTTGCCCGCGAGGTTCTCCTTGATCAGGAGTTCCCCGGCCATCGCCGTGGTCACCACGCCGCCCGTGACGTACGCCTGGTAGCGCCAGGAGAGAAACAGGGCCAGCCCGATCACCGCCGCCGACGGGCCGGTGTCGACGACCTGCGCATCCGTGGCGGCCAGCCCCAGCGGATGGTGCGGGCCCAGTTCGACCCCCACGCGCGCGTACAGCGTGCCCGCCAGCGTGGCGACGTACGCGATACCGAGCGTGCGCAACCAGCCCAGGCAGATCTCGCCGATCCCGAACACACACAGGATCTGAAGGAGCGCCCCCCACACCGGCAGATCGAGGGCCGGTACGAAGAGGGAGAACGGGGTCCGCAGCAGCGCCTGCCCGAGGGGCTCCTCGGCCCGTACGGACCCGATGTGCTGCACGAACGCGAAGCCCCACGACTGGTTCTGCACGAACTGAAGGACCGACGTCAGGCACACGGCCGTGAGCGTCATCGGCACCGCCCGCCACCGCCGCCGTGCGAGGGCCTGCCGCACGGTGACGTACAGCGGTCCCCACTCGGTGCGGGCCAGACGGGCGAGTGCGTTCATCCAGCGTTCCTCATCGTCCGGCGCTCCTCATCTGTGTGACTCCAGGTGCTTGCGGTGCAGCCACTTCGGCAGTCCCGGAGCCTCCAGGAACCCCTCGGCGCGCGCCGAGGCGACGCCGATGCGCAGCAGGTCCGCGCTCTTCTCGAAGAGCAGGAACCGGGGCTCCCAGATGGGCCGGTACTTCGCGTTGGCCCGGTACAGCGACTCGATCTGCCACCAGCGCGAGAAGAAGCTGAGCAGCGAACGCCACAGCCTGAGCACCGGTCCGGCGCCGAGGCGCGCACCACGTTCGAAGACGGACCGGAACATGGCGAAGTTGAGCGACACCTGGGTGATCCCGATCTCGCGGGCGCGGCGCAGGAGTTCGATGACCATGAACTCCATGAGTCCGTTCTCGGAGTCGCGGTCACGCCGCATCAGGTCGAGCGAGAGTCCGCGTGGTCCCCACGGCACGAAGGACAGCAGCGCCCGCAGCCGGCCCTCGGCGTCCGCGCACTCCAGCATCATGCACTGCCCGTCCTCCGGGTCGCCGAGCCGCCCGAGCGCCATGCTGAAGCCGCGTTCGGTGGCCCCGTCCCGCCAGTCGTCGGCCTTCTCCAGCAGGAGTGCCATCTCCTCCGCGGGGATGTCCTGGTGGCGCCGGATGCGTACCGTGTACCCGGCGCGCCTCACCCGGTTGCAAGCCTGGCGGATGGTGCGCATGGCCCGCCCGTCGAGGGTGAACTCGCCGACCTCCACGAGGGCTTCGTCACCGAGTTCGAGGGCGTCCATCCCGTGCCGCGCGTACACGGTCCCGGCCTCCTCGCTCGCGCCCATCACCGCCGGGATCCAGCCGTGCGCGCGGGCCTCGGCGAGCCAGGGCTCGATGGCGCCGGGCCATGCCTCGGGGTCGCCGAGCGGGTCGCCGGAGGCGAGCGAGACTCCGCCGACGACGCGGTAGGCGACCGCGGCCTTGCCGGTGGGTGACCAGATCACGCTCTTCTCCCGGCGCAGTGCGAAGTACCCGAGGGAGTCCCGCTCGCCGTGCCGGGCGAGCAGCGCCCGCAGCCGCTTCTCGTCGTCCTCGGTGAGCGGGTCGACGGCCCGCCGGGAGCGGAAGGCGGCGTACAGCACGGCGAGCACCAGCAGCGTGCTGAACACGTTGATGGTGACGTTGACCCAGTTCGGCGTGGAGATGCCGGGGTAGTGCGACTCGTCGGCGGTGACCGAGACCAGCCGCAGGGTGCCGTAGCGCCACCGGTCCGGGAAGGTCGAGCGGTGCGCGTCGTGCGCGGTGTTGGTGACGGTCACCAGGAGCGCGGCGAGCAGCGAGGATGCGAGCAGGCCGCCGGCGGCGACCACGGCGGCGAGCCGGGGGTTGGAGCGGTCGCCCTTGGCGTAGAACTCGCGCCGCCCGACGAGGAGGGCGGCCACGAAGCCCGCGGTGAGCACCAGGGAGACCCAGTTCTGCGCGTACCGCCGGATCTCCGGGAAGGTCATGGCGAAGGCGAACAGCAGCAGGAACGGCCCGCCGAGCGCCAGGTTGAGGATCCATGCGGCCCGCTTGCGCCGGCGCATGGTGACGGCCAGGAACATCGTGAAGACGCCCGAGGCGAAACCCGCGGTCAGCAGGTACGGGGTGAAGAGGTCCTCCTGGTTGTGCCGCCGTACGTCCTGGCCGAGGGAGACCCAGACGGCGGAGAGGAAGTTGACGAAGGTGACGGCGCGCAGGTACCAGACGGCGCAAGCTGCGGCCCGCCGGGAGGCCCGACTGGGCCGCCGCGCCTCGCTCTCCGGCCGAACCGTGCGTTCCTGTTCCGCGGTAAAAGGGGCATCTCCCATGAACGGCGATGATATGGGGCGTTCGAGTGTGTGCGGGGGAGCCGTACGAGGCGGAATCCGGCCGGTCCGGCCTCTCCGGACCGGCCGCGCGCCCGGCCGTTCACAGCGCCCGGCAGCGCGTCGTGCCCCCGCTCCTTCGCCGTGCTCCGGTTACTCGTAACCCTCGGCCCGAGCGGACTCCTCCGGGAGCTCCGCCGCCAGCGCGGCGGCGGCCTGCACCAGCGGCAGCGCCAGCAGCGCACCGGCTCCCTCGCCGACGGTCACACCGTGGTCGAGAAGCGGCTCCAGCGCCATCCGGTCCAGTGCCTTGGCCTGCGCGGGCTCGCCGCTGTTCTGCCCGGCCAGCCACCAGTCCGGCGCGCGGAACGCGATCCGCTGCCCGACCAGCGCGCACGCCGCCGACACCACCCCGTCAAGGATCACCGGGGTCTTGCGCACGGCGCACTGCAACAGGAAGCCCGTCATGGCGGCCAGATCGGCCCCTCCGACCGCGGCGAGCAGCTGCATCTGGTCGCCCAGCACCGGCCGGGCCCGCCGCAGCGCGTCCCGTACGGCCGCGCACTTGCGCATCCACGCCAGGTCGTCGATCGCAAGACCCCCGCGCCCGGTCACCACGGACGCGTCCGTTCCGCACAGCGCGGCGACCAGCACGGCCGCCGCAGTGGTCCCGCCGACGCTCACATCCCCGAGGAGCACCAGGTCGGTCCCGGCGTCCGCCTCCTCGTCCGCGACCGCGATCCCCGCCCGGAACGCCGCCTCCACCTCTTCGGGCGTCAGAGCGTCCTCGACATCGATGCGTCCGCTGCCGCGCCGCACCCGGTGCCGTACGACGTCCGCGGGCAGTTCGTCCGGATCGCAGTCCAGCGCCATGTCGACCACGCGCACGGGCACGTTCAGCTGCCGGGCCAGGATCGACGCCGTGCTCGCGCCCTCCAGCACCGCCCGCACCAGCCGGTCCGCACTGCCCGCCGGCCGCGCGGACACGCCGAGGCCGGCGATGCCGTGGTCGCCCGCGAACAGCACCACACGCGGTCGCTCGATCGGCCGCACCGGTACGGCGGACTGCGCGGCCGCCAGCCACTCGCCCAGGTCGTCCAGGCGGCCCAGTGCCCCGGGCGGCACGATCTGACGCTCCCGGCGCGCTTCCGCGTCGCGGCGCACCCCGCCGTCGGGGCGCTCGATCAGATCGGTGAAGTCGTCGAGATTAAGCGAGCTCATTCGCCGAACAGTACCGGCCCTGATCCAGCGTCGAGGCGCCACGTCGACGCCATGTCATTGCATCTCCGAGCGGTGTTCCGTACATACCTTTTGGGTAGATATGTTCGCGCGGCTCGGTCACGGCCGAACGCCCCTTTCACCGCTGCCGTCGGTCGTCCCGCCGTCACCCCACCGCCTTCAGCCGTCACCAGCGTCACCACCGTCGCCCACAGGAGCCGCCCATGCGCCGCACCCCACGGACGGCCGCCGCGCGCCGCGCCGATTGCCCCGGCGAACCCGCCCCGGACATCGGCCGGTTGCCGGAACCACCCCGCAAGGACTGCCCGTGGTGCGGCTCCCCGCGGCTGCGCAGCCGGCCGCGCGCCCGGCACCCGCTGTGGCCGGGCGCGTTCGGCGTCGACGTGTGCCGGGACTGCTCCCACGTCTTCCGCAACCCCCGCCCCACCGCCGAGGAACTCGCCCGCCACGACTCCGACGCCCCCGACGGCCACCCGGGACGTCACCGCCTCGCCGAACGCCTGCTCGGCGCCCGCGCGAGCGCCCGGCGCCACCGGGCCGCCGCCCGCGCTCTGCTGCCCCTCGTGGAGCCGGAGAGCTGGCTCGACGTCGGCACCGGGCACGGCCACTTCCCCGAAGCGGCCAGGGAGATCCACCCGTACACGTCCTTCGACGGACTCGATCCCACCCGGCGCGTCCACCGGGCGTGCGCCGCCGGCCGCCTGGAGGAGGCGCACCGCGGACACCTCACCGACCCGGCGATCCTCGCACGCCTGCGCTCCCGCTACGACGTCGTCAGCATGCTCCGCCACCTGGAGCACACCCCCGACCCGCGCGCCGAGCTCCGCGCCGCCCTGACCCTGCTGCGCCCAGGCGGCCATCTGCTCGTCGAATCCGCCGGCCCCGGCCGCGCGTTCGGCCGGCTGCCCGGCAAAGGGTGGTGGGCTCTCCATGGCCGGCCGAGGGGTCTCCACCTCGTGCCGCAGGCCAACCTGCTCGCCGAACTCGAGGCCCTGGGCTGTGCGATCGTCGATGCCACGGCCACGGCGAACCGCGCGCCGGCCACGCTGCCGAGGCTCCTCCGCCTCTCGACCGCCTACCGGGTCATCGCCCGCAGACCGCCGTCACCCGCCTAGCGCCGGGCGAACCGCCATCACCCGCGTGCGCGGGCCGGGCCGCCGTCATTCGTGTGCGTGGGCCGGGCTGCCGTCAGCCGCGTACGCCGGCCGGGCTGCCGTCACTCGCGCAGTGTCAGCGCCTGTCCGGCCACCACCAGCAGCACATGCTCGCACTCCGCGGCGAACGCCGCGTTCAGACGGCCGAGTTCGTCGCGGTAGCGGCGGCCGGAGGCCGTGGCCGGGACGATCCCGGAGCCCACCTCGTTGGAGACGGCGACAACCGTCCGGCGGGTCCCCCGCACCGCCGCCGTCAGCTCCTCCACCCGTGCCCGCAGCGCCCGCTCACCGCCGTCCGCCCACTCCGCGTCGTCCCATGCGTCCACCGCGTCCATCGCGTCGGTCAGCCACAGCGACAGACAGTCGATCAGCAGCGGCGGCCCGTCCTCCTTCAGCAGCGGTACGAGGTCACAGGTCTCGGCGGTGCGCCAGGACCCGGGCCGCCGCTCCCGGTGCGCGGCCACCCGCGCCGCCCACTCCGCGTCCCCGCCCCGCGACCCGCCCGTGGCCACGTACAGCACGTCCGGGAACGCCTGAAGACGCCCCTCGGCCTCCACCGACTTCCCCGAGCGCGCCCCGCCCAGCACCAGAGTGCGCCGCGGCACGTCCGGAACCTCGTCGTACGCGCCCACGGCCAGCGTCGTCCCGTCCGGCACCGCCCGGGCTCCCGCCGCCGCGAGCCGCCGCCGCAGCTCGGCGCCCGGCGGCACATCGTGGTCGAGGTGCACGGCGATGACATCGGTGGTCGGCCCGGCCGCCCCCACCGCGCGCAGCCTCGCGAGCGCGTCCGGCCGCCCCACCACATCGGCGACCACCATGTCGTACGGCTCCACCGGCCCCTCCAGCCCCGCCGGCGCCCCGCCCGGCGGCAGATACAGCAGCCGCAGCCCGTCCGGGCCCGTCACCGCGTAGCCCGTGCCCGGCGCGTCCATCGCGAGTGCCCGTACCCGATGGCCGGTCAGCAGCGCCAACTCCCGCCCGTCCGGCACTCGCCCGGGCTGCGGCAGACCCGCCGGAACCTCCACCGGGGGACCCTCGTGCGGGTGCGTGAGCAGCACCTGGCGCACCCCGGTGAGTGAGTGCCCGGCGCGCGCGGCCGCGAACGCCGCGCCCGGCGTCAGATCCAGCAGCAGCGTGCCGTCCACCAGCAGCGCGGTCGCCGCGCGCGCCTGAGGACCGAGCGCACGCGCGCAGGCCGCGCAGGGACAGTCGGGGCGGGGGAGTCCCGCGGGGGCACCGGTGCCGAGCAGAGTCAGTTCCACGGACCCGATTTTCCCGGGTCGCCGCAGGTCTTGCGCGTCCGGCTAGGCTCAGGACAGCGGCCGGACCAAGATCCGGCCTGTGCTCTGCATGTGCTCACATCTGGGAGGCGTACATGGCGGCATGGACGTGGCGGTTCGAGAAGGCCGACGGGGCGGAGGTCCAGCCCGCGGTCGCGCCCGAGGAGTTCACCACGCAGGGGGACGCCGAGTCATGGATCGGGGAGCACTGGAGGGAACTGCTCGACGGCGGCGCCGACCGGGTGTGGCTGTACGAGGACTCGGCGGAGATCTACGGGCCCATGAGCCTGCACGCCGACGAGGCCTAGCCGTGGGCGCGAGGGCGGGCGAGGGCCGCACGGCCCTCGCCCGCCCTCGCGCCGCTACTGCTCGCTCAGGGTGATGCCGGCCGTCCTGCGGACGCCGTCGCGGGTGTAGGTGACGGTCGTCCGCTGCCCCGGCCGGTCGCCGGCGAGCGCCTCCGCGAGAGAGGTGACCGTGGTGATCTGCCGGTCACCCAGCCCGACGATGACGTCCCCGGTCTTCAGGCCCGCCTTGTCGGCCGCGCCGCCCGGCCGGACGTCGACCACCGCGACCCCGATCGGCCGGGAGCCGCCGTTGACCACCGTGCGGCCGGTGATGTCGAGCGCGGCCCGCCCCGAGGCGGTGACCCTGCCGCTCTTGATGATCTGGTCGGCGATCCTCTTCACCTGGGACGCCGGGATGGCGAACCCGATGCCGGGCGCCGCGCCGTTGCCGGCGAGTTCGGGGTCGGTCGCGGCGAGCGTGGGGATGCCGATGACCTGGCTGTTCAGGTTGACGAGTGCGCCCCCGCTGTTGCCCGGGTTGATCTCCGCCGAGGTCTGCACCATGTTCGCGAGGGTGGCGCCCGGGCCTGCCTCGCCCTGCTCGCTGACGGTCCGGCCGGTCGCCGACACGATCCCGTCGGTCACGCTCGACGACAGCCCGAGCGGGGAGCCCATGGCGAGGACGATCTGCCCCACCTCGACCTTGGCCGCATCGCCGAAGACGGCCGGCCGCAGGCCCGCCGGCATCCGGTCCAGCCGGATGACTGCGAGGTCCTGCTGCGGATACGAGTAGACGAGCCCGGCGGTGAGCTCCTCCTGGCTGTTGGCGGTCGTCACCTTGAAGGTATTGTGGTTGCCCACCACATGCGCGTTGGTGACGATGTGTCCCTTGTCGTCGTACACCACGCCGGATCCCAGGGCATCGCCGGCCTGGATCTGCACCACCGAGGGCAGCACGTTCCTGATGACGCGCTGATAGTCGCTCTGGAGGTCGTTGGCGTTCGTGGGGGAGGGCGCCACCGCGCTGGTCGCGCCCTCCTTGCCGGCCGGCGCCCCGGCGACGGTGCAGCCGACGGGCAGGGCCAGGAACCACAGGAGCAGTGGAACGCACCGCCGAACGGCACGGGTACGGGAAGCGTCCATGCCCCGAGTCTCACCTCGGCAGGACCCTCCGGCTCCTTGTGCGCGTCCGAACGAGGCCGGGCCCCGCTCAGCCGCGCACCCCGCACAGATGCAGCAACGCGGCCACGCCCCGATACGGATCCGCGCGCCCCGCCCGTTCCTCCGCGGCCAGCAGGTGCTCCAGCTCCGCGGGGAGCGGTGCGTCATCGGGCGCCGTGTCCGTGAAGACCCGCACCCCGTACCAGGTGTGCAAGGGCGCCCCGATCCCGGCGAGCGTCGCGGTCAGCGCCGCCAGCCGGTCGGCCCGCACGGTCAGGCCCGGGCGGGATGGGGGTTCCCCCGCTCGAGCGGAGTCGGGAGTGGGGGAGTAGGCGGTCGTTTCGAAGGCGGTGAGCGCCGTGTCCCAGTCCCCGGACAGCCCCGGCCGCATCGCCGGCGCGTCGCCGTTCCGTACGAGCAGCGACAGCAGTCCCCCGGGCGCCAGCATCCGCGCCAGCCCCGCCAGCAGCGGATCGGGCTCGTCCACGTACATGAGCACCCCGTGGCACAGCACGACGTCGAAACTGCCCGGCAGGAAGTGCACCCCCGTGTCGCGCCCGTCCCCCTCGATGATCCGCATCCGCTCCCGGATGCCCTCGGGCTCCGCGGACAGGGCCTGACGAGCCGAGGCGATCATCGTCGGGTTCTGCTCGAGCCCGGTGACCCGGTGCCCGGCCCGGGCCAGGCGCAGCGCCTGGGTGCCCTGGCCCATCCCCACGTCGAGCACCCGAAGCCGCTGCCCGACCGGGAAACGCCCGGCTATCTGCTCGTCGAGCTGCCGGGCCACCAGCTCCTGCCGTACGACATCGCGCAGACCGCCCAGCCCGTTCAGCCGGGCATCCGCCGCCTCCCCGGAGAAGGACTCCGCGCTCAGGGCCGCTCTCCGCGCTTGACCTGCGGCTTCGGCAGCCGGAGTCGGCGCATCTGGAGGGAACGCATCAGCGCGTAGGCGACCGCGCCCTTGGTGTTCTGGCCGGCGAAGCGCTCGCTCAGCCGCTTGCGCAGCCGGAACCCGGAGAGAGCCGAGTCGAGCACGATCAGCACGATCACGACAAGCCACAGCAGCAGCGCGATGTTCTGGAGCGAGGTCACCTTCACCAGGCTCAGTGCCAGGATGACCACGGCCATCGGCAGGAAGAACTCGGCGACGTTGAAGCGCGCGTCGACGTAGTCGCGGGCGAACTTGCGGACGGGACCCTTGTCCCGGGCCGGCAGATACCGCTCGTCACCGCCTGCCAGCGCCTGGCGCTGCTTCTCCATCTGCACGCGGCGCTCGTCGCGCTGCCGTTTGGCGGCGTCCTTGCGCGTCGTCGGCGTGCTGGCGACGCTGCGTCGCTGGGACTGGGCCTCACTGCGCTTGGGCGTGGGCCGGCCCTTCGGGGCCTGCGGGTCACGGGGCTGCTTGGAGTCGGTCACCGGCGCCTTGTCGGCGACCTGGGCCTTCTCGTCCTTGGCACGGCTACGGAACACAAAACCCAAGGGTACGGTGTCCCGCCGCATGGACCCCAGCCCCGTGAGGAACGATCCGGCAACATCGGTCGTCTGTACTGGGACAGAGGGGCCCGAAAAGGAAGACCGCTGCCGTTCTCCCGCGAGGCGGCCCGGGGAAACATGGAGTCACCCCGTACGCAACCTCGGGGGACACCTACTCCCTACGCCGGAGCGGGAGAACCCGCAGTCGTCCTTGGGTATGACCGCATCCGTTCCCGAACAGTGCGGTAATGGATGCAGGGCCCGTACTGTGGGTCCTGTCGCAGACCTGTGAGCCGGAGTCCGTCAGAAGGGGGCGCGCGAAGCCCATGAGCGGTGTCATGAAGCGTATGGGGATGATCTTCCGCGCGAAGGCGAACAAGGCCCTTGACCGGGCCGAGGACCCGCGCGAGACCCTCGATTACTCGTATCAGAAGCAGCTGGAGCTGCTCCAGAAGGTGCGCCGCGGAGTCGCGGACGTGGCGACCAGCCGCAAGCGCCTGGAACTCCAGCTCAACCAGTTGCAGCAGCAGTCCTCCAAGCTGGAGGAGCAGGGCCGCAAGGCGCTCGCGCTCGGCCGCGAGGACCTGGCCCGGGAGGCTCTGTCCCGGCGCGCCGCGCTCCAGCAGCAGGTGACGGACCTGGAGACCCAGCACCAGACCCTTCAGGGCGAGGAGGAGAAGCTGACGCTGGCGGCCCAGCGCCTCCAGGCGAAGGTGGACGCCTTCCGCACCAAGAAGGAGACCATCAAGGCGACCTACACGGCGGCCCAGGCGCAGACCCGGATCGGCGAGGCGTTCTCGGGTATCTCCGAGGAGATGGGCGACGTCGGCCTGGCGATCCAGCGCGCCGAGGACAAGACGGCACAGCTCCAGGCCCGTGCCGGCGCGATCGACGAACTGCTGGCCTCCGGCGCCCTGGACGACCCCTCCGGCATGGCCAAGGACGACATCCAGGCCGAGCTGGACCGGCTCTCCGGCGGTACGGACGTGGAGCTGGAGCTTCAGCGCATGAAGGCGGAGCTGGCCGGCGGGTCGGCCGACCAGCGGCAGGCGCTGGAAGGCGGCACGGGCCAGGGGCAGTCCCAGTCCCAGCCGCAGGACACCCCCCGCTTCGACAAGCAGTGACGTTCGGTAACGCTGTCACCCACGGGTCCACGTCCTAAGGAGGGCCACATGATCGTACGGATCATGGGGGAGGGGCAGGTGAAGCTGGACGACGCCCACTTCACCGAACTGAACAAACTGGACGACGAGCTGCTCCAGGAGATGCAGAGGGACGACGAGCAGGGCTTCCGCCGCACCCTGAACTCCCTCCTGGACGCGGTCCGCCGTCTGGGCACCCCGCTGCCGGACGACTCCCTGGAACCGTCGGAGCTGATCCTGCCGTCGCCGGAGGCGACCCTCGCGGAGGTCCGCGAGATGCTGAACGACGACGGCTTGATCCCGGGCTGAGGGATTCGGCACCAACAGCCCGTGAGCACACTGGAACGCACCCGGTGCCGCATCCGCGCGCACCCCCTCGCCCTGGACGCCGCCCTCGCCTTCGGTGTCCTGGTCTGCATGGTGGCCGGCTCCTTCGTCGACCCCCACGGCGAAAACGGCGCCACCTGGAGCACGCGCGGCCCGGCCGTGCTCAGCCTCACCCTCATGGTGCTCGGCGCGGCGGCGCTCGTGCTGCGCCGCCGGTCGCCCTTGACCGTCCTCGCGGTCACCGGCGCGCTCTCCCTCGTGGAGCTCCTCACCGCCGACCCGCGCGCCCCCGTCGCGATGTCCGCGGTCGTCGCCCTCTACACCGTCGCTGCCACCACCGACCGCCCCACCACCTGGCGTGTCGGCCTGCTCACCATGACGGTGCTCACCGGCGCCGCCATGCTCTCCGGGCCCCTTCCGTGGTACACCCAGGAGAACCTCGGCCTCTTCGCCTGGACGGGCATGGCCGCGGCCGCGGGTGACGCCGTCCGCAGCCGCCGCGCCTTCGTGCACGCCATCAGGGAGCGCGCCGAACGCGCGGAACGCACCCGTGAGGAGGAGGCCCGCCGCCGGGTCGCCGAGGAGCGGCTGCGCATCGCCCGGGACCTGCACGATGTCGTCGCCCACCACATCGCCCTGGTCAACGTGCAGGCCGGGGTCGCCGCGCATGTCATGGACAAGCGCCCCGACCAGGCGAAGGAGGCCCTCGCCCACGTCCGCGAGGCCAGCCGCTCCGCGCTCAACGAACTGCGCGCGACCGTCGGTCTGCTGCGGCAGTCCGGCGACCCCGAGGCACCCACCGAGCCCGCCCCCGGCCTCGCCCGTCTCGACGAGCTCGCCGACACCTTCCGCAACGCCGGCCTCCCTGTGGAGGTCGCCCGCGCCGACCACGGCACCACCTTGCCCGCGGCCGTCGACCTGGTCGCGTACCGCGTGATCCAGGAGGCCCTGACCAATGTGCAGAAGCACGCGGGCCGGACGGCGAAGGCCGAGGTCAGCGTGGTGAGAGTGGGGCCCCGTGTGGAGATCACGGTCCTCGACGACGGTGCGGGCGAGGACGCCTGGCACGAAGGCGACGACGGATACACCGGACGCGGCCAAGACGCCCGACACGACGGACGCGGCGGGCATCCCGGGCGCGGCGGGCACGGACTGCTGGGCATGCGGGAGCGCGTCACCGCCCTCGGCGGCGCCCTCACCACCGGTCCCCGCTACGGAGGCGGCTTCCGGGTCCATGCGATCCTGCCGCTCAAGACGCACACGACGACGGCAGCCGGGGAGAACGTGTGACCGCCGCCCAGGGAGGGCCCGTATGACCATCCGTGTCCTGCTCGCCGACGACCAGGCGCTGCTGCGAAGCGCCTTTCGGGTCCTCGTCGACTCGGAGCCGGACATGGAGGTGGTCGGCGAGGCGTCCGACGGTGCGGAGGCGGTCCGGCTGGCCGCGGAGCGGCACGCCGACGTGGTCCTCATGGACATCCGGATGCCCGGCACGGACGGTCTCGCCGCGACCCGTCTGATCAGCGCCGATCCCGCTCTCGCCCAGGTCCGGGTGGTCATACTGACCACCTTCGAGGTCGACGACTACGTAGTGCAGTCGCTGCGCGCCGGGGCGTCCGGCTTCCTCGGCAAGGGCTCCGAACCCGAGGAACTGCTGAGCGCCATCCGGGTCGCGGCGGGCGGCGAGGCGCTGCTGTCCCCCGCCGCCACCAAGGGGCTGATCGCCCGGTTCCTGGCCCAGGGCGACGACGAGCGCGACCCGGCCCGCTCCGACCGGCTCGGCACCCTGACCGTCCGGGAACGCGAGGTGCTCGTCCAGGTCGCCGGCGGCCACTCCAACGACGAGATCGCCGAACGGCTGGAGGTCAGCCCGCTCACGGTGAAGACACACGTCAACCGGGCCATGGCCAAGCTCGGTGCCCGCGACCGGGCCCAACTCGTCGTCATCGCCTACGAGTCGGGGCTGGTGCGGCCGCGGGCGGAGTGACCGGCGGGAGGAGGCCCGAGCGCCGCGCCGAGGAGGCCCGAGCGCGGCGCCCGGTCCGCTACATCCAAGGGTGGAGTGCGCTCCACCGGGCCGTACTGCGCCCGTAGTAGGTGCCTTGTGAGGAACGGGACCTCGGGGCGACGGAACGGCGCCGGCCCATGCCTCAAGGTGTAAGGGCGGGCGCTCACCGCGCCCCGGACCCTCCGCTCAGCCACAGAGAGAGACGCCGACCCATGTCCTGGCTGTCACGCTTCAGCCTCGCGCAACGGGCCCTGATAGCGCTGATGTCGATCGTCGCGCTCGTCTTCGGGGCGATCGCCATACCCCAGCTCAAACAACAACTGCTGCCCACCATCAACCTGCCCATAATCTCCGTCCTGGCGCCGTACCGGGGTGCGTCTCCCGACGTGGTCGAGAAGCAGGTCGTCGAGCCCCTCGAGAACAGCCTGAAGGCGGTGGACGGCCTCAAGGGCGTCACCTCCACGGCGAGCGAGGGCAACGCCGTCATCAGGGCGTCCTTCGACTACGGCAACAACACCAAGCAGCTGGTCGCCGACGTCCAGCAGGCCGTGGGCCGGACCCGGCTGCCGGACTCGGTCGACCCCCAGGTCATCGCCGGTTCGACGGACGACATCCCGGCCGTGGTCCTTGCGGTCACCTCCGGCAAGGACCAGCAGGCCCTGTCCGACCAGCTCGACAAGACGGTGGTGCCCGCCCTGAAGGGCATCGACGGCGTCGGCCAGGTCACCGTGGCCGGTGTGCGCGAACTCCAGGTCACCGTCTCGCCCGACGACGCGAAGCTCGCCCGGGCCGGACTCACCCCGGCCGCCCTCGGCCAGGCGCTCCAGGCGGGTGGCGCGACGGTCCCGGCGGGCTCCTTCGACGAGAACGGCGGCAACCGCACGGTCCAGGTCGGCGGCGGCTTCACCTCGCTCGGGCAGATCGAGGACCTGAGGGTCACGCCGGGGGCCGGGAAGAAGCCCGTACGCCTCGGTGACGTCGCCACAGTCCGGCAGGAGCAGTCCAAGGCCGACTCCCTCACCCGCACCGACGGCAGGCCCAGCCTCGCCGTGAACATCACCATGGACCACGGCGGCAGCGCGGTCGCCATCTCCGACGCCGTCAAGGACAAGCTGCCCGGCCTGCGCAAGGACCTCGGCTCCGGAGCCAGGATCACCGTGGTCGGCGACCAGGGCCCGGCGGTGTCGAAGTCCATCCACGGCCTGACCACCGAGGGCGCGCTGGGCCTGCTCTTCGCGGTCCTGGTGATCCTGGTCTTCCTCGCCTCGCTGCGCTCGACCCTCGTCACCGCGGTGAGCATCCCGCTCTCGGTCGTGCTGGCCCTGATCGTGCTGTGGACGCGCGACCTGTCGTTGAACATGCTCACCCTGGGCGCGCTCACCATCGCCATCGGCCGGGTCGTCGACGACTCCATCGTGGTCCTGGAGAACATCAAGCGGCACCTCGGCTACGGCGAGGAGCGGCAGACGGCGATCCTCACCGCGGTCCGCGAGGTGGCCGGTGCGGTGACCTCCTCCACGCTGACGACCGTGGCGGTATTCCTGCCGATCGGCCTGGTCGGCGGCATGGTGGGCGAGCTGTTCGGCCCGTTCTCGCTGACCGTGACGGCGGCCCTGCTCGCCTCGCTGCTGGTGTCCCTGACGGTCGTGCCGGTGCTGTCGTACTGGTTCCTGCGCGCGCCCAAGAGCGTGTCCGGGGACGCGGTCGAGGCGCGCCGCGCGGCGGAGGAGAAGGAGGCGAGGAGCCGTCTTCAGCGCTTCTACGTGCCCGTGCTGCGCTTCGCGACCCGCCGCCGCCTCACCAGCCTGGCCATCGCGGCGGTGGTCCTGGTCGGCACCTTCGGCATGGCGCCGCTGCTGAAGACGAACTTCTTCGACCAGGGGGAGCAGGAAGTCCTCAGCATCAAGCAGAAGCTGAAGCCGGGCACGAGCCTCGCGGCGACGGACGACCAGGCCAAGAAGGTCGAGAAGATGCTCTCCGGGGTGAAGGGCGTCAAGGACTACCAGGTGACGGTCGGCTCGTCCGGGTTCATGGCCGCCTTCGGCGGTGGCACCGACACCAACCAGGCGTCGTACACGGTGATGCTGGACGGCTCGGCGAAGTACGAGGACGTGCAGAACCGCATCGAGGACGGCCTGGCGAAGCTGTCCGGGATCGGCACGACCACCGTGTCGGCCGGGGACGGCTTCGGCAGCCAGGACCTGAGCGTGGTGGTGAAGGCGGCCGACGCGGACGTGCTGCGCAAGGCGTCTGAGCAGGTCCGCGCCCAGGTGGCCCAGCTGAAGGACGTCACGGACGTGACCAGCGACCTGGCGCAGAGCGTGCCGCGCATCTCGGTCCGGGCCGACTCTCGTGCCGCCGCGGCCGGTCTCGACGACCAGACGCTGGGCGCGGCCGTCGCCCAGGCCGTCGGGGGCAACACCGTCGGCAAGGCGGTCCTTGACGACACCGAGCGCGACGTCGTCATCAGGGCGGCGAACCCGGCGACGACGCTGGAGCAGCTGAGGAACCTCCGGCTGGGCCCGGTGCGGCTCGCCGACGTCGCGACGGTGAAGCTGGTGGACGGCCCGGTGTCGATGACCCGGATCGACGGTCAGCGGGCGGCGACGATCACGGCCCGTCCGACGGGTGACAACACCGGCGCGGTGAGCGCGGACCTCCAGTCGAAGATCAACGCGCTGGAGCTGCCGGCGGGCGCGAAGGCGGAGATCGGTGGTGTCTCGCAGGACCAGAGCGACGCGTTCAAGAACCTGGGCCTGGCGATGCTGGCCGCGGTGGCGATCGTGTTCATGCTGCTGGTCGCCACGTTCCGCAGCCTGGCCCAGCCGCTGATCCTGCTGGTGTCCATCCCGTTCGCGGCGACGGGCGCGATCGGTCTCCTGGTCGCCACGGGCACCCCGATGGGCGTTCCGGCGCTGATCGGCATGCTGATGCTGATCGGCATCGTGGTGACCAACGCGATCGTGCTGATCGACCTGATCAACCAGTACCGCAAGCAGGGCCTCGGCGTCGTCGAGGCCGTGGTCGAGGGCGGCCGGCACCGGCTGCGCCCGATCCTGATGACGGCCCTGGCGACGATCTTCGCGCTGCTGCCGATGGCCCTGGGCATCACCGGCGAGGGCGGCTTCATCGCCCAGCCGCTCGCCGTGGTGGTGATCGGCGGCCTGGTCACGTCGACCCTGCTGACGCTCCTGCTGGTTCCGACGCTCTACGCGATGCTGGAGCTCCGCAAGGAGCGCCGGGCGAAGAAGAGGGCGGCGAAGCGGCAGAGCAGGGACAAGGACACGGTCCTGGAGCCCGTGGAGCCCGCGGGCGTGTAGCACGGATGACAAAAGGGCCCGGCCCGCACCAGCTTCCGTTCTAGTGGTCGTCGCAACACCCCAGTTCAGGGGATGCGATGGACTTCGAGGTTCGGAAGGTGCGGGCCGGGCCCTTTTGTCGTGGTGAGAGGCAGGACCACGGAGTCGGACCGCGGTCCTACGGCAGCGCCAGCATCCGCTCCAGCGCCAGCTTCGCGAAGGCCTCCGTCTCCTGGTCCACCTCGATCCGGTTGACCAGGTTGCCCTCGGCCAGCGACTCCAGCGCCCACACCAGGTGTGGCAGGTCGATGCGGTTCATCGTCGAGCAGAAGCACACCGTCTTGTCGAGGAAGACGATCTCCTTGCCCTCCGGCGCGAACCGGTTCGCCAGCCGCCGTACGAGGTTCAGCTCCGTGCCGATGGCCCACTTGGAGCCCGCCGGGGCGGCCTGAAGCGCCTTGATGATGTACTCGGTCGAGCCCACGTAGTCCGCGGCGGCGACGACCTCGTGCTTGCACTCCGGGTGCACCAGCACGTTCACACCGGGGATCCGCTCCCGCACGTCGTTCACCGAGTCGAGGCTGAAGCGGCCGTGCACCGAGCAGTGCCCCCGCCACAGGATCATCTTCGCGGCGCGCAGCTCCTCGGCGGTCAGCCCGCCGTTCGGCTTGTGCGGGTTGTAGACCACGCAGTCGTCCAGCGACATGCCCATGTCCCGCACCGCGGTGTTGCGGCCCAGGTGCTGGTCCGGCAGGAACAGGACCTTCTCACCCTGCTGGAACGCCCACTCCAGGGCCCGCTCGGCGTTCGACGAGGTGCAGATCGTGCCGCCGTGCTTGCCCGTGAACGCCTTGATGTCCGCGGAGGAGTTCATGTACGAGACCGGTACGACCTGCTCGGCGATCCCCGCCTCGGTCAGCACGTCCCAGCACTCGGCGACCTGTTCGGCGGTCGCCATGTCGGCCATGGAGCAGCCGGCCGCCAGGTCCGGCAGGACCACCTTCTGGTGGTCGGACGTCAGGATGTCCGCCGACTCCGCCATGAAGTGCACACCGCAGAACACGATGTACTCGGCCTCCGGGCGGGCCGCCGCGTCCCGGGCCAGCTTGAAGGAGTCGCCCGTGACGTCGGCGAATTGGATGACCTCGTCGCGCTGGTAGTGGTGGCCGAGCACGAAGACCTTGTTCCCGAGCTTCTCCTTGGCCGCGCGGGCGCGCTCGACCAGGTCAGGGTCGGACGGGGAGGGCAGGTCGCCGGGACACTCGACGCCGCGTTCGCTCTTCGGGTCGGCCTCACGGCCGAGCAGAAGGAGGGCGAGGGGCGTCGGCTGTACGTCGAGCTCCTGGGTCTGGGCGGTGGTCACGACACGCACCCTTTCTGTTCTGCGGCTCGCCGCCCGGAAGCGGGGCGGCGGGACATGCGGGACAAAGCCTTTTCGTCGAATTGACGCTATCTATCATAACTGCTTCACGTCAGTTTGACGATGGCCATAGTGTCGATGTGACGTGAATCCCGGTCCGGTGCCCCGGCCATCCCCCGGGGGCCCGGCGGTGTCACCCGGGTCGTCCACAGGCCGCTGTCCGCGTTCCGGCGCATGTGCGAGCATGAAGGGGGGAAGCGAAAAGAAACGCGCTCGGCCCGGAATGAATCCGCGGCCATGCCGGTTGCACCCGTCGGCAAGCAGTCTCCGTACAACCCGGGAGAGATGTAGATGTCCGTACAGGACGAGACCACCACCGTCACCGACGGCATCATCCTGACCGACGCCGCTGCGGCCAAGGTCAAGGCCCTGCTCGACCAGGAAGGCCGTGACGACCTGGCGCTGCGCGTCGCCGTTCAGCCCGGCGGCTGCTCCGGCCTGCGCTATCAGCTCTTCTTCGACGAGCGCTCGCTCGACGGCGACGTGGAGAAGGACTTCGGCGGGGTCAAGGTCGTCACCGACCGCATGAGCGCCCCGTACCTGGGCGGCGCCACCATCGACTTCGTCGACACGATCGAGAAGCAGGGCTTCACCATCGACAACCCGAACGCGACGGGTTCCTGCGCCTGCGGCGACTCCTTCAGCTGAGCCGGCACCACCACCGGTGGTCCCGCTGTACACGAAGGCGGCGTCCCCCTCCGACGGGGACGCCGCCTTCGTGCTGCCACGGAACCGTCGTCACCGTCCAGGCGTCGACCCCGCCCCGCCCGAGGACGCCCCGGGCAGTGTCTTCGCCGTCTCCTCGGGGATCGGCCTGCCGTCCGAATCCACCACCCGGCGGTCCCCGAGCGGCGCCTTGAGGCGCAGCGTCTCGTGGTACACCTTGGCGATCATGGCGCAGAACCTGCCCTGCCAGGGCGTCTCCGTCACGGTCACCGTCACCCGGTCGGAGTCCTCGTGTACGGACGCCGCGTAGTCGGCGCACACCCCGCCCTCGTAGGCGATGGTGAGGTCCTGGCCGTCGGCCCTATAGCCCAGCACCTTCACCTCACGGTGCGTGGGCGAGGGCCGGCCTCCCGGCCCGCTCGTCGACGGGCTCGTCCGCGGGACCGGCGTCCCGCTGGGCTGCCCCGGCGGCCGCGGTGCGGCCAGATACCGCGGTTCGACCGCGGGATGCGTCACCGTGAAGCGAGCGCCGTTCCCCGAAGCCCCCGTTCCCCGTACCTCGAACAGCCACGACGGCACCAGTACCGCTTTCCCGCCCGACGCGTGCACGGCCAGTCCGAACACCGCACCCGTCACGGAGACCGACGCCCGCTGCGGCGTGGACGCCCCCGCCCTGCACGGCGTCTCGTCCCGGTCCTTGACCGGTACGGGACCGGGGCAGCCGCCGATGCCCTTGCGGCCGTACGACGACGGTGCGCCGTTCATCAGGTCCAGCGTCTTCCTCGCGCCGAGCACGGGATAGGTGGCGCCCTTGACCGGTGCCACCAGATTGCCGCTGCCGCCGATGACCTTGCCCTCGGAGCCGATCCGCAGTCCGGTCGTCCAGCCGTGTGTCGGCAGCCCGCCCACCTCCGGTTCGGCGTTCACCACCCGTACCCGGTCCATCAGCTGGGACGCGTCCAGCTTCGCGTGGTCCTGGCCGACCGCCTTGAGCACGGGAGCGGCCGCCCGCTTCGCCGCCTCCTCGCTCACCGGGCCCGGCCGCGCCCCCTGCATCCCGGACCCGGCGGGCCGGCACATCTTGCCCCGGGGGCAGTTGTCGGTGCCCGGCACATAGGAGCTGAACGTCCATGTGCCCGGCGCGTCCCTGTTGACCCGCAGATTCGGCTCCGAGCCGTCCTTCACCGCCCCCACCTGCCAGGTGTCGCCGACGAGCCTCGGCGTGCCGCTCAGGTCCAGGGCCCCGGCGAGCCGGGCCACCTCCTGCCGCGTCACCCGGCCCTTCGCCCAGTACACCGGTGCGGACTTCGGGCCGTCGGGGAGCGTGCCCCGCACGGTGTACGTGGTGCCGTAGGGGTTGGGCTCGCCCACCGCGATCCCGGAGGTCGTGCCCTCGCCGGCCCCGTCGAGGGCCAGCGCCGGGGGAGTGCCGTCGCCGCCCGGCGAAGGGGAGCCGCCCGGTCCGCCGGACGCCCTCGCGGCGAGGAAGGCCCCGCCCCCGCCGACGAGCAGAACCGCGGCCGCGACCGAGGCGACCACCGCGGGGGACCGCCGCCGTGGCGCGGTACCGCCCGTGTCCTCGGTGACCTCGGGTGCGCCGCTCGTGTCGTCGGGTTGCTCGGTGCTCACCGCATCGCTCCTTCGGCTCCACTGCTGTCCCGGAAGGCCCCGCCGTACCGGAAAGAAGCACACAGGGGTCGTATCCCGCCTCCCCACCACGGGGGACGGCAATGGGACGCAATGGGGGAGCGCACGGTTCCCTCGTGGGCGCGCCGGTCTCCTCAGGGCGCCGGTCTCCTCGACGCCGGTCTCCTCAGGGCGCCGGGCCGGTGCTCAGGGGGCGGCCGGTCAGTCCCCGTAGTCGGACATCGCGTCGAGCAGGCGCGCCGAGGCGGGCGGCACCCGCACGCCGTGGATCAGGGACGGGGAGACCGGCCGGGAGGCGCTCTTCTCGGGCGCGGCCCAGTGCGGGACCATCCGGGCGCAGTCGCCGCGCAGCGCCGCCAGTTCTCCGTCCGGGTCGAGCGGGCCGGTCTTGTGGAACTCGAGGTTCGTCATAGCGGAAACCGTAGGCCCGCTCGAGCCGACGAAGAAAGATCTACTATCGGGTAGTTTCTCCTGCTTCGTTGGACCAGGTCGACCGGGTAGCGTGAACTGTCAATCCCCCTCCTCCACAGGAGCGTGTCCTCGCCGTGCGTATCGCAGTCACCGGCTCCATCGCCACCGACCACCTCATGACCTTCCCCGGTCGTTTCGCCGATCAGTTCGTCGTGGACCAGTTGCACACGGTCTCGCTCTCCTTCCTGGTCGACCGCCTCGACGTACGCCGGGGCGGGGTGGGCGCGAACATCGCCTTCGGCATGGGACAGCTCGGCACCCGGCCGGTCCTGGTCGGCGCGGCCGGCTCGGACTTCGACGAGTACCGGGCGTGGCTGGACCGGCACGGAGTGGACACGGCCTCCGTCCGGATCTCCGACACCCAGCACACGGCCCGCTTCGTCTGCACCACCGACGCCGACCACAACCAGATCGGCTCCTTCTACACCGGCGCCATGAGCGAGGCCCGGCTCATCGAACTCAAGACGGTCGCCGACCGGGTCGGCGGCCTCGACCTGGTGCTGATCGGCGCCGACGACCCTGAGGCGATGCTGCGCCACACCGAGGAGTGCCGCTCCCGGGACATCCCCTTCGCCGCGGACTTCTCCCAGCAGATCGCACGGATGGACGGCGACGAGATCCGGATACTGCTGGACGGGGCGACCTACCTCTTCTCCAACGAGTACGAGAAGGGGCTCATCGAGAACAAGACGGGCTGGACCGACGCCGAGATCCTGGCCCGGGTGGGCCACCGGGTGACCACGCTCGGCTCACGGGGCGTGCGCATCGAGCGGTCCGGCGACGACCCGATCGAGGTCGGCGTGCCCGAGGAGACGGCCAAGGTCGACCCGACGGGCGTCGGCGACGCCTTCCGCGCGGGCTTCCTGTCGGGCCTGGCCTGGGACGTTCCGCTGGAGCGCGCGGCCCAGGTCGGCTGCATGCTCGCGACCCTGGTCATCGAGACCCTGGGCACTCAGGAGTACCAGCTGCGGCGGGCCCACTTCATGGACCGCTTCACCAAGGCGTACGGCGACGAGGCCGCCGCCGACGTCCAGGAGCACCTGGCCTGACCGCGGGCCACGCCCCCCGGGGGCGTGCGCGCGGCCTAGGAGAGCCGGCGGACCAGATAGGCGGAGCCCTGCTCCGCCGGCTCCTCCCCGATGTACTGCTGTCCCCGCATCTCGCACCACGCCGGGATGTCGAGGCGGGCGGCCTCGTCGTCCGAGAGGACACGGACCGTGCCGCCCACCGGGACGTCCCCGATGACCTTCGCCAGCTCGATCACCGGGATCGGGCACCGCTTGCCGAGGGCGTCGACGAGGAGGGCGTCCTCGTGCGCGGCCGTCCGCGGATCCGGCGCGCCGAGCTTCTCGCGCACCTCCGCCACCACGCCCGGCAGCACCGAAAGGAACCGGTCGACTTCCTCGGCCGGCGTCCCCGGCGGCAGCGACACCCGGACGTTGCCCTCGCTCAGCACCCCCATCGCCTTCAGGACATGGCTCGGGGTCAGTGTGCTGCTCGTACAGGACGAACCCGAGGAGACGGAGAAGCCCGCACGGTCCAGCTCGTGCAGCACCGTCTCCCCGTCGACGTAGAGACAGGAGAAGGTGACGATCCCGGGCAGCCGCCGAACCGGGTCGCCCACCACCTCCACATCGGGGACCAGCTCCGGCACCCGCGCCCGGATCCGCTGCGTCAGCTCCCGCAGCCGGGCCGCCTCCTCGGCCGCCTCCGCCCGCACCGCGCGCAGCGAGGCCGCGGCCGCCACGATCGCCGGGATGTTCTCGAATCCGGCCGCGCGCCCCGACTCCCGCTCGTCCACGGGCCCTTGGGGCGCGAACCGCACGCCTTTCCGTACGACGAGAAGCCCGACACCTGAGGGCCCACCCCATTTGTGCGCACTCGCCGTCAGCAGCGACCAGTCGCCCTCCACCGGGCCCCAGCCCAGTGACTGCGCCGCGTCCACCAGCAGCGGCACCCCGGCCGCACGGCACACGGCGGCCACCTCGGCCACCGGCTGCACCGTGCCCACCTCGTGGTTGGCGGACTGGAGGCAGGCCAGCGCGGTGTCCGGGCGCAACGCCGCTCCGTACGCCTCCGCACCGGCCATGCCCGCCCGGGAGACCGGCACCCGGGTCACCGTTCCCCCGTCGGCCTCGAACTCCTCCGCCGAATGAAGGACAGAGGAGTGTTCGACCGCGGACACGATCAGGTGACGTCCGACCCGGCGACGGCCGGCCAGCGCCCCCTCGATCCCGGAGTGCACCGCCCGCGTGCCCGAGGGGGTGAACACCAGCTCGTCCGGGCGGCAGCCCACCGCCTCCGAGGCCGCCTCGCGCGCGGCGTCCAGCAGCATCCGGGCCCGCCGTCCCTCGCGGTACAGCCGGGCGGGGTCGGCCCACCCCTCGTCGACGGAGGCCAGCAGGGCCTGACGGGCGACGGGATGCAGGGGAGCGGCGGAAGCGGCGTCGAAGTAGGACACACCGCAACGCTAACTCCTGCGAAACGTGCGGTCCCTCGCAGCGGCCGAAGGGCCCCTCGGGAGCGGCCGAAGAACCCGTCAGGAGGGGGTCACAACCGGGCATTCCCTCCCTTCGGGGTGACCGGCGGCGCGTTGGGCACCCTCCCCGCGCGGCCCCAAATAGCGTCCAGTAGGGTTTGGTCCGCATAAACATCAAACCCTGCCCGACGCAGGACGGCGACCGACCAGCGAGAAGGCCGCAGCCAACCGCGCGGGCGAGACTCTCGGGAAGGCGCTACGTGAGTCCCAACGGCTCCGACCGCTCGCCGCGGCGCCCGATGCGGCGGAAGCTGCTGCAGGCACTGACCGCGGGCCTGGTCCTGGCGACCGCTACCGGTTGCACATACAAGGACTTCCCCCGCCTTGGTATGCCCACCCCGACCACGGAAGAGGCTCCGCGGATCCTCTCCCTGTGGCAGGGCTCATGGGCTGCCGCGCTCGCCGTCGGCGTGCTGGTGTGGGGCCTGATCCTGTGGAGCGCCATGTTCCACCGGCGCAGCCGCACCAAGGTCGAGGTTCCTCCGCAGACCCGGTACAACATGCCGATCGAGGCGCTGTACACGGTGGTCCCGCTCATCATCGTCTCGGTGCTCTTCTACTTCACCGCCCGCGACGAGTCGAAGCTCCTCAGCCTCGACAAGAAGCCCGACGTCACCATCAACGTCGTCGGCTACCAGTGGAGCTGGGGCTTCAACTACGTCACCCCCGTCAGCGGGGTGACCGGTGACGCCAAGACCGATCCGAACCTGACCGCGATTCCGGACCGGTACAAGAACGACTTCCCGGCGAACGCCGGTGGCGTCTACGACTTCGGCACGCCGGGCACGCGGAACCCGCAGAACAACAACCCCGGTCCGACCCTCTGGCTCCCCAAGGGCAAGACGGTCCGCTTCGTCCTCACCTCGCGCGACGTCATCCACTCCTTCTGGGTGCTGCCGTTCCTGATGAAGCAGGACGTCATTCCGGGCCACACCAACGCCTTCCAGGTGACCCCCACCATGGAGGGCACCTTCCGCGGCAAGTGCGCCGAGCTCTGCGGCGTCGACCACTCCCGAATGCTGTTCAACGTGAAGGTCGTCTCGCCCGAGCGCTACGAGCAGCACCTCAAGGACCTGGCGAAGAAGGGGCAGACCGGTTACATCCCCGCGGGCATCGCGCAGACGAGCCACGAGAAGAACCGGGAGACGAACAAGCTGTGAGCATCCTCAACGAACCCCAGGGTGCCGCCGCAGCCGCTGGCTCATATGAGAACGAGCTGCCGGTCAGGCGCAAGAATCCCGGCAATGTCGTCGTCAAGTGGCTGACCACCACCGACCACAAGACGATCGGCACGCTGTATCTGGTCACGTCGTTCGCGTTCTTCTGCATCGGCGGCGTCATGGCGCTCCTCATGCGCGCCGAGCTCGCCCGGCCGGGTCTGCAGATCATGTCGAACGAGCAGTTCAACCAGGCGTTCACGATGCACGGCACGATCATGCTGCTGATGTTCGCGACGCCGCTGTTCGCCGGTTTCACGAACTGGATCATGCCGCTGCAGATCGGCGCGCCCGACGTGGCGTTCCCGCGGCTGAACATGTTCGCCTACTGGCTCTACCTGTTCGGCTCGACCATCGCGGTCGGCGGCTTCCTCACCCCGCAGGGCGCGGCCGACTTCGGCTGGTTCGCCTACAGCCCGCTGTCGGACGCGGTGCGTTCGCCGGGCATCGGCGCCGACATGTGGATCATGGGTCTGGCCTTCTCCGGCTTCGGCACCATCCTCGGCGCGGTCAACTTCATCACCACGATCATCTGTATGCGCGCGCCCGGCATGACCATGTTCCGCATGCCGATCTTCGTGTGGAACGTGCTGCTGACCGCGGTGCTCGTCCTGCTGGCCTTCCCGGTCCTCGCGGCCGCGCTGTTCGCCCTGGAGGCGGACCGCAAGTTCGGTGCGCATGTCTTCGACGCGGCCAACGGCGGTGCCCTGCTGTGGCAACACCTCTTCTGGTTCTTCGGCCATCCGGAGGTGTACATCATCGCGCTGCCGTTCTTCGGCATCATCTCCGAGGTCATCCCGGTCTTCAGCCGTAAGCCGATGTTCGGTTACATGGGCCTGGTCGGCGCGACCATCGCCATCGCCGGCCTGTCCGTGACGGTGTGGGCGCACCACATGTACGTCACCGGTGGCGTGCTGCTCCCGTTCTTCTCCTTCATGACGTTCCTCATCGCCGTCCCGACCGGCGTGAAGTTCTTCAACTGGATCGGAACGATGTGGAAGGGCTCGCTGTCCTTCGAGACTCCGATGCTCTGGGCGACCGGCTTCCTGATCACCTTCACGTTCGGCGGTCTGACCGGTGTCATCCTGGCCTCGCCGCCGATGGACTTCCACATCTCGGACTCGTACTTCGTGGTGGCGCACTTCCACTACGTGGTCTTCGGTACGGTCGTCTTCGCCATGTTCGCCGGCTTCCACTTCTGGTGGCCGAAGATGACGGGCAAGATGCTCGACGAGCGCCTCGGCAAGATCACCTTCTGGACGCTGTTCGTCGGCTTCCACGGCACGTTCCTGGTGCAGCACTGGCTGGGCGCCGAGGGCATGCCGCGCCGCTACGCGGACTACCTCGCCGCCGACGGCTTCACCGCCCTGAACACGGTCTCGACGATCTGCTCGTTCCTGCTCGGCCTGTCGATACTGCCGTTCCTCTACAACGTGTGGAAGACGGCGAAGTACGGCAAGCCGGTCGGCGTGGACGACCCGTGGGGCTACGGCCGTTCGCTCGAGTGGGCGACGTCCTGCCCGCCGCCGCGGCACAACTTCCTCACGCTGCCGCGGATCCGCTCCGAATCCCCCGCCTTCGACCTGCACCACCCGGAGATCACCGCGCTCGAGCAGCTCGAGCACGCGGGTGCCGGAAGCAAGGCCGTCGCTGGTGGCAAGGAGGCCGGCAAGTGAAAATCCAGGGCAAGATGTTCCTCTGGCTGGCCGTCTTCCTGCTGATCATGGCCGTGGTCTACGGCCTGTGGTCGAAGGAGCCCGCCGGTACCACCGCGCTGTTCCTGTCCTTCGGCCTGAGCGTGATGATCGGCTACTACCTGGCCTTCACGGCCCGGCGGGTCGACGCGGGCGCCCAGGACAACAAGGAGGCCGACGTCGCGGACGACGCCGGTGAGCTCGGTTTCTTCAGCCCGCACAGCTGGCAGCCGCTCGCCCTCGGTGTCGGTGGCGCGCTCGCCTTCCTGTCCATCGCGGTCGGCTGGTGGCTGATGTACTTCTCCGCCCCGCTGATCCTGGTGGGCCTGTGGGGCTGGGTCTTCGAGTACTACCGCGGCGAGAACCGCACCCAGTAACACGCGCGAAGCGCACGGGAGCCCGGACACTCTCTCCAAGTGTCCGGGCTCCCTCTTTTGCCACTCCTCACGTCCCCCGCACGGATCACTCGGCGCGCCGCGGCCGAGCGGGATTCATAGCGTGAGGTCATGAGCCACTCAGTGTTCTTCCGGGGGCCACGACACCGCACGGTCGTCGGCTGCACCCTGTTGCTGATATCCCTCGCCGCAGGCCCCGTCGCCTGCGGCATCGACGGCGACCCGCTCGCGCAGCATCCGTTCGACGCGGCGGACCAGATCTCGTACAACGCCCCTGACGACAACGCCAAGAAGGCCGATCCCGACAAACCCCTGGAGATCACCGCCCCGGACTCGGACGCGCGCATCACGGACGTCACGGCCATGGATGCCCGAGGACGCTACGTGGCCGGTGAACTCACCGCCGACGGCAGCCGCTGGCACAGCACCTCACCGCTGGCCGCCGGCACCCACTACACGGTGCGGGTGAGCACCGAGGACGAGGACGGCCTGCCCGGCCGCAAGGTCCTCGAGTTCGACACCGCCGCCCCGAAGAAGAAGCTTCTGAAGGTCGGTCTCGGCCCCGAGACCGGCACCTACGGCGTCGGCCAGCCCGTCACCGCCGAACTCAGCGAGCCCGTCAAGGACAAGGCGTCCCGGGCGATCGTCGAGCGCTCCCTGAAAGTGGAATCGGTGCCTCGGGTCCAGGGCTCCTGGTACTGGGTGGACGACAAGATGCTGCACTTCCGCCCCAAGGAGTACTGGCCCGCCCACACCACCGTCACGGTGCACAGCAGTCTCGTCGGCGTGAAGGTCTCAGACAGCCTGTGGGGCGCCGACAGCAAGCCCGTACGGCTCACCATGGGCGACCGCCTCATCGCCGTCACGGACGCCGCCGCGCACCGTATGACGGTCTTCAAGAACGACGAGGTGCTCCGACGGATCCCCGTCACCACCGGCAGGCCCGGTTACGACACCCGCAACGGGGTCAAGGTCGTGCTGGCCAAGCAGTCCGCCGTACGTATGCGCGGAACGACCATCGGCATCTCCAGGAGTTCCAACGACTCCTTCGACCTGATGGTCTACTGGGCGGCCCGGGTGACCTGGAGCGGCGAGTACGTGCACGCCGCGCCCTGGTCCGTCGGGGACCAGGGGTACCGCAACGTCAGCCACGGCTGCACCGGGATGACCACGGGCAACGCCCGTTGGTTCTTCAACACCGTGCGGCTGGGCGACATCGTCCAGGTCGTCAACTCCCGCGGCAGGCTGATGGACCCCTTCGGCAACGGCTTCGGCGACTGGAACGTCGACTGGGGCAAATGGCAGAAGGGCAGTGCCCTGACCCCGGACAAACCGGGCCCGAACCCGGTGGACCGCGCCAGACTGCGCCCGCAGGCGTTGTGACGAGGGTGCCCGTGCCCCGGCAAGGGGCGCGGGCCGGCGCCCGGGAAGCCGTCAGGCGCTCGCCAGAGCCCGCCGCCGCAACAGCGATGCCAGCGCGGAGGCGAACTCCACCGGCTCCACCGGCAGCGCCACGGCCGCATCGGCCCGGCTCCACGTCGCCAGCCACGCGTCCTGGGGCCGCGCGATCAGCAGCAGCACCGGAGGGCAGTGGAAGATCTCGTCCTTGATCTGCCGGCAGACGCCCATACCGCCCATCGGCACGGCCTCGCCGTCCAGCACGCAGACGTCGATGCCGCCCTTGTCCAGCTCCCCGACGACCGCACCGGGCGTCGCGCACTCCACGAACCGGACCTCGGGGACGTCCGGAGCGGGCCTGCGCCCGGTCGCGAGCCGCACCTGCTCGCGCGTGCGGGCGTCGTCGCTGTAGACCAGCACCGTGGCGGTCGGCTGCATGCTTCCTCCGGGACGTCAGCGTCGTACGGAACGGACCGTTGGGGCGGATGCTACTCCCTTGAACACCGGGCCAACAGCGGTCCGCACACGCCTTCCATGGGCCATACGGGCACTACAGACGGTACGGACACTCCGAACGGCACCCCCCGGAGTGAGGGCGGGATAAGCGCCCGACATAATGTCGGTCGTGGCGACAGCAACGACAGTAGAAACCGGGCACGCGCACCCGTCGGTCAACCGGCCGAACCTCACCAGCGTCGGAACCATCATCTGGCTGAGTTCCGAGCTGATGTTCTTCGCGGCCCTCTTCGCGATGTACTTCACCCTGCGATCGGTGACCGGGCCGACGCACTGGAAGGAGATGGCGAGCCATCTCAACTTCCCGTTCTCGGCGACCAACACCACGATCCTGGTGCTCTCCTCCCTGACCTGTCAGCTCGGCGTGTTCGCCGCCGAGCGCGGAGACGTGAAGAAGCTCCGGGGCTGGTTCATCGTCACCTTCATCATGGGTGCGATCTTCGTCGGCGGGCAGATCTTCGAGTACACCGAGCTGGTCAAGAAGGACGGCCTCTCGCTGTCCTCGGACCCGTACGGCTCGGTGTTCTACCTGACCACCGGCTTCCACGGCCTGCATGTGACGGGTGGTCTCATCGCCTTCCTGCTGGTCCTCGGACGCACCTACGCGGCGCGGAGGTTCACTCACGAGCAGGCGACCGCCGCGATCGTCGTGTCCTACTACTGGCACTTCGTCGATGTCGTCTGGATCGGCCTCTTCGCCACGATCTACATGATCAGGTAGTCGGCCGTCCGCTGCGGCGGAAGGTCACCCGAACGGGGTGAACCGATCGCCCGCGACGATCCGATCCATTTCCAGAAGCATCGACGCAGAAGATCCTGACACCGGGGTAATCCGTGAAAAAGCTCTCCGCACGACGACGCCATCCGCTGGCGGCTGTCGTCGTCCTACTCCTCGCGCTGGCGGCCACTGGGGGGCTGTACGCCGCGTTCGCGCCCGCGAGCAAGGCGCAGGCCGATGAAACCTCCCAGTCCCTCGCCATCGAGGAGGGCAAGAAGCTCTACCAGGTGGGCTGCGCCAGCTGCCACGGCACCGGCGGTCAGGGCACCTCCGACGGCCCGAGCCTGGTGGGCGTCGGCGCCGCGGCCGTGGACTTCCAGGTGGGCACCGGCCGCATGCCGGCCGCCACCTCCCAGGGCGCCCAGGTGCCGAAGAAGAGGAACATCTACACGCAGGCCCAGATCGACCAGCTCGCGGCGTACATCTCTTCGCTCGGCGCCGGCCCGGACGTGCCCACGAAGAACGACTACAGCCCCGAGGGCGCCGACATCGCCAAGGGCGGGGAGCTCTTCCGCACCAACTGCGCGCAGTGCCACAACTTCACCGGCCAGGGCGGCGCCCTGACGCACGGCAAGTTCGCGCCGAGCCTCGAGGGTGTCGAGCCCAAGCACATCTACGAGGCCATGCAGACGGGCCCGCAGAACATGCCGTCCTTCCCCGACACCACGCTGTCGCAGCAGAACAAGAAGGACATCATCGCGTACCTCAAGGCGGTCAACGGTGACCAGACCGAGAACCCCGGCGGCCTTGACCTGGGCGGTCTCGGTCCGGTTTCCGAGGGCCTGTTCGGCTGGATCTTCGGACTCGGCGTGCTGATCGTTGTCGCCGTCTGGGTCGCCGCTCGGACCGCAAAGGCCAAGAAGTCATGAGTAGCCACGACATTCCCGAAGAGAACCTGCCCGCTGAGCAGGACGCCGAGCACGGTGCCGTAGCCGTCGCGGACGAGCGCAACCCGTTCGCCGACCCGGGCCTGCCGCCCCACGAGCACCGGATCCAGGACATCGACGAGCGGGCCGCCAAGCGCTCCGAGCGCACGGTCGCCATGCTGTTCACCGTGTCGATGCTCGCCACCATCGGCTTCATCGCCTCGTACGTCACGATCCCGAACGACAGGTCGATCTACGTCTTCCCGATCGGGCACCTCAGCGCGATGAACTTCGCGCTGGGCCTGACGCTGGGCGTGGCGCTGTTCACGATCGGCGCGGGTGCGGTCCACTGGGCCCGCACCCTGATGTCCGACGTCGAGGTCGCCGACGAGCGTCACCCGATCGAGGCTCCGCCGGAAGTCAAGGCGAAGGTCGTCGCCGACTTCCGGGAGGGTGCCAGGGAGTCGCAGCTCGGCCGTCGCCCGCTGATCCGGAACACCATGCTGGGCGCGCTGGCCCTGGTGCCGCTCTCCGGCCTGTTCCTGCTGCGCGACCTCGGTCCGCTGCCCGGCACCAAGCTGCGCCACACGATGTGGCGCAAGGGCAAGCTCCTCGTCAACATGAACACGAACCAGCCGATGCGTCCCTCGGACATCGCGGTCGGTTCGCTCACCTTCGCCAAGCCCGAGGGCCTGGAGGAGAACAACGAGGACTTCCAGAAGGAGATCGCCAAGGCGGCCCTGATGCTCGTCCGGCTCCAGCCGGACAACATCAAGGACAAGAAGGAACTCGAGTGGTCCCACGAGGGCATCGTGGCCTACTCGAAGATCTGCACCCACGTCGGTTGCCCGATCTCCCTGTACGAGCAGCAGACGCACCACGTCCTCTGCCCGTGCCACCAGTCCACCTTCGACCTCTCCGACGGTGCCCGGGTCATCTTCGGCCCGGCCGGTCACGCCCTGCCGCAGCTGCGCATCGGCGTCAACGCGGACGGCTACCTCGAGGCGCTCGGCGACTTCGAAGAGCCCGTCGGTCCTGCTTTCTGGGAGCGCGGATGAGCACTACACCGAGCAACTCGAGTCGATCTGCCGCCGACGCGGCGGGCACTTCGCGCGGAAGGGCACCGGCCGGCGAGCGACTCGCCGACTGGGCCGACGGCCGCCTGGGGATCTACTCCCTGGCCAAGTCGAACCTGCGCAAGATCTTCCCCGACCACTGGTCGTTCATGCTGGGTGAGGTCTGCCTCTACAGCTTCATCATCATCATCCTCACGGGTGTGTACCTGACGCTGTTCTTCCACCCCTCGATGAACGAGGTGGTGTACCACGGCTCGTACGTGCCGTTGCAGGGCCAGCTGATGAGCGAGGCGTTCAACTCGACGCTGCACATCAGCTTCGACGTCCGGGGCGGTCTGCTGATCCGGCAGATCCACCACTGGGCGGCGCTGGTCTTCCTCGCCGGCATGTTCGTGCACATGATGCGCGTCTTCTTCACGGGCGCGTTCCGCAAGCCGCGTGAGATCAACTGGCTGTTCGGCTTCCTGCTGTTCGTCCTGGGCATGTTCACCGGCTTCACCGGCTACTCGCTCCCGGACGACCTGCTCTCCGGCACCGGTGTCCGCTTCATGGAGGGCGCGATCCTGTCCGTGCCGATCGTCGGCACGTACCTGTCGTTCTTCCTCTTCGGCGGCGAGTTCCCGGGTGGCGACTTCGTGGCCAGGTTCTACTCGATCCACATCCTGCTGCTGCCGGGCATCATGCTCGGCCTGGTGGTCGGCCACCTGATCCTGGTCTTCTACCACAAGCACACGCAGTTCGCGGGTCCCGGAAAGACGAACAACAACGTCGTCGGCATGCCGCTGCTGCCGGTCTACATGGCCAAGGCCGGAGGCTTCTTCTTCCTGGTCTTCGGTGCCATCGCGGCCATCGCGGCGGTCGCCCAGATCAACCCGATCTGGGCCATGGGTCCCTACCGTCCGGACCAGGTGTCCACCGGTGCCCAGCCCGACTGGTACATGGGCTTCTCCGAGGGCCTCATCCGTACGATGCCGGGCTGGGAGATCAACGTCTGGGGCCACACGCTCGTCCTGGGAGTGTTCATCCCGCTGGTGATCTTCCCGCTGGTCCTGGTCGCGATCGCGGTCTACCCGTTCATCGAGTCCTGGGTCACCGGTGACAAGCGCGAGCACCACATCCTGGACCGCCCGCGCAACGCGCCGACGCGTACGGCCTTCGGTGCCGCCTGGATCTCCTGGTACTTCGTGCTGCTGGTCGGTGGCGGAAACGACATCTGGGCCACCCACTTCCACCTGTCGATCAACGCGATCACCTGGTTCGTCCGCATCGCCTTCTTCGTGGTGCCGGTGCTCGTGTTCATCGCCACCAAGCGGATCTGCCTCGGCCTCCAGCGCCGCGACCGCGACAAGGTGCTGCACGGCCGCGAGTCGGGCATCATCAAGCGGCTGCCGCACGGTGAGTTCATCGAGGTCCACGAGCCGCTCAGCCAGGAGGCGCTGCACACGCTCACGGCGCACGAGCAGTACAAGCCGGCCGAGATCGGCCCGACGGTCGACGAGAACGGCGTCGAGCGGAAGATCAAGGGCTCGGAGAAGCTGCGTGCCAAGCTGAGCAACGCCTACTACGGCGAGGACAACCAGATCCCCAAGCCGACGGTCGAGGAGTACAAGGAGATCACGAGCGGCCACGGCCACCACTGATCGCTGCGCGCGCCACGCCACGGTCGAAGGGCCCCGTCCTCCCCGGACGGGGCCCTTTGCCGTGCCCCGGGCTGGATAGGGTGGACCTGTTCGAGATGTGCGTCCCGTCCGGGACACCGACCCAGGAGCGGCTTATGAGCGCTGTGACCCCCGCAGGAGGCGACACCGCGGCGGGCCGTTCCTGGCCCCAGGTGCTGAACGGGCTGCTGGACGGCCGTGACCAGAGCGCGGACGACACGGCCTGGGCGATGGACCGCATCATGCGTGGTGAGGCCACGGACGCGCAGATCGCCGGGTTCGCGGTGGCGCTGCGCGCCAAGGGCGAGACGGTGGAGGAGATCACCGGTCTGGTCCGGACCATGTACGAGCACGCCAATGTCATCGAGGTTCCGGGGCCGACGGTGGACATCGTCGGTACGGGCGGCGACGGCGCGAAGACGGTGAACATCTCCACGATGTCGTCGATCGTGGTGGCCGGCACGGGCGCCAAGGTCGTCAAGCACGGCAACCGGGCCGCGTCCTCCGCGTCCGGGGCCTCGGACGTGCTGGAGAAGCTCGGTGTCAATCTCGAGCTGACGGTGCAGCGGGTGGCCGAGGTGGCCGAGGAGGCCGGGATCACCTTCTGTTTCGCGGTGAAGTTCCACCCGGCGCTGCGGCATGTGGCCGCAGCGCGCGGACAGCTCGGCATCCGTACGACGTTCAACGTCCTCGGCCCGCTGACCAACCCGGCACGGGTGAGGGCGCAGGCGGTGGGTGTCGCGGACCCGCGGATGGCGCCGATCGTGGCGGGAGTGCTCGCCGAACGCGGGAACTCCTCCCTGGTCTTCCGGGGGGACGACGGACTGGACGAGCTGACGACGACCTCGACCTCACGGGTGTGGGTGGTGCGCGACGGCAAGGTCACCGAGGAGTCCTTCGACCCCCGCGACGTCGGCATCGAGCTGGTGCCGGTGGAGGCCCTGCGGGGCGCCGACGCGTCGTACAACGCGGAGGTCGCGCGGCGGCTGCTGGACGGTGAGACGGGGCCCGTCCGGGACACCGTGCTGCTGAACTCGGCGGCCGCCCTGGTGGCCCTGGAGCCGACGGGAGCACCACTGGCCGAGCAGCTCCGCGCCGGGATGGAGAAGGCGGCGGAGTCGATCGACTCGGGGGCCGCGAAGCGGACCCTGGAACGCTGGGTGGCCGCGAGCAACCGCTAGCACCGTATGGCGCGCACGGCGGGGGGAGCCCGGCACGGCCAGGCTCCCCTCCCTTTCGCCGCTCCCCGTCTTTCGCCGTGGCGTCCCGTCCCGGCGGGGACGCGCGCCCCACATCCCGGCATCCGGACGGAGTTGCGGCCGGGCGATCACCTCCCGTAGCGTCCTGTCCAGGTCATGAGCGACAGCCACTCGGCCCCGGCCGGCTGTCCGGCAACCCTCCGTCCGTGGCGGGGTGCCCCGGGTGAAGACCGGGCCGTAGGCAGCGAGGTCTACGGCAAGCGCGGACCCCTCACACGCCGGTGGATGAGCGTGGGGCCAGGGGTCCTGGTCGTTCGAGGGAGCCTTCCGTGAGCAAGCGAATGCGCTAGGGCCGCAGAGCCCCGCCTCCGCATCACCTTCTTCCCCCTCTTTTCCTTTTCCCGCGCCGTCGAGGCAGCCGCGCGCCGTTGTGCGTGCCCTCCGGCGCGGTGATCCCATCTGCCTTCACGGGAGTGCGCTCATGTCCGTCTCCACCCTTGCCGCCGACCAGTCCGTTTGTGCCCCGCTGCCCGTTCTGGGCCGGGATGTCAGCGTCCCGCTCGTCACGGGCGGGGAAGTCACCTACGCCGCGCTCGACTACGCGGCCAGCGCCCCGGCGCTCCAGCGGGTCTGGGACGACGTGGCGGCGTACGCGCCGTACTACGGCAGCGTCCACCGCGGTGCCGGGTACCTGTCGCAGCTGTCCACCGATCTCTTCGAGAACGCGCGCCGGACCGTCGCAGAGTTCCTCGACTGCCGCGAGGGCGACCAGGTGGTCTTCACCCGGTCCACCACCGACTCGCTCAACCTTCTCGCCGCCACCCTGCCGGCCGGCTGCCAGGTCTTCGTCTTCGAGACGGAGCACCACGCCTCACTGCTGCCCTGGCGCGACGCCCGGGTGACCTTCCTCGACGCCCCGCGCTCCCCGCAGCAGGCCGTCACCACCCTGGGGCGCGCCCTGGCGGACCGCGAACCTCACGGCCCGGCCCTCGTCTGTGTCACCGGAGCCTCCAACGTCACCGGTGAGCTGTGGCCCGTACGGGAGCTCGCGGCGGCCGCCCACGCCCACGGCGCCCGTATCGTCCTGGACGCCGCCCAGCTGGCCCCGCACCACCCCGTGTCGGTCAGGGACCTCGACGTGGACTGGGTCGCCTTCTCCGGCCACAAGCTGTACGCCCCCTTCGGCTCCGGCGTGCTGGCGGGCCGCTCCGACTGGCTGCGCGAGGCCGAGCCGTACCTCGCGGGCGGCGGCGCCAGCCGCAAGGTCACCCGGCGCACGGACGGGGGAGTGGACGTCGAGTGGCACGAGACCGCCGCCCGGCACGAGGCCGGTTCGCCCAACGTGATCGGCGCCTACTCCATCGCCTCCGCCTGCAAGGCCCTCACGGAAGCAGGCTTCGAGGCGCTCGTCGCCCGTGAACAGCACCTCGTCCGCGAGGTCAGGGCAGGGCTCGCCCGGATCCCGCAGGTCAAGGTGCTCTCCCTCTTCGGTGACGACGCCCCCCGGGTCGGCGTCCTGTCGTTCGTCGTGGAGGGCTGGAACAGCTCCCACTTCGCCGCCGCGCTCTCCGCCGAGTACGGCATCGGCGTCCGGGACGGTCTCTTCTGCGCCCACCCGCTGGTGCGCACCCTGCTGGGCGGCGACCCGGGCACCCAGGGCGAGTGCGGGGCCCCCGAGGCCGCACCCGGCGAGAGGTCCCTGAACGCCATCCGCGTCAGCTTCGGCGCGGGCACGCCCGACGAGCATGTGGAGCGTTTCGTCCGGGCGGTCGGGGAACTGGTCAGGGACGGCGCGCAGTGGAAGTACCGCACGCAGGACGGGCGGTGCGTTCCGGCGGTCTGACCGCGGGTCCCGTCACCGTCCGCCTGCGCGCCCACGGTGACGGGCCGTGCGCCGTGCGGGAGGCGCCGCCGCGCCCCAGGCTAGTTGTCGAGCCCGATCGCGAACGCCGCCTCCAGATCGTGCTGGGAGTACGTGCGAAAGGCGACATGCGTATCCGTGGCCAGGACGCCGGGGATCTTGCTGATCCGGCCGGGGATGACGTCCGCCAGATCGTCGTGCGCCTTCACCCGGACCATGGCGATGAGGTCGTAGGTGCCGGTGACCGAGAAGACCTCGCTGACGGAGTCCAGCGCGGCGATCGACTCGGCGATCTCGGGGATCCGGTCCACGCTGGTCTTGATGAGCACGATCGCGGTGATCACGGCTGGCGTTCTCCCTCGGGGGCCTGGGCTGGAGGTTTCACCCTACTCGTACTGCCGTAGCGCACCCAGGCATAGAGGAAGCCCAGCGCGAAGCCCACCAGGTGGGCCAGGTAGGCGACGCCCGGGCCCTGACCGGCGCGGCCCGCCGCGATCCACTGGAGCGTCGCCCAGAACGGCAGCACCACCCAGGCGGGAAAGCGCAGCGGCAGGAAGAAGAGGAACGGGAAGAGACTGGTCACCCTGGCTCCGGGGAAAAGGAACAGGAACGCGCCGAGCACCGCGGAGATCGCCCCGGAGGCCCCGACCAGCGTCTGTGCGGAGTCGGCGTTGGCCGCCGCATACCCGAGCAGCGCGAGAAAGCCGCAGCCCCCGTAGAACAGGGCGAACTCCAGATGGCCCATCCGCTCCTCGGTCATCGCCCCGAAGACATAGAGGAACAGTATGTTGCCGAGCAGATGCACCCAGCTGCCGTGCACGAACAGTGCCGTCGCGGGCGTGAGGACGGCCCGCGGGGCCCCGCTGAACAGCTCCGTGGGCACCACGCCCCAGCGGGTGAAATAGGCCTGCTGGGCGGCGAGCAGCTCGTCGCCCCTGCCGTACGCCGGATTCAGGCCCGAGGCCGGTCCCAGCGCGAAGATCAGACAGCACAGGATGATCAGTCCGTACGTCATCGGCGCCGGCTGTCCTCGCAGCGCCCTGCCGGCCGTCCTGCTCCAGGTGCTGATCATGGGACAGAGCATGGCGTAACCGGACCGATCGGCACAGAGTGCCTCGCCGTGGGATAGGGGCGGGCGGCGACTCCCTGCCAGGCCGTAGGGTTACGACCCACATGCTCCAGGGAAACTGGCGCATCACGGAGACTGGAAGAAGAGGGAAGACAGCGACGATGACGGTTCCCCTGCCGACCGAGACGACCCGCTGGCGCTGCACACTCTGCGGCAACCTCACCCGGTTCGACGTGACCCGCTCGTCGAAGGTCGTCGAGTATGTGCACCTCGATCTGGCCGGGGAGCCGAAGGTCGAGGAGCGCAAGGTGGTCAGTGAGACCATCGAGTCGGTGCGTTGCCGTTGGTGCAACGCACTGGACCAGGTGGAGCTCGTGGACAGGCCGGGTGCCGGCTCCTGAGGGAGGCGGCCCCGCACAGGCATTGGGGTGACGGATGGTGGAGACTTCGGGCGGGGAGCCGGTCGACGGCACCGCTGAGGTGCTCGACCGTCCGCTGCCCGACGGAGTGCGCCGACGGGTCGTGCAGATCGTCTCGGACGGCTTCGGCGGGCTGACTCTGGCCGAACTGCCCGCACAGTTGCGACAGTACGCCCGGTTCGCCCCGAACCGTCGGGCCAAGTTCGCCGGCAACGCCATGGCGGCGGCCCTGGAGACCGACGCGCTGTTCCGGCAGCGGATCGCGGAGAAGCTCAGAGAGGCCCAGCCGGAACTCACCGGCGCCCTCGACTCCGGCTCGCCGCCTCCGGCCGCGGATCCGCTCGACGTGGCGGCCGCGGCCTATGTGCTGCGCCCCGCGGGCTGGGTGAAGCTGGTGGCCGCCGCGGGCGAGGAGGCCCAGCGGGCGGACGCCGAGCGCGCCGACGAGGAGAACCGGGCCGAGCTGGAGCGGCTGCGCGAGGAACTGGCGGTCGCCCGCGAACAGACCCGCACCGAGACCGAACGGCTGCGTGGGGAGCTGGAGTCCGCCCGCAAGGATGCCGAATCGCTTCACCGTAAGCTGCGTGCCGCGCTCAGTGACGTCAAGCGCGGCGAGGCCGCCCTGCGCAAGCTCCAGGGCGAGGTGGAGGCCGTGCGCGCCGAGGGGCAGGCGCAGCTGTCCGCCGCCGAGAGCGAGGCCCGTCGGCTCAAGGCGCGCCTCGGCGAGGCGGAGGCCGCCCTGGAGGCCACCCGCCGGGCGGTGCGCGAGGGGCGCAGCGTCGAGGACATGCGGCTGCGGCTGCTGCTCGACACCGTGCTGGACGCGGCCCAGGGGCTACGGCGGGAGCTGGCGCTGCCGCCGGTCTCGGTACGGCCCGCGGAGACCGTGGACGCCGTCGAACCGGGACGGATGACGCCGAAGGACATCGCCGCCCGGGCGCTGTCCGAGAACGATCCCGCCATCCTCGACCAGTTGCTCGCGCTGCCGCAGGCGCATCTGGTGGTCGACGGTTACAACGTCACCAAGACCGGCTATCCGCAGATGCCGCTGGAGAAGCAGCGGCTCAGGCTCCTCGGGCAGCTCTCGCAGCTCGCCGCGCAGACCGGTGCGGAGGTCACCTGCGTCTTCGACGGGGCCGAACTGGCCGCCCCCGTGCTGCTCGCGCCGCCGCGTGGAGTGCGGGTGCTGTTCTCCAAGCCGGGCGTCACCGCCGACGAGTTGATCCGTCAGCTGGTGCGGGCGGAGCCGCCGGGCCGGCCGGTCATCGTGGTCTCCACCGACCGCGAGGTGGCCGACGGGGTCGCCCGGGCCGGCGCCCGCCCCGTCGCGTCGGTGGTCCTGCTCAAGCGGTTTTCCAGGGCATAACGGACTTCCTTGCCGAACTTGCCCGTTGCGCCGAACATCCCATGAGACACCTACGCACCAACTGCAACGTCCGCCTGGCATGCCCGAATTGGACCGGCCTTCGCGCAACGTAGCGTCAAGGCTGTATCACCCCACGTGAGTTCCGCGCAAAGAATGCATTGCCCCACGGGAATTTTTCCGCTCAGGATTTGAACTGATCACAGCATGGTCACTAGGGTCTGGCCTCGAACCTCCGCACGGGTGATCACTCACAAGGGGTGAGTGACGGCGGAGGGCACCGCCCGCCGGCGTGTCGGTAGGCGGCTGGAGGAAGAAGGAGCTCGCCCCCGTGGCGTCCCACCGTCGACCCAAGCAGCCGAGCCGCACCCGTGTGACCGTGCTCACCACCGCCGCCGCCGCTGCCGTGGCCTTCAGCGCGCAGGCCGCCAACGCCGCGCCCAGCGAGAAGCCGAGCAAGGACGAGGTCAAGTCCAAGGTCGACAAGCTCTACGAAGAGGCGGAGAAGGCCACCGAGACCTACAACGGCGCCAAGGAGAAGCAGGACAAGCTGGAGAAGCAGATCTCCACCCTGCAGGACAAGGTCGCCCGGGGCCAGGACGAGCTCAACCAGCTGCGCGAGGGCATCGGCACCATGGCCAGCGCCCAGTACCGCACCGGCAGCATCGACCCCTCCCTGCAGCTGTTCCTCTCCTCGAACCCGGACGACTACCTCGACAAGGCGTCCACGCTGGACCAGTTGAGCAGCCAGCAGGTCGAGGCGCTGAAGAAGATCCAGGAGAAGCAGCGCGAGCTGGCCCAGGAGCGCCAGGAGGCCTCCGACAAGCTCAAGGACCTCGCCGCCACCCGGACCGAGCTCGGCAAGAAGAAGCAGGAGGTCCAGGGGAAGCTCGCCGCGGCGCAGAAGCTGCTCAACTCCCTGACCGCCCAGGAGAAGGCGGCACTGGCCGCCGAGCAGAGCCGGGCCAGCCGGGCCAGCGAGCGCAACGTCCTCAGTGGCGACACCGGCTCCGCCTCCAACAGGGCCGCCGCGGCGTTCTCCGCCGCCCAGAGCAGGCTCGGCTCGCCCTATGTGTACGGCGCAACGGGTCCGTCCTCCTTCGACTGCTCGGGCCTGACCTCCTGGGCGTACGCGCAGGCCGGCGTCTCCATCCCGCGCACCTCGCAGGAACAGGCCAACATAGGCACCCGGATCTACTCGGTGAACGACCTCAAGGTCGGCGACCTGGTCTTCTTCTTCAACGACATCCACCACGTGGGCCTCTACGCCGGCAACGGCCAGATCCTGCACGCCCCGCGCACCGGCACCGTCGTCCGCTACGAGTCGATGAACACCATCGGCGGACCCTTCATGTTCGGCGTCCGGGTCTGACCGGGTCCCCCGCCGACCCGGACATCACTCCGCCCGAACGGGCGAATTCCAGCGACGCCCGCTGACTCCGCGCCCCGCCGATGACCTGCGTCAGCGGCGGGGCGCCCCGTTGTGCCCCCGTCACGCTCTTTGGACCGAGCGTGATCATCCGGCTACTGTCTGCCGCGTTTCCCCCGCCGTGCGGCGGGGCTCGTCAGCGGAAGGGAGTGCGACCGGTCGTGGGGTCCCATCGCCGCCTTGCACCAACCGGCCTCGCCCGGGGCCGTGGCGCCGTGCGCCTGGTGAGCCGCAGGGGCGCGCCGGAGGCGAACCAGGCTCTGAAGAAGGCAGCCACAGTGCTGTACGCCGCTGCAGCCGCCACGGCGCTCGGTGCCACACCGGCGGACGCCGCGCAGCCCCGCGACCCCCGGGTCACGGTGGACCGGCTGTACCAAGAGGCCGAGCAGGCCACCGAGGCGTACAACAAGGCGACCGAGGACGCCGGTTCGCTGCGCCGGGAGGTCGGCCAGGCCCAGGACCGGATCGCCCGTCAGCAGGACCGCGTCAACTCCCTGCGGGACGCGCTCGGTTCGCTCGCCGGGGCCCAGTACCGCTCCGGCGGCCTCGGCTCCGCGCTCGGGCTGCTGCTGTCCGACGACCCGGGCGAGTACCTGGACCGGGCGGCCGCCCTGGACCGGATCGGCTTCCGCCAGGCCGGGCAGCTGAGGGAACTCCAGAGCGCCCTGCGCGAGCTGGCCCGGGAACGCGCGGAGGCCACCGGTGAGCTGGCCGAGCTGGAGAGGAACCGCACGGCCGTCGCACGGCACAAGAGGACCGTCGAGCGGAAACTCGCCACGGCGAGACAACTGCTCAACTCCCTGCCTCTCACCGCACGCGCCGCCTACGACAGGGCGTCCCGCTCCGGCGGCGACGTGCCCGACCTCACCGGCGTCGCCGCGTCGGACGGGCGCGCCTCGGCCGCGGTCGCCGCGGCCCGCTCCGCGCTCGGCCGCCCGTATGTGTGGGGCGCCAGCGGCCCGGGCGGCTTCGACTGCTCGGGTCTCATGCAGTGGGCGTACGCGCAGGCGGGCGTCGGACTGCCGCGCACCTCCCAGGAGCAGCGGTACGCCGGCCACCAGGTGCCGCTCTCCCAGGCGCGCCCCGGCGACCTGGTCGTCTACCGCTCCGACGCGAGCCATGTGGCCATGTACGTCGGGGGCGGCCAGGTCATCCATGCGCCCCACCCGGGAGCAGCGGTCCGCTACGACCCGGTCGGGATGATGCCGATCTCCTCGATCACCAGGCCCTGACCACGAGGCTGGTACGGCGTGACCGGCGCGTACGATGCCACGGTGGCTGGTCGTGGGCGTGCGTCGGGGATCGTGGCCTGCTGTGCGCTGCTGCTCACCGGGCTCGTCGGCTGCGGCGGGCGGCCCGGGCCGGACATCCGGACGGCCGCGGTGCAGCAGGTCCTCGACCGGCGGGCGGCCGCCGTCCTCGACGGGAACCGGCCCGCGTTCCTCGCGACCGAGGCGCGGTCCGCCGGCGCCGCGGGCCGGCCGGCCGCCGGTGCCTCCGAGTTCGACAACCTCCGTGCCGTGCCGCTGGCCGCCTGGTCCTACCGCGTGACGGCTCTGCACCGCACCGGCGACCGGGCGAGCGCCGACGCCGAACTGCGCTACCGCATCAAGGGCTACGACCGGGCGCCGGTCACCGCCGCCCGGGTCCTGCGGCTGGTCCGCACCGGCGGCCGCTGGTACGTCAGCTCCGAGGAGCCCGCGAAGAAGGCCCCCGAGCAGTTGTGGGAGCAGGGCGCCGTCGAGACCGTCCGCGGAGCGCACAGCCTCGTCCTCGGGGTGGGGCAGCCGCGGGCCGTCCTGCGGATCTATGCGGACCTCGCGGACCGGTCGGTGCCCGCCGTCACCGAGGCATGGGGAACGGACTGGGCCCGTCACGTCGTGGTGCTCGTGCCGCGGTCCGTCCAGGGGATGGCGGGGCTGCTCGGCGCCACGGCGTCCGGGTACCGGGGGATCGCCGCGGTCACCACCGGGGAGGCCGGGGGCACGGGGAAGGCACCCGCGGACCGGGTCATCGTCAACCCGGACGCGTACGGGGTCCTCGGCGACCTGGGCAAGCAGATCGTGCTCCGGCACGAGACCGCCCATGTCGCCACCCGCGCCCACACCACCGCGGCCACGCCCCTGTGGCTGTCCGAGGGGTACGCCGACTATGCCGGTTACCGCGACAGCGGCCGCACCGCCCGGGAGGCGGCCCCCGAGCTGGGCCGCTCGATCGCCCTGGGGCACGTCCCGGCCACTCTGCCGAAGGACGCGGACTTCGCCTTCTCCGGGGACGCGGACACGCTGGCGCGGGCCTACGAGGGCGGCTGGACGGCCTGCCGGATGATCGCCGACCGCTGGGGAGAGGCGCGGCTGAACGCGTTCTACCGGGCGGTGGGCGACCACCGTGGGCGTGCCGGAGCGGTCGAGGCCGCACTTGGACGGGTGCTCAGGACGACACCGGAGAGGTTCACCGAGCAGTGGCGGGCGTATCTGCGGGCGCGACTGGGCTAGGGCGCGCCGCCGGGCACCGCTCCCGCCCCGTCAGGAGGGCGCGAGGCTCTCCTCGGTGCGGGCGGTCCGGGGCGGCAGGGTCGGTGGCTGTCCGGAGACCGTGGCGCGCCACAGCTGCCGGGCGGCGGTCACCGTGGCGAGCAGCAGCAGTCCGTTGCGGACGAGCAGGAGGGCGATGCCCAGCCGGTCGCTGGCGACGACGTTCGCGAAGCAGACGGGGAACTCCAGCACGGTGGCGAGGCAGGCGGCCAGCACCAGTCCGGCGGGCAGGGTCATCCGGCTGCCGCGCCGGCACAGGCACACGGCCGCGATCCCCACCAGCCACACCAGGTACTGGGGGCTGATCACCCGGCTGGTCACCGTGAACAGCAGCACCGCCACGAAGGCCGCGTCCGCGAGCGCGTGCGGCGGCAGACGGCGGACGCGCACCCGCCACAGCAGCAGCCAGCCGAAGGCGGTCACGGTCAGGGCCAGGGCCGCCGCGCTGACCCAGTCCACGTACGGGCCGAGGAACTCCACCGAGCCGTAGTTGAGCAGCACCTGCCCCTTCCAGCCGAAGTGCCGGGCGACGTGGAAGACCAGCGAGCCCATCGACTCCACCTCGGTGCCGCGGTCGCGCTGGGCGGTCAGGAAGGCGAAGGAGCCGGGCGCCGTCAGGCCGAACAGCAGCGCCAGACCGCCGGCCGTCGCCGCGGCCGAGAACCAGGCCCGGCGGCTCGCGGCCCCCGCCAGCAGCAGCACCGGCCACACCTTCAGCAGGGCGCCGAGGCCCGTGAGCGCCCCCATCACCCGCGGCCGGCCCGCTCCCGCCAGCAGTGCCGCCACCGCCACCGCGGTCACCATCAGGTCGTAGCGGGCGTAGACGGTCGGCCCGAGCAGGGCCACGCCGGCCGTCCACAGCCAGGCACCGCGTACCGTCCTGCCGGGGCGGCCGCCCGCGTACCGGAGCAGGCAGAGGACCGCCAGATCGGCGAGGAGGGCGAGGACGTAGAAGGCCTGCGCGTAGTCCAGGAAGGGCAGCAGTGCGGGAGAGAGGATCGCGAGCGCGGCGGCGGGCGGGTACTGCCAGGTGACGTCGTCGTGCGGGAACGCCCCCGTGCTCAGGGTCTCGTACCACCCGTGGTAGATCACCGAGACGTCGGTGGTGACATCGGGGCCGGGGAAGACGAGCACCCGGAGGACGAAGAGCAGCAGGAGGACTCTGGTCAGGACCCACACGGTGAACAGCCAGACCGGGAACCTCCGTGTGCCCGTCATGTCCACTTGAGCCCCTGTTCCGGCGCGTCGCGCGTCGTTGCCATTCTGCGGGGCCATGATTCCGCGCCGGACTGTGCGAGGGCCAAGAAGCGCGGCCGTGGGGAGCTGTGAGTACGGTCTCATGCCGGGTTCGGTACTGTCGACGACGATGCACAAGACCCTGATCGTGACCAACGACTTCCCGCCCCGCCCCGGCGGCATCCAGGCGTTCCTGCACAACATGGCCCTGCGCCTGGACCCCGACCGCCTGGTCGTCTACGCCTCCACCTGGAAGCGCGGCCGCGAAGGCGCCCGGGCGACGGCCGCGTTCGACGCCGAGCAGCCCTTCACCGTCGTACGGGACCGGACGACGATGCTGCTGCCGACGCCGGGCGTGACCCGGCGGGCCGCGGGACTGCTGCGGGAGCACGGCTGTACGTCGGTGTGGTTCGGGGCGGCGGCACCGCTCGGCCTGATGGCTCCGGCGCTGCGCCGGGCCGGGGCGGAGCGACTGGTGGCCACCACCCACGGCCATGAGGCGGGCTGGGCCCAACTTCCCGCGGCACGCGAGCTGTTGCGCCGGATCGGCGAGTCGACGGACACCCTCACCTATCTCGGCGAGTACACCCGCTCGAGAATCGCCTCCGCGCTGACCCCGCAGGCGGCCGGGCGCATGGTGCAACTGCCCCCGGGGGTCGACGAGAAGACGTTCCACCCGGACTCGGGCGGCGGTGAGGTCCGGGCCCGGCTGGGACTCACGGACCGCCCGGTGGTGGTCTGTGTGTCCCGGCTGGTCCGGCGCAAGGGCCAGGACACGCTGATCCGGGCGATGCCGCTGATCCTGGCCGAGGAGCCGGACGCGGTCCTGCTGATCGTCGGCGGCGGCCCCTACGAGAAGGACCTGCGCAGACTCGCCCACGAGACCGGGGTCGCCGGCGCCGTCCACTTCACGGGCGCCGTTCCGTGGTCCGAGCTGCCCGCCCACTACGGTGCCGGCGACGTCTTCGCGATGCCGTGCCGCACCCGCAGGGGCGGCCTGGACGTCGAGGGCCTCGGCATCGTGTACCTGGAGGCGTCCGCGACAGGTCTCCCGGTGGTCGCCGGCGACTCGGGCGGCGCCCCGGACGCGGTGCTCGACGGCGAGACCGGCTGGGTGGTGCGGGGCGGCTCCCCCGAGGAGGCGGCGGAGCGGATCATCACCCTCCTGGGCGACCCGGAGCTGCGCCGCCGTATGGGGGAGCGGGGCAGGCGGTGGGTCGAGGAGAAGTGGCGCTGGGATCTGCTCGCGGAGAGGCTCAGGGACCTGCTGTAGGGGGCCTTGACGGGGTCGGCGCCCAAAAACGGCGGAGCCACTAGGCGGAAGGCGAAAATCCGCCGATGCTGCGGCCATGACAGAAAAACTGACGCATCGTCAACTGACCAGACGTCATATTCTCGGGATGGTCGCCCTCCAGACAGCGGCGGCCCTGGGGTTCACCCGTATCGGCCTTCAGTCCGCCGAAGCGGCCGAGCCCGACGCGGTCGAGTCCGCGCCCGCGATCGTCGTCGGCTCCGGCTACGGCGGCGCCGTGGCCGCCCTGCGCCTCGGCCAGGCGGGCATCCGCACCCACGTCCTGGAGATGGGCCGCCTGTGGAACACCTCCGGCCCCGACGGCAAGGTGTTCTGCTCCACCAGCGCCCCGGACCAGCGAGCGATGTGGTTCCGCACGCGCACCGAGGCACCGCTCGCCACCTTCCTGTGGCTGGACGTCGTCAACAGGGACATCAGCCGCTATCCCGGAGTCCTCGACCGAGTGCACTTCGACCACATGTCCGTCTACGTGGGCCGGGGCGTCGGCGGCGGCTCCCTGGTCAACGGGGGCATGGCCCCGGCACCCCTGCCGTCCTACTTCAGCGAGCAGTTCCCCACCGTCGACGCCGGCGAGATGTACGCCACGTACTTCCCGCGCGCCCGCTCCATGCTCGGCGTCAACACGGTCGACCCCGCCTGGTTCGAGTCCACGGAGTGGTACCGGTTCGCCCGCACCTCCCGGAAGGCCGCCGCCAACACCGGTCTGAAGACCCCCTTCGTGCCCAACGTCTACGACTTCGACTACATGCGGCGCGAGGCGGCCGGCACGGCGACCAGATCCGCGCTGGCCGGCGAGGTCATCTACGGCAACAACCACGGCAAGCGCAGCCTCGACCAGACCTATCTGGCCGCCGCACTCGGCACCGGCAACGTCACCATCGACACCCTGGAGCGGGTCAGGGAGATCCGCCGGGCCGCCGACGGCACCTATCTGCTGACCGCCGACCGGATCGACCTCACCGGCACGGTCGTCGAGACCAAGCAGTACGGGTGCACCTACCTGTTCCTCGGCGCCGGCAGCCTCGGCACCACCGAACTGCTGCTGCGCGCCCGCGAGACGGGCACCCTGCCCGCGCTCGACGCGAGCGTCGGGGCCGGCTGGGGCACCAACGGCAATGTGATGCTCGGCCGCGCCAACCACCTCTGGGACACGGTGGGCGCCAACGAGTCGACCATCCCCGTCATGGGCATCGACGACTGGGCCAACCGCGACAACCCCGTCTTCGCCGAGATCGCCCCCCTGCCCATGGGGCTGGAGCACTGGGTCAGCCTCTACCTGGCGATCACCAAGAACCCGGAGCGCGCGTCTTTCTCCTACGACGCGGCGACGGACTCGGTGAAGCTCGGCTGGACCGCCGCCCAGAGCGCCGTCTCCGTGGGCATGGCGAAGAGACTGTTCGACCGGATCAACGCCGCCAACGCGACCATCTACCGGTACGACCTCTTCGGCGCGACCGCCAAGGCCTTCGCCGACGACTTCACGTACCACCCGCTCGGCGGCTGCGTCCTCGGCCGGGCGACCGACGACTACGGCCGGGTCAAGGGCTACTCGAAGCTGTACGTCACCGACGGCTCCCTCGTGCCGGGTTCCCTCGGCGTCAACCCGTTCCTCACCATCACCGCACTCGCGGAACGCACCATGACGCGGGTCCTCGCCGAGGACACCGCGTCATGAGCCGGGGTCCGGGCCGCTACTTCCGGTAGATGGCCTCGATCTCCTCCGCGTAGTCCTTCGCCACCACACTGCGCCGGAGCTTCAGGGACGGCGTGAGGTGCCCCGACTCCTCGTCGAACTGGGAGGAGAGAATGCGGAACTTCCGCACCGATTCCGCCTTCGACACCGCGGCGTTGCCGTCGTCGACCGCGTCCTGGATCGCCGCGAGCAGATCCGGGTCGTCGCGGAGCGACGCCGCGGTGGAACCCGCCGGCTTGCCGTGCTCGGACGCCCAGCGCGCCAGGAACTCCTCGTCGAGAGTGATCAGCGCGCCCACGAACGGCCGCCCGTCACCGACCACCATGCACTCCGCGACCAGCGCATGCGCCCGGATACGGTCCTCGATCACGGCCGGGGCGACGTTCTTGCCGCCCGCGGTGACGATGATCTCCTTCTTGCGGCCGGTGATCATCAGATAGCCGTCCTCGTCGAGGGTGCCGATGTCACCGGTGTGGAACCAGCCGTCGGACAGCGCCTCCGCGGTCGCGGCCTCGTTGTTCCAGTACTCCCGGAAGACGTGCTCGCCGTGGATCAGCACCTCGCCGTCGTCCGCGATCCGGACCACGGACCCCGGCAGCGGCTGGCCGACCGTGCCGATCTTCTGCCGGTCCCACGGGTTGAAGGCCGTGGCCGCGGCGGTCTCGGTCAGGCCGTAGCCCTCCAGGACCGTGAAGCCGATGCCGCGGAAGAAGTGTCCGAGGCGCTCGCCGAGCGGGGCGCCGCCGGAGATGGCGTACTCGCCGCGACCGCCCAGCACCCCGCGCAGCTTGCTGTAGACGAGCTTGTCGAACGCCTTGTGCTTGATCCTCAGACCGAGCGACGGGCCGGACGGGGTGTCCAGGGCGCGGCTGTACGCGATCGCCGCGTCCGCCGCCTTGTCGAAGATCTTCCCCTTGCCTTCGGCCCGCGCCTTGGCCCGCGCCGAGTTGTAGACCTTCTCGAAGACGCGCGGCACACCGAGGATCAACGTCGGCCGGAACGCGCCGAGTTCCTCGGTGAGGTTCTTGATGTCCGGGACGCAGCCCAGCTTGATCGGCGCCATCATGGGCGCGATCTGCACCAGACGCCCGAGGACGTGCGCGAGCGGCAGGAAGAGCAGGACGGAGCACTCGCCCGTGCGGAAGAGCGGACGCAGCCGCTCGACGATGTTGCCGCACTCGGCGAAGAAGTTGCGGTGCGTGAGCACACAGCCCTTGGGGCGTCCGGTGGTCCCGCTGGTGTAGACGATCGTCGCCGGGTCGTCGGCCTTGGCGAGCGAGCTGCGCTCCTCGACCGTCGCGTCGCTGACGTCCTTGCCGGCCCGGCCCAGCTCCTCCACGCCTCCGGCCTCGATCTGCCAGACGTGCTTCAGCGCGGGCAGCCGGTCGCGCACCGACTCGACGGCCGCGGCGTGAGCGTCCAGCTCCACGATGCAGGCGGTGGCGCCCGAATCGCCGAGGACCCACTCCACCTGCTCCGGCGAGCTGGTCTCGTACACCGGCACGGTGACCGCCCCGGCGCTCCAGATCGCGAAGTCCAGCAGGGTCCACTCGTAGCGGGTGCGGGACAGGAGACCCACCCGGTCGCCCGGCTGGACACCGGAGGCGATGAGTCCCTTCGCCGCGCTCCGCACCTCGGCGAGGAAGGTGGTGGCGGTGACGTCCTGCCAGGTACCGCCCACCTTGCGGGCGATGACGGCGACATCGGGATGCTGCGCGGCGTTTCTGCGGACGATGTCGGTCAGATTGCCGTCCGCAGGGACCTCGTACAAAGCCGGAAGGCTGAACTCGCGCAAGACTGCTGCTCCTCATAGGGCGCCGACGCCACGACTCTGTGTGCTGCGACGGTGCGGTCCAAGGCTCGGTCAGGTGCGCAGCGTTCCCACCGACAGACGTTGGTTGAAACCCTGAGCACGACTGGACTGCCCGGACGTTACCCGCCGGTATGGCCTCCGGGACAGGGGGTCCCGGCGAGATGTTCCGTGCGTCACACGTCTTGGCGTTCCTTCGCGCACAGTAGTCCACCCCTTTACTGACTGGCCAGTAACCGCAGGTCCGCCCGCCACTGTTCACATATGTCCCACAGCCCTACCCTTGATCGTCATGGCACCCACACCGGCCGGCACTCCGAAGACGCGCGTTCACGTGGTCAGCGACGTGCACGGCAACGCGCGCGACCTGGCCAGAGCAGGGGACGGGGCCGACGCCCTGCTCTGCCTGGGGGATCTGGTCCTCTTCCTCGACTACGCCGACCACTCACGCGGAATCTTCCCGGACCTGTTCGGCAAGGAGAACGCCGACCGGATCGTCGAGCTGCGCACCGCCCGCCGCTTCGAGGAGGCGCGCGCCTTCGGCGCCCGGTTGTGGGCCGGGGTGGGCGATGACCGTGCCGCGGCGATCGAGAAGGCGGTGCGCAAGCAGTACACCGAGCTGTTCGCCGCGTTCCCGACCCCGACCTACGCCACCTACGGCAATGTCGACATGCCGGCCCTGTGGTCCGAGTACGCCGGTGCCGGCACCACCGTGCTCGACGGCGAGCGGGTGGAGATCGGCGGCTGGACCTTCGGCTTCGTCGGCGGGGGCCTGCGCACCCCCATGCGCACCCCGTACGAGATCAGCGACGAGGAGTACGCGGCGAAGATCGAGGCGGTGGGCGAGGTGGACGTACTGTGCACCCACATCCCGCCGGAGGTGCCCGAGCTGGTCTACGACACGGTGGCGCGCCGCTTCGAGCGCGGCAGCCGGGCCCTGCTGGAGGCGATCCGTCGCACGCGTCCGCGCTACTCGCTCTTCGGTCATGTCCACCAGCCGCTGGTGCGCCGGATGCGGATCGGCGCCACGGAGTGCGTGAACGTGGGGCATTTCGCGGGCAGCGGGAGGCCCTGGGCGCTGGAGTGGTGACCCGCGGGGGCCCGGACCGCCCCGCCCGCACGACGGGCCGGTGGCCGAACCGCAGGTGGGGTGGTAGCGGCACGGCGCGTGCGCGGTAGCCTTCACGCTGCACACACGTGCGCACTTGCGCACGGGCGCACCACCCTCCCTCACCGGACCGCATCTGGAGGAGCCACGGCGATGGCGGAACACACCAGCTCGAGCATCACGATCGAGGCGGCTCCGGCCGACGTCATGCGGGTGATCGCCGACTTCGCGCGCTATCCGGACTGGACGGGCGAGGTGAAGGAGGCGGAGGTCCTCGCGGCGGACGCGCAGGGCCGTGCCGAGCAGGTGCGCCTGGTCATGGACGCGGGCGCGATCAAGGACGACCAGACTCTGGCGTACACCTGGACGGGCGACAACGAGGTCTCCTGGACCCTCGTCAAGTCCCAGATGCTCCGCTCCCTGGACGGCTCCTACCTGCTGAAGCCGGCCACTTCCGGCGGCACGGAGGTGACGTACCAGCTGACGGTCGACGTCAAGATCCCGATGCTCGGCATGATCAAGCGCAAGGCGGAGAAGGTCATCATCGACCGGGCCCTGGCCGGGCTGAAGAAGCGGGTGGAGTCGGGCGAGAAGAACGAGAAGTAGGGGACCGGCTCTGCCCGTCCGCCCGAAGCGCGGTCCGGGGCCATGGGCCCCGGACGCCACGGCGACTTCGGGCACGCCGGTGTCCTGCTCAGCCCCGCCGCCGGGCGCGGGTAGCGTTCACGACCATGCGCACCATCCTGATCACCGGCCCCGGCGGTTCCGGCCGCACCACCGTCGCCGCGGCCACCGCGCTGGAAGCGGCCCGGAGGGGCACCCGCACCCTGGTGCTCAGCGCCGACCGCACCGACACCCTCGGTGCCGTACTCGGAGTCCGAACCGGCACCGCCCCCGCCGAGGCCGCGCCCGGGCTCACGGCCTGGCGCCCGGACGCCGACGCCCGCTTCCGGGAGGACCTCGTCGCCTTCCAGGACCGCGCGGCCGGCGCACTCGACCTGCTCGGCGCCGCCCGGCTGGACCCCGAGGAGGTCACCCCGCTGCCCGGCGCCGAGGAACTCGCCCTGTTGCGCGCCCTGCGCGACGCCGCCCTCTCGGACTCGTACGACCTCCTCGTCGTCGACCTGCCCCCCGCCCCCCAGGCGCTCGCCCTGCTCGCCCTGCCCGAGGAACTCCGTCGCTATCTGCGCCGGCTGCTCCCGCCGGAACGGCAGGCCGCGCGCGCCCTGCGCCCCGTGCTCGGCCGCCTCGCGGGCGTGCCGATGCCCGCCGAGTGGCTGTACGAGACCGCCGCCCGCTGGGACGTCGAACTGGCCGCCGTCGAGGCCGTCGTCGCCGACCGGGCCACGAGCGTCCGGCTGGTCGCCGAGCCCGGCCCGGCCGGCGCCGACGCTGTCCGGTCCGCGGCCACCGGCCTCGCCCTGCGCGGCCTGCGCCCCGAGGTCCTGGTCGCGAACCGCGTCCTGCCCGAGGACGTCCCGGACCCCTGGCTCGCCGGGCTCGTCGCCCAGCAGCGCAAGACGGTGGAGGAGTGGCGGGGCGTCCACGGCGTGCACGGTGTCCCCCATCTCGGCCGGGACCCGCGCGGCGCCGACGACCTCGCCGCGCTCGCCGTCCCCGCCGTCGACCGGGCACCCGCCCCGGTCGAGTGGCACGTGAAGGACCGGCTCGCCGACGACGGTGTGCTCGTATGGCACATCCCGCTGCCCGGCGTCATACGCGACGACCTCGACCTCGTGCGGCGCGGCGACGAACTGGTCGTGACCGCGGGACCGTTCCGCCGTGTCGTCCCGCTGCCGTCGGCCCTGCGCCGGTGCACCGTGTCCGGGGCCGCGTTGCGGGAGGGCGAGCTGCGCATCCGGTTCGCGCCGGACCCCGTGCTGTGGCCGCGCCGGGCCTGACCGGGACCGTCTCGGGCGCCCGGAAACGACCCCGTACACGGAGAATCGGGTACCCCCGTTCGGGTAACGTCGGGGGTACGAACCGCAGTCAGGAGTCCGCCATGAGCGAAGAGCGCCCCCCGTACGACGCCGCACAGGGGGAAGGCGCCGATGGTGGGGGTACCCCCTGGACGAACGGGGCCGGGAACATGGGGGAGGCGGCGTCCGACGCCGACGCCTGGGCCAAGGCGTGCGCCGAGGACCTCGCCGCGGAGAAGGCCCGCCGCCGTGCCCGGTACGGTCAGCCGTCCGGCTCGGCCGCCGAGGAGCTGCGCAAGCTCGTCGACGCCGTCGCCGACAAGCTGTCCGAGCTGCCGACGCCCCTGTTCGGTGCCGCCGCCTCGGGAGCGGCCCAGCAGATGGTCCAGCAGGTGGTGCAGCAGGCCAAGGCCGCCGTCGAACCGGTGATAGAGCGCAATCCGCAGGTCTTCGACCATCTCGCCGCGGCCGGTTCCGAGCTCCTGGCGGCCTACCGCTCCGCCGTCGAGGCCCAGGAGAAGCGCTGGACGAGCCGCACCTCCGGGGACGCCGACGCCCGCCGCCGGGGCGGGGAGCAGGGGCCCGGAGAGCACATCGACCTCGACTAGGGCTTGCTTTGGGATCGGCCCGGCGTCGAAAGACAGACCCTGGGCCCGGCCGGAGCGTCCGGCGCTCGGGAGGCCGCAGGGAGCGGCCGACAGCCCTCAGCGCCCTCGGGTACGGTTGGCCGTAGCGGGGCTCGACCGAAACTGAGGGATTCATGGGACTCACCATCGGCGTCGACATCGGCGGCACGAAGATCGCGGCCGGTGTGGTCGACGAGGAAGGCAACATCCTCTCGACCCACAACGTGCCGACTCCGGGCACGCCCGAGGCCATCGTGGACGCCATTGCCGCTGCAGTCGAGGGCGCCCACGCGGGGCACGAGATCGTCGGTGTCGGGATCGGTGCCGCCGGCTACGTCAACCGCCAGCGCTCCACGGTCTACTTCGCGCCGAACATCGACTGGCGCCAGGAGCCGCTGAAGGAGAAGGTCGAGGCCCGCGTGGGTCTCCCGGTGGTCGTCGAGAACGACGCGAACGCCGCCGCGTGGGGCGAGTACAAGTTCGGCGCGGGCAAGGGCCACCGCAACGTCATCTGCATCACGCTCGGCACCGGCCTCGGCGGCGGCATCATCATCGGCAACAAGCTCCGCCGCGGCCACTTCGGTGTGGCCGCCGAGTTCGGCCACATCCGGATGGTCCCGGACGGCCTGCTGTGCGGCTGCGGCTCGCAGGGCTGCTGGGAGCAGTACGCCTCCGGCCGCGCCCTGGTGCGGTACGCCAAGCAGCGCGCCAACGCCACCCCCGAGAACGCCGAGCTGCTGCTCTCGCTCGGCAACGGCACCCCCGGCGGCATCGAGGGCAAGCACATCTCCATGGCCGCCCGCCAGGGCGACCCGGTGGCCGTCGACTCCTACCGCGAGCTGGCCCGCTGGGCCGGTGCCGGCCTCGCCGACCTGGCCTCGCTGTTCGACCCCTCCGCCTTCATCGTGGGCGGCGGCCTCTCGGACGAGGGCGAGCTGGTCCTCGACCCGATCCGCAACTCGTACAAGCGCTGGCTGGTCGGCGGCAACTGGCGCCCGGTCGCCGATGTGATCGCCGCGCAGCTCGGCAACAAGGCGGGCCTGGTCGGCGCCGCGGACCTGGCCCGGGAGCCCGACCCGATCATGTGACGCGAGCAGGGGCGGATGCGCGGACCGCACGCAGGGGGTGTGTCTTCCCGCGGCGGTCACCTCCGCCCCGCACGCCGCGCCCCGGCGTATCTTGATCGGCATGGCGACGACCATTCCGCTGCCCAACTCCCGTACCGAGCCCGACGGTTCGGCCGTCATCCGCGTTCTCAGCTACAACATCCGCTCGATGCGCGACGACACCGACGCGCTCGCCCGAGTGATCAGCGCCTGCGCGCCCGACCTGGTGCTCGTCCAGGAGGCGCCCCGCTTCTTCCGCTGGCGCAAGAAGCTCGCCCGGCTGGCGGCGGCCTCCGGCCTCGTGGTCCTCTCCGGCGGCGCCACCGCCGCCGGACCGGCCCTGCTGTGCTCGCTCCGTGCCACCGTCGAGCGCACCGAGGACGTGCTGCTGCCGCTCACCCCGGGTCTGCACCGGCGGGGCCTCGCGACGGCGGTCGTGCGGTTCGGCGGTGCGCGGCTCGGCGTCATCAGCTGCCATCTGAGCCTGCGGAAGGACGAGCGGTACGCGCAGGGCGGCATGCTGCTCGACCGGCTCGCCGGCCTCGGTACGGCGCATGCGGTCGTCGGCGGCGACCTCAACGAACGGCCGGACGGTCCCACCTTCGCGCGCCTGGCCACCGCACTCCAGGACGGCCGGGCCACCGCTCCCTGGGGCGCCGAGCACACCTGGACGCCGGCCGATCCCTACCAGCGCATCGATGCGATCTTCGCCACGCGGGGCGTCGAGGTCCTCGGCTGCGGCGTCCCGCTCGGGCATCCCGGGGTGACGCAGCGGGACCTGGGGGCGGCCACGGACCACCTTCCGGTCCTGGCCGCCCTCAGAGTCCCCGCGTCCTAGTCACAGGGACCGGTCGCACAAGCTCGCAGGGACCGGCCGGACTCCGCGCAGGGACCGGCCGGACTCCGCGCAGGGACCGGTCTGAGGTCAGACGACCGCGCCCCGGCCCGGATCGCCGTCGTCCTCGTCGTCCGTCTTCATCCGGACCACCAGCGTCGCGCAGCCGCCCAGGAAACCGCCGACGCCGAGCGTGGTGAGCCACCACGTCATGTCCCAGCCGAGCAGCACCGCCAGCAGAAGCAGCACCGGGCCGCCGATCATCCCGAGCCAGGCGAACTTCGCCGTGGTGTCGGCCGTCGGCAGCGGCGGCGGCTCCGGGGGCACGAAATGCCCCTCGTCGTCCTCGTCGAAGTCCTCCTCCGAGGGCTCCGGCGTCGTGTAGTCGCGCGGGCCGACGCCCGGTGCGAAGGAGATCGAGCTGCCCAGCGGCTTGGCCGGCTCGATCTTCGACTCGTCGCCCTTGCCGCCGGCCGGCTCCGGATCGGGCAGTGCCAGGTCCTCGACGGACCGGAGCGGTCTGGCGCCCGACGGGTCCGGCGGTTCCTCGCCGTACCCCGCGACGATCGCCGCCCAGGCGGCCTCCTCGTCGATGGGCACACCCTTCTCTTCCGGCTCGCGGTCCTCGCGGTCGGAGTCGTGCTCAGCCACCTGCGGCCGTCCCTTCCTTGCCGAGACTGGGCGCGAGCCGGCCGATGAACGCGAGGCTCTCCTCGAAGATCCGGTCCGCATCGTGGTCCAACGTCGCCACGTGGTAGCTCTGTTCCAGCAGGATCTCCCGCACGTCCGTGGAGGAGACCCGGCTGAGGATCCGGGCCGAGTCGGCGGGCGGGACCACATGGTCCTGGGGGCTGTGCAGGAGCAGCAGCGGCTGGGTGACCTGCGGCAGCTCGCCGTCGACGACCCGGAAGAAGTTCCGCAGGGAGTGCGCGGCGTGCAGGGGCACCCGGTCGTAGCCCAGCTCGGTGCTCCCCTCCTTGGCGATGTCGCTGGCGATGCCCTTCGTCGTCCGGACGAGGTGACGGGCCACCGGAAGGGCGTACGCGGACAGACCGTGCACCTTGTTCGCCGGGTTGACGACCACGACGCCGCTGACCGCGTCCCCGTGCCGGGCAGCGAGTCGCAGGGCCAGGGCGCCGCCCATGGACAGTCCGGCCACGAACACCTGGGTGCAGCGGTCGCGCAGGGCGCGCAGCGCGCGGTCCACCTCCGCATACCAGTCGTGCCAGCCGGTGAGCTGCATGTCCTCCCAGCGCGTGCCGTGCCCGGGCAGCAGCGGCAGCGAGACGGTGAGGCCACGCTCGGCGAGATACTCCGCCCAGGGGCGCAGCGACTGCGGGGAACCGGTGAAGCCGTGGCAGAGGAGGACGCCGACTTCCCCGCCCTCGTGGCGGTACGGCTCTGCTCCGGGGAGGACCGGCACGTCGGTCTCCTGTTCATGAAAAGGGGCTGGGCACGTCGATTGCAGGTACTTCACCGTACGCGACGGCACTGACACCGACCAGGGCCGTCGGGTTCTTTGGCGGCGGACCGGGTTAAGGTCTGTTCGACAGACACAGGAGGCACTCGGTTGTTTTACGGCGCGATGAAGGTATCCATCGGGGGGCCGCTGAAGCTCGCCTTCAGACCCTGGGTCGAGGGCCTGGAGAACGTCCCCGCCGCGGGCCCCGCCATCCTGGCGAGCAATCATCTGTCCTTCTCGGACTCGTTCTTCCTGCCCGTGGTCCTCGACCGCAAGGTCACGTTCATCGCGAAGGCCGAGTACTTCACCACGCCCGGCGTGAAGGGCCGGCTGACCGCCGCCTTCTTCAAGGGCGTGGGCCAGCTCCCCGTCGACCGCTCCGGAGCACGCGGGGCGGGCGAGGCGGCCATCAAGAGCGGTATCGAGGTGCTGGAGCGCGGCGAGCTGTTCGGCATCTACCCGGAGGGCACCCGATCGCCCGACGGCCGGCTCTACCGTGGCAAGCCCGGGGGCCTGGCCCGCGTTGCGCTCGCCACCGGCGCGCCCGTGATCCCCGTCGCCATGATCGACACCGAGAAGATCCAGCCGCCGGGGAAGATCGTCCCCAAGCTGATGCGCCCGGGCATCCGCATCGGCAGGCCGCTCGACTTCAGGCGCTACCAGGGCATGGAACACGACCGTTTCGTGCTGCGCGCGGTGACCGACGAGGTCATGTACGAGATCATGAAGCTCTCCGGACAGGAGTACGTCGACATGTACGCGACCGCCGCCAAGCGGCAGATCGCGGAGGCGGCGAAGGCGGAGAAGCAGGCCCAGAAGGACGCCGCGAAGGAACACAAGGCCTCCTAGGGCCCGATCGGCTCGGCTCGGCGTACGGCCCGGCGGAGAACTCGACCGGGGAAAAGGGGGAGGGGGACAAGGGGGGCATGGCCAAGCGCGAGCGGGTCGTGAGGATGTCGGTCGAGCAGCCCCTGTGGCGTGCCCTCACGGCGTACCGCGTGCTGACGTTGCTGTATGCGATCGGACTGTTCGCGACGGCCTACGGCAGATTCGCGCGGCCCTGGCTCGCGATCGCCTACTACGCGGTGCTGAGCGTGTGGACGCTGTCCACGCTGCCCAGGGTGGCGAACGCGGCGAGCTGCACCAAGCGTTTCCTGGCCGTCGACCTGGCCATCGCGCTCTCCGGCATCCTTCTGACGCCCCTCGCCGACACCCACGAGCGGGTCCTCGAAGGCGGCCCGACACTGCCGTCGATATGGACCGCCGGATCGGTCCTCGCATACGCCATCAAGGGCGGCTGGCGCTGGGCGGCCCTCGCCTCCACCGCGGTCGCCGTGGCGAATCTGGTCGAACGCGGCGCCCCGGCCCGCGACACCGTCCACAACGTCGTCCTCGTCTGGGTCGCCTCCATCGCGATCGGATATGTCGTCGAGGTCGCCCGTGCCTCCGAACGCACCCTCGCCCGCGCTCTGGAGATCGAGGCGGCGACCCGTGAACGGGAGCGGCTGGCCCGGGACATCCACGACAGCGTGCTCCAGGTGCTGGCCATGGTGCAGCGGCGCGGCACCGCCCTCGGCGGCGAGGCCGCGGAGCTGGGCCGGCTCGCCGGCGAGCAGGAGGTGGCGCTGCGCGCCCTCGTCTCCGGCGGCCTGGTGCCTCTCTCACGGGTGTCGGAGGACGCGGCGCTCGGCGCGGTCGTCCGCCTGGTCGACGAGCCGGACGCCGAGGAGGGCCCGGTGGATCTGCGCCTGCTGCTCGCCCCGTACGCCGGTGCCCGGGTGACGCTCTCCGAGCCCGGCTCCCCGGTGCCGCTCGCCCCGGCCGTCGCGGGTGAACTGGCCGCCGCCGTCGGTGCGGCGCTGGACAATGTCCGCAGACACGCGGGGCAGGGGGCGCGCGCCTGGATCCTGGTCGAGGACGAGCCGGACGGCATCGTCGTGACCGTACGCGACGACGGGCCCGGCATCCCGGAGGGGCGGCTCGCCCAGGCCGAGGGCGAGGGACGGCTCGGGGTGGCCCAGTCGATCCGCGGCCGGCTGCGCGACATCGGCGGTACCGCCGAGCTGATCTCGGTCCCCGGCCAGGGCACGGAAGTGGAACTGAAGATACCGAAGGACGCCGGGGGCCTGGAGGCCTCACAGGGGAGGGCTGATACGCGATGACCGCGGACACCACGGACGCGCGGCGTGAACCGATCAAGGTCATGGTGGTCGACGACCACCCCATGTGGCGCGACGCCGTCGCCCGCGACCTGGCCGAGTCCGGCTTCCATGTGGTCGCCACCGCGGGCGATGGCGAGCAGGCCGTGCGCCGGGCCCTGGCCGCGGCGCCCGACGTCCTCGTCCTCGACCTCAATCTGCCCGCGAGGCCCGGCGTCCAGGTGTGCAAGGAACTCGTGGGCGCCAACCCGGCGTTGCGGGTCCTGGTGCTGTCGGCGAGCGGTGAGCACGCGGATGTGCTGGAGGCGGTGAAGTCGGGCGCGACGGGCTATCTGCTGAAGTCCGCGTCCACGGCCGACCTGATCGACGCGGTGCGCCGTACGGCGGTCGGCGACCCGGTGTTCACGCCCGGCCTCGCGGGCCTGGTTCTCGGCGAGTACCGCCGTCTCGCCGCCGAACCGGTCCTGGCCGCGTACGCCGACGAGCCGGAGGCGCCGCGGCTGACCGACCGCGAGAGAGAGGTGCTGCGGCTGGTCGCCAAGGGCCTGAGCTACAAGCAGATCGCCGAGCGTCTGGTCATCTCGCACCGCACCGTGCAGAACCACGTGCAGAACACCCTCGGCAAGCTCCAGCTGCACAACCGGGTCGAGCTGGTGCGGTACGCGATCGAGCGAGGGCTGGACGAGGGCTGACACGCGCCCGGGTGCACGACGGGTGTGAACCGCCCACGCGTGCATCCGCTACCCACCTTCGGGTGAAGCCGGATTCGACCCTGGTGATCAACTGGCCGAGTCATCACCGGAATTGACCTTTCGAGGCATGCCGGAGTGACGTGGGTCACCATTAGCGTGACCCGCATCAGGCAACCGCGGCGAAAGGACATTTCCATGCGGGTCGGAGTACTGACCGGAGGCGGCGACTGCCCCGGGCTCAACGCCGTCATCCGGGGCATCGTGCGCAAGGGCGTGCAGGAGTACGGCTACGACTTCGTCGGCTTCCGGGACGGCTGGCGGGGTCCCCTCGAAGGCGACACCGTGCGGCTGGACATCTCCGCCGTGCGCGGCATCCTGCCCCGCGGCGGCACGATCCTCGGCTCCTCGCGCACCAATCCGCTCAAGCAGGACAACGGCATCCGCCGCATCAAGGACAACCTCGCCAAGGAGGAGGTCGACGCGCTCGTCGCGATCGGCGGCGAGGACACCCTGGGGGTCGCGGCGCGGCTGGCCGACGAGTACGGCGTCCGGGTCGTCGGCGTCCCGAAGACCATCGACAACGACCTGTCCGCCACGGACTACACCTTCGGCTTCGACACCGCCGTCAACATCGCGACCGAGGCGATCGACCGCCTGCACACGACGGCGGAGTCGCATATGCGGGTCCTGGTGGTGGAGGTGATGGGCCGGCACGCGGGCTGGATCGCGATCCACTCGGGGCTGGCCGGCGGCGCGAACGTCATCCTCATCCCCGAGCAGCGCTTCGACGTCGACCAGGTGTGCGCCTGGGTGACGTCGCGGTTCAAGGCGTCGTACGCCCCGATCGTGGTGGTGGCCGAGGGCGCGATGCCCAAGGACGGCGACATGGTGCTCAAGGACCAGTCGCTGGACTCGTTCGGGCATGTGCGCCTCTCGGGCGTCGGCGAGTGGCTCGCCAAGGAGATCGAGAGGCGCACGGGCAAGGAGGCCCGTACGACCGTCCTCGGCCATGTCCAGCGCGGTGGCACCCCCAGCGCCTTCGACCGCTGGCTCGCCACCCGCTTCGGCCTCCACGCCATCGAGGCCGTCCGCGAGGGCGACTTCGGAAAGATGGTCGCCCTGCGCGGCACCGACATCGTCCGCGTCCCGCTCTCGGAGGCCACGGCCAAGCTGAAGACCGTCGACCCGAAGCTGTACGAAGAGGTCGGTGTCTTCTTCGGCTGACGGGCCCGCACGCTCACCTCACGGGGGTGCCGTTCCGTACGGGCACCCCCACGCCCACGCGCCGCTTCCGGCCCACGGCTACCGGGCCGGCCGCCGCTCCGAGAGCGCGTCGGCGCCGCACAGCCGCCCGGCCAGCTCCCGGACGATGCCGGCGCCGTTCAGCGTCAGCACCGACTCCGGGTGGAACTGCACCCCGGCGAAACCGGGTCCGCGCAGGGCGTGCACCTCGTCGCCCTCCCCGCGGCTGACCTCGACGCCGTGCGCGGCCAGCCCCGCCGCCGCCTCGTCGTCGCAGCGGGCCACGAAGCTGTTGTAGAAGCCGACGGTCTCCCGCCGCCCGAACAGGTCGATCTCCGTCTGCGCGCCCTGGTGCGGCACCGCCTTGCGGACGATCTCCAGTCCCAGTTCGGCCGCGAGCAGCTCGTGCCCCAGGCAGACACCCAGCACTCGGTGCCCGTGCCCCCGGACGACCTCCGCCGTCAGCTCCCGCAGGAACCGCATCTTGGGGTCGGCCGTGTCCGACGGGTCGCCCGGGCCCGGCCCGAGCACCACCGGACCTTCGTGCGCGAGCACCACCTCCCGCAGCCCGGGCTCGTCGTAGCGCCGAACGGTCACCTCCAGGCCCGACGACCGCAAAAGGTGCGCGAGCATCGCGGTGAAGGTGTCCTCGCCGTCGACGACCAGGGCGTGCCCGGTCAGCTCCCCGGTCGGCGTCTGCATCCGCAGCCAGAACGGCGAGAGGGAGGCCCGCCGTCCGTCCAGCGCCGCCCGCACCCGGGGGTCGTCGGCCAGCCGGGGCCGCGACCGCTCCTCGGCCGGCCGGGACGGCCGCACCCCCAGCGCGGCCAGCACCCCCGCAGCCTTGGCGTGTGTCTCCTTGACCTCGCCCGCCGGGTCCGAGCCGCGCACGAGGGTGGCGCCTACCGGCACCCGCAGCCGTCCGTCCGCGTCGATGTCGGCGGTACGGATGAGGATGGGGGAGTCCAGGGTCTGGGCGCCGCCCGAGTCCCGGCCGATGAGAGCCAGCGCCCCCGCGTAGTAGCCGCGCCCCCCGGTCTCGTGCCGCTCGATGACCCGGCAGGCGTTCTGCACGGGAGAGCCGGTGACGGTGGCCGCGAACATGGTCTCGCGCAGCACCTCCCGCACGTCCAGGGACGACCGCCCGCGCAGTTCGTACTCGGTGTGCGCGAGGTGCGCCATCTCCTTGAGCCGCGGCCCGACCACCACCCCGCCCCGGTCGCCGACCGTGCACATCATCTTGAGCTCCTCGTCGACCACCATCGACAGCTCCTCGGTCTCCTTGCCGTCGGCGAGGAAGGCCAGCAGGTCCTCGGGCGTCGGGCCGCCGGCCGGATAGCGGTAGGTGCCGCTGATCGGATTCATCACGACGGTTCCGCCCGACATCCGCACATGCACCTCCGGACTGGCCCCGACCAGGGTGCGGTCCCCGGTGTGCACCACGAAGGTCCAGTAGGCCCCGCGCTCGCCGACCAGCAGGCGCCGGAACAGGGCGAGCGCGTCGGCCCGGCCGAACCCCGGGATCCGGCCCTCGTACGTCCGGCGGATCACGAAGTTCGCGCCCTCGCCCCGCCCGATCTCCTCGTGCAGCACCCGCCCGACGATCCCGGCGTACTCCTCGTCGGACACGTCGAAGCCACCGTCCTGCACGCGGACGTCGTGCCGCGGCAGCTGCGCGAGAGCCCGCTCCAGCGGGAGCTCCGAGGACTCCTCCGGTGTCAGGGCCAGCAGCGGGGTGCCGTCGTCGCGGACGTCGAAGCCGCGCTCGCGGATCTGGCGGTAGGGGACCAGGGCCAGTGCCTCGCCGGGGAGGTCGGCGAGGCGCGCGTACTCCCGGACCGGGCCGGCCAGCACCTCCACGGTGTCGTGATCGCGCCCGGGCGTGCGGCGGCGGAGCAGGGCGAAGGGGCGGGGATCGGTCAGCAGATCGGTCAGGTGCATGGTCCGTGTCCTTCTCGGTGAGGTGAGAGGGAACGGCCCGGTGCCGGAAACACGGAAGGCCGCCCCTCGGGCGGCCTTCGCGAAGTCGTGGGTACGCGCGTCAGTGGGCCGCCGGAGAAGCGGTCCACCACCAGTTCTGGGTCGTGTGCGCGAACATGCGACGCACTGTACCCCATGTCCACAAGGTGTAGCGGCTGTCTCATTTGCTGGGCGTGCGGAGGGAGGCTCCATCCGAAGCCGTAGTGTTGAGGGCGTGACCGTGAACGCTAAGACCAGCGCCGGCGCTGGCAACACCTGGCGAGACCTGCCCGCGGCGCAGCAGCCCGAGTACCCCGACCCCGAGGCTCTGCGCAAGGTGATCGCGGACCTCGAGTCGTATCCGCCACTCGTCTTCGCGGGCGAGTGCGACCAGCTGCGCGCCCGGATGGGAGCCGTCGCCAGGGGCGAGGCGTTCCTGTTGCAGGGCGGAGACTGTGCGGAGGCCTTCGACGCGGTGTCCGCCGATCACATCCGCAACAAGCTCAAGACCCTGCTCCAGATGGGCGCCGTGCTCACGTACGCCGCCTCGGTGCCCGTCGTGAAGGTCGGCCGGATCGCCGGCCAGTACTCCAAGCCGCGCTCCAAGCCGACCGAGACCCGCGACGGGGTGACCCTGCCCGTCTACCGCGGCGACTCCGTCAACGGCTTCGAGTTCACCGAGGACTCCCGGATCCCCGACCCGGAGCGCCTGAAGCGGATGTACCACGCGTCCGCCTCGACGCTGAACCTCGTGCGCGCCTTCACCACCGGGGGCTACGCCGACCTGCGCCAGGTGCACGCCTGGAACCAGGACTTCGTGAGGTCGTCGCCGTCCGGGCAGCGCTACGAGCAGCTCGCGCGTGAGATCGACAGCGCGCTGAACTTCATGCACGCCTGCGGGACCGACCCGGAGGAGTTCAAGACCGTCGAGTTCTTCTCCTCGCACGAGGCGCTGCTGCTCGACTACGAGTCGGCGCTGACCCGGACCGACTCGCGCACCGGGCAGCTGTACGACGTGTCGGGGCACATGGTGTGGATCGGTGAGCGCACCCGTCAGCTGGACGGCGCGCACATCGAGTTCGCCTCGCGGATCCGCAACCCGATCGGCATCAAGCTCGGTCCGACGACCACGGCCGAGGAGGCGCTGCACTACATCGAGCGCCTCGACCCGGAGCGGGAGCCCGGCCGGCTGACCTTCATCGTGCGCATGGGCGCGGACAAGATCCGCGACAAGCTGCCCGAGCTGGTGGAGAAGGTCACGGCCTCGGGCGCGGTGGTGGCCTGGGTGACCGACCCGATGCACGGCAACACCTTCGAGGCGGCCTCCGGCCACAAGACCCGCCGCTTCGACGACGTGCTGGACGAGGTCAAGGGCTTCTTCGAGGTCCACAAGGAGCTCGGCACCCACCCGGGCGGTATCCATGTCGAGCTGACCGGCGACGACGTCACCGAGTGCGTGGGCGGCGGCGACGAGATCTTCGTAGACGATCTGCACCAGCGCTACGAGACCGCGTGCGACCCGCGGCTGAACCGCAGCCAGTCCCTCGACCTGGCCTTCCTCGTCGCGGAGATGTACCGGGACCAGTAGGCCGCGGCCTCGGTGCCGGCGCGGTGAGTGGGGCGCGGATCACATGGGATCCGCGCCCCGACCCGTTTCCACGGGTCCGGAGCGACGGGTAAGGTTAGGTTTGCCTCACCGAACAATCGGGATGGCGCGACCCCAGCGATCCCCGTCGGGAGGTGAACCGCGTGTACGTCTGCAGCTGCTTCGGAGTCACCGAGCAGCAGGTCAAGGATCACGCGGCGAACGGTGCCCGCACCCCCCGGCAGATAGCGTCCGCCTGCAAGGCGGGCACGGACTGCGGCTCGTGCGTACGACGGATCCAGGCGCTGCTGGGCAGGGGCGCGTGCCCGCGCCGGGAGCTCGTCGACCGGGGCGAGCCGGTCCTTTCCGCTCTGGACGGCCCGGGTCCGGACGGCCCGAGGAGTCTGCGGGACGCCGCCTAGCGGTCCCGGCCGCCTAGCTGTCCGGCTGTTCGATGAGCTGCGAGAGGTAGAGCGCCTCGCCGAGCTTGTCCACCAGCTCCAGCTGGGTGTCGAGATAGTCGATGTGGTGCTCCTCGTCCTGGAGGATCGACTCGAAGATGTTTGCGGACGTGATGTCGCCCTTCTCCCGCATGACCTTGATCCCGCGCCTGAGCCGGTCGATCGCCTCCACCTCGATCTGCCGGTCAGCCTCGAACATCTCCCGCACGGTCTGCCCCACCCGCACATGGAAGAGCCGCTGGTAGTTCGGCAGGCCCTCCAGGAAGAGGATGCGGTCGGTGAGCACCTCCGCATGCTTCATCTCGTCGAACGACTCGCGCCGGGTGTACGTGGCGAGCTTGTACCAGCCGAAGTTCTCCTGCATCTTCGCGTGCAGGAAGTACTGGTTGATCGCGGTCAGCTCGCCCGTGAGCTGCTCGTTGAGGAATTCGATGATCTCGGGGTCGCCCTGCATCGCCCGGGCTCCTTCCAAGCGGGGGACTGGCGGGTTGCGCCGCATGATTGCACCGGCACACAGGGGCGTCCAGTAAGTTCACGCTTAGTGCGAGTTGCCCGGTTTAGCCGTCCGATGGTCCGATGCACCCTCCGTGGTCTGTCAGGATGGAGTCATGGGTCATCCGGTGGAGCGCGCGTCAGGAGAAACGGTACGGTCCGAGCTTCCGCCGGGACAGCGACTTCAGCGGGGCTGGCCGGTCACGCACTACGGCCCGGTGCCGAAGTTCCGCCCCGAGCGCTGGGATTTCCGCGTCTTCGGCGCCACCGCGGACGGCGAGAAGCACAGCTGGAACCACGAGGAGTTCACGGCCCTGCCGTACGCGACCGTGGTGGCGGATCTGCACTGCGTCACCAAGTTCAGCATGCTCGGAGCCGAATGGGGCGGCATCCCGGCCCGCACGGTCCTGGAGATAGCCCCGCCCGCCCCCGCCGTCACCCATGTGATGGTCTGGGCGGAGTACGGCTACAGCGCGAATCTCCGCCTCGCCGACTTCGCCTCGGACCGCACGATCCTCGCGACCCACAAGGACGGTGAACTGCTCACCGCGGAACACGGCTTCCCGTTGCGTCTGATCGTCCCCCATCTGTACGCCTGGAAGGGCCCCAAGTGGGTCCGCGGCATCGAGTACATGACCGCCGACCGGCGCGGCTTCTGGGAGGAGCGCGGGTACCACAACATCGGTGACCCGTGGAGCGAACAGCGTTACTCCTACCAGGAGGAACCCGGCGACGGCCCCGGGCTCTGACCGCGGCGCGGACCACCCGGACCGGCCCCCCGAACCCCGGGATCAGCCCTCCCGCAGCTTCTTCAGGCGCTCCACGTCCGCCGTATGGCCCTCCTTCCCGCCCGGCGTCTCGATGATCAGGGGCACGCCCGCAGTGGCCGGGTGGGTCATCAGGGCGCGGAACGGGTCCTCGCCGATATGGCCGGAGCCAATGTTCGCGTGACGGTCCTTGTGGGCGCCGACCACATCCTTGGAGTCGTTCGCGTGGACCAGCTTCAGCCGCCCCTCGCCGACGGTGTCCACCAGCAGATCCAGCGTCTGATGCATGCCGCTCGGCCCCGTCAGATCGTGCCCCGCCGCGAAGACATGGCAGGTGTCGAGACACACGCCCAGCCGGGGATGCGCGTCCAGGGCCGCGAAGTACGTCTCGAAGTCCCAGGTGCGCGAGCACAGGGAGGCGCCCTGGCCCGCGGTCGACTCCAGCAGCAGATACGGGTCGTCGTCGTGCGTCAGCTCGTCCAGCAGCGGCAGCACCCGCTCACGCACCTGCCGCAGCGCGACGGCCCGGTCCCGTCCCCCGGTGGCGCTCCCGGTGTGCACCACGACCCCCAGCGCCCCGATCTCGCGGCCCCGGCGCAGCGAGTGCCGCAGGGACTCCACCGACCTGTCGACGGTCGCCTCGGTGTGCGAGCCGAAGTTGATCAGATACGGCGCGTGCACGTACACCGGCATCGACCCGGCGGCACACGCGGCGCGGAACGCCTCGTCCTGCCGGGGATTGCCCGCGGGGGTCGCCCAGCCCCGCGGATTGGCGACGAAGACCTGCACGGTCTCGGCCCCGATGTCCCGCGCGTAGGCCAGCCCGACGGAGTGCAGACCACCCGCCACGGGGACATGACTGCCGACGGGGTTGCGGGGGACGGCGGACGCGGCGAGGGCGCCAAGGGGCGGGGAAGTACTCACCCCCCAAGGGTGTCACGCGCGTCCGTGCGCCTTGCCGGCCGGGCGCCGGCGAGGCCCGTCAGCGGATCTTGAGGGTGATCGTGGACCCCTTCGGCGCCTTCTTCCCGCCCTTCACCGACTGGTGCTTGACCGTGTCGCCGAACAGGCCCAGCAGGCCGCGGTCCTCCTCGACCTGGAAGCCCGCCGCCTCCAGGGTCTTCCTCGCGTCGTCCACGTTGTCGCCGACCACGTCCGGCACCTCGACCTGCTCGCGGCCCTTGGAGATCGTCAGCGTGACCGTGTCGCCCTCGCCGACCTCCTTGCCCGGTTCCGGGGACTGCCGGGCGACCTGTCCGGCGTCGAACTCGGAGGTGACCTGGGTGTCAGCGATCCGCACCTTCAGGCCGGCCTCCTCGAGGTCGTCCGTGGCGTCGCCGACGGAGGAGCCGGTGACCTCGGGCACCTCCACCGGCCTGCCCTGGCTGACGGTGAGCGCGATCGCCGAACCGCCGTGACGCCTGGTGCCCGCCACCGGGTCCGTGCCCATCACCGAGCCCCTGGGCACGTCCTCGCTGAACGCCTGCGTGACCATGCCCGGGACCAGGCCGGCCTTCTTGAGCCGGTCCTGCGCCCTGGCCAGCGGGTCGCCCTTCACATCGGGCACCTGCACCGTCTCGGGGCCGTCCGAGACGGTCAATGTCACCGAGTCGTGGGAGCGGATCCGCGCGCCCGCCGGGGGATCGGTGCCGATCACCGTGCCGCGCTTGACCGTGTCGCTGTAGGAGTGTCTGACCGGCCCGGCCTCGAGCCCGGCCCGCTTCAGCCGGGTCCGCGCCTCGGCCTCGGTCTTCGCCAGCAGCGGCGGGACCTTGGTGAACTGGCCGGAGTTGATGTACCAGACGCCCGCGCCGACGCCGAAAACCAGCAGTGCGGCGAGGACGAGCGCGAGCACCCCGCGGGGACGCCTGGAGCGCCCGGCGGGCTCGGGCGGCGGGGTCTGGAGCAGGCTCGTCCGGTTGAGTACGGCCTCGGAGTCGCCGTGGTCGCCGCGCGCCGGGCGGCCCGGCAGCAGACGCGGGATCACGCTCGTACGGTCCTCGGCGTTGTCGTGCTCGGAGGCGAGGGCCCCCGGCGGTACGGCGTCCAGCTGTTCGGCGGTGAGCGCGCTGCGCGCGTCGAGCACCTGGCCGAGCAGCGCCACCGCGTCGTCCGGACGCAGCTCCGGGTTGCGGGCGGTCGCCGCCGTGACCAGTTCGTCCAGTTCGACCGCCAGCCCCGGCACGGCGGCCGACGGCGGCGGCACGTCCTCGTTCAGATGCCGGTAGAGCACCTGGGCGGGGGAGTCGCCGTGGTGCGGCTTGGCGCCGGTCAGCATCTCGTACAGGACGACCCCGCACGCGTACACGTCGACCCGGGGGTCGGCCGTGCCGTGTTCTATCTGTTCCGGGGCGAGGTAGGAGACGGTGCCGAGGACGGCGCCCGTGGTGTTGGTGACGGTGTCGACGGCCCGGACGAGACCGAAGTCGGCCACCTTGACCCGGCCGTCGTCACCTATCAGTACGTTCTCCGGCTTCATGTCGCGGTGCACGAACCCGGCACGGTGCGCGGCGCCCAGCGCGGCCAGCACCGGCTCCAGGATGTCCAGGGCGGCGCGCGGGCGCAGCGCCCCCCGGTCGCGCAGCACGTCACGCAGGGTGCACCCGGCGACGTACTCCATGGCGAGGTAGACGTACGACCTGTCGGTGCCCTGGTCGAAGACCTGCACCACATTGGGGTGGGCGAGGCGCGCGACCGACTTGGCCTCACGGATGAAGCGCTCGACGAACGACGCGTCCGCGGCCAGTGCCGGGTGCATCACCTTGAGCGCGAGGACGCGGTCCAGGCGGGTGTCCACGGCCCGGTAGACCGCGGCCATCCCGCCGGTCGCGATCCGTGCGTCCACGCGATAGCGGCCGTCGAGCACCTGCCCGACGAGGGGGTCCTGAAGGGTCGTATCCACGCAGGTGAGTCTACGAGGGACCACTGTCGGCCCTCTCCGTCGCCGCCCCACCGGGGCACGACTGCAGCCGAGCTGTGACGCACCCCGCATGTGGGGCCGGCCCGCCTGCGCGCGGCCGCGGTGGCCGGCCCCGGACTCAGAAGGCGGGCCGCTCCGGGTCCAGGCGGGCCATGCCCTCCGTCGGCGACGACGCCTCCGCGAAGTGCCGGCGCGGAATGCGCCCGGCCCGCCGGGCCAGGCGGCCCGCCTCCACCGCGTGCCGCATCGCCTCCGCCATCAGGACCGGTTCCTGCGCCCGGGTGACCGCCGAGGCGAGCATCACCCCCGCGCAGCCCAGCTCCATCGCCAGGGCCACATCCGAGGCCGTGCCCGCGCCCGCGTCCAGGATGACCGGCACACGCGCGTGCTCCACGATCAGCTGGAAGTTGTGCGGGTTGCGGATACCGAGCCCGGAGCCGATCGGCGAGCCCAGCGGCATGATCGCGGCGCAGCCGACGTCCTCCAGCTTCCGGGCGAGGACGGGGTCGTCGTTCGTGTACGGCAGGACGGTGAAACCGTCGTCGACCAGAGTCTCGGCCGCGTCCATCAGCTCGATCGGGTCGGGCAGCAGCGTCCGCTCGTCGGCGATGACCTCCAGCTTCACCAGGTCGGTGCCCAGCGCCTCGCGCGCAAGACGGGCGGTGAGCACCGCCTCGCCCGCGGTGAAGCAGCCCGCCGTGTTGGGCAGCACCCGGATGCCGAGCCGGTCGAGCACGGACAGCACCGAGCCGTGCACCGAGGCGTCGACGCGCCGCATCGCGACCGTCGTCAGCTCCGTACCGGACGCCACCAGCGCCCGCTCCATGACATCGAGGCTCGGCGCACCGCCGGTGCCCATGATCAGCCGGGACGAGAACGTCGTCCCACCGAGGACGAAGGGATCGTCGGCCATCGGATCAGCCTCCTTGAACGGCGGTGAGGACCTCGACACGATCCCCCTCGGAGATGCGGGTCGACGGCCACTGCGCGCGCGGGACGACGGTTTCGTTGAGGGCGGCCGCCACACCGGAGGGAGCCGCGGTGAGTGCTCGTACGACGGCGTCGAGTGCGGTACCGGGAGCGAACTGGCGGGACTCCCCGTTGACCGAGATGTTCATGCGGGCTGCTCCGTGAGCGTGGCGGCGGCGAACCGCCGGGGCGTGAAGGGGCGGGCCTCGTCCGGCAGCTCGCCCGTGGTCAGGACATGGGCCATGACGTCACCGGTCACCGGGGTGAGCAGGACGCCGTTGCGGTGGTGCCCCGTGGCCAGCAGCAGGCCGTCCAGCTCCGTCGGGCCGAGCAGCGGCGCGTTGTCCGGGGAGCCCGGGCGCAGTCCGGCCCGGGTCTCGGTCAGCGGCAGCTCGGTGATTCCGGGGACCAGCTCGTGGGCGTCGCGCAGCAGCTCGTAGACCCCGCCCGCGGTGACCGTCGTGTCCCAGCCCAGTTCCTCGCTGGTCGCGCCGACCACCAGCTCGCCGTTCTCACGCGGCACCAGGTAGAGGTGGCCGCCGCGGACGACGGCGCGCACGGTACGGCTCAGGAACGGTGCGTACCCCTTCGGCACGGTCAGCCGCAGCACCTGCCCCTTCACCGGGCGCACGGGGGGCAGGACCTGCTCGGGAACCCCGGCGAGCCGTCCGCTGAGACTGCCCGCGGCGAGGACGACCTGCCCGGCGGCGAGCTCGGTGCCGCCGGCGGTGCCGACGCCGGCGGCGCGCTCCCGCAGTACCGTCAGCCGCTCGGCCCATCCGCGGTGGAAGACGACGCCGGCCCGTTCACAGGCCGTGAGCAGCGCCGCGACGAGCCGCCGCGGGTCGATCTGGTGATCGCCGTCGACCCTGAGCCCGCCGCGCACACCGGGCGCGAGCATCGGCTCCAGGCGGCGGCACTCGCGGCCGCTCAGCCACTCCGACGCGAGGCCGGACCGCTGCTGGAGGGCATGCAGTTCCCGCAGGTGGGCGCGGTCGTCGGCGTCCAGCGCGACGGCGAGCGTGCCGCACCGGCGGTAGCCGAGGTCCTGGCCGGCGGCCTCGGTCAGCTCGGCGGCGAAGTCCGGGTAGCGGCGCGCGGACTCCAGATTGAGTGCGAGCAGCGTCTGCTCGCCGTAGTGCAGTTCGGTGACGGCGGCGAGCATCCCGGCGGCCACCTGGGCGGCTCCACCACCCGGGGCGGGATCCACCACGGTCGTGGCCAACCCGTGCTGCGCGGCGCGCCAGGCCGTGACGAGTCCGATGATTCCGCCCCCGACCACGAGGACGTCTGAGGTACGTATGGGCGACATGGGCGTCCAGCCCCCTCCCTTCGCCGGCATGATCCGGATCAGGTTCGTACGGTCGGAGGCCGGCCAGCCTCCCTCTCAGCCCGGTGCGTCCGGGCTCCCGCGAGTGCTTGTACGGGGGCCACCCTAGTCCGTGCCCGTCCGCGCCGGTAAGAGAGCCTCACGGGGGTGAGGTTGTACCGCCGTCGGGCGGGTATGCGAAGGGGAGACCGCCCCCGGTTCCCCGGTGCGCGCGGCTCGGACGGGGTGCGGCAGCCAGCGGGACGAGTGCTGTGGAGCAGGTCACTCAGCATGCCCCCTGACTGACGCATTGTCAGTTGACTATGGTGATCAGGTGAGCGAGCAGACGCAGGCACGGGGCGATTCGGCACGGCGCGTCGTCGTCGTGGGCGCGGGCATGGCCGGGGTGCAGACCGCGGTCGCCCTGCGCGAACAGGGCTTCACCGGCAGCGTGACACTGATCGGCGCGGAGCCGCACCAGCCGTACGACAGGCCGCCGCTGTCCAAGGCCGTGCTGCTCGGCAAGGCCGAGGGCTCCGCCTTCGACGTCGACTTCGAGGCCCTGCGCATCGAACTCCGGCTGGGCTGCGAGGTGGTCGGCCTGCGCCCCGGCGACCACGAGCTGGACACCACCGAGGGACCCGTCCCATACGACGTTCTCGTCCTCGCCAGCGGAGCCGAACCCATCCGGCTGCCGGGCGCGCACGGCGTCCCCGGTGTGCATCTGCTGCGCACGCTGGACGACGCCGAGCGGCTGCGGCCGGTCCTCGCCGAGCAGCACGACATCGTGGTCGTGGGCGCGGGCTGGATCGGTGCCGAGTTCGCCACCGCGGCGCGTGAGGCGGGCTGCGCGGTGACCGTGGTGGAGGCCGCGGACCGGCCGCTCGCGGGGGCGCTGCCCGCGGAGGTGGCCGCGCCGATGGCCGCCTGGTACGCGGACAGCGGGGCCGAACTGCGCACCCGCGCGCGCGTGGACCGCGTCGAGCCGGGGGCCGTGGTGCTCGACGACGGGTCCCGGGTGCCGGCGGGCGCGGTGGTCGTGGGCATCGGAGCGCGCCCGGCCACGGCGTGGCTCGCCGGCTCGGGCATCGAGCTGGGCGTGCACGGGGAGGTACTGGCCGACGAGCATCTGCGTACATCGGTGCCGGACGTGTACGCGGTCGGGGACTGCGCGTCCTTCCCGTCGGGGCGGTACGAGCAGCGCCTGCTGGTCCACCACTGGGACAACGCCCTCCAGGGCCCGCGCACGGTGGCCGCGAACATCATCGGGGAGACACCGATGGCGTACGACCCCGTGCCGTACTTCTGGTCGGAGCAGTTCGGCCGCTTCGTCCAGTACGTGGGCCACCATGCGTCCGCCGATCAGACGGTGTGGCGCGGGGACCCGGGGGGAGCCGCCTGGGCGGTGTGCTGGCTGCGCTCCGGCCGGCTGGTGGGCCTGCTGGCGGTGGGCCGCCCCCGGGACCTGGCGCAGGGCCGTCGGCTGATCGAATCGGGTGCCCCGATGGACCCCGGCCTGCTGGCGGATCCCTCGCGCCCGCTGAAGGAGGCGACGGCCTAGCCTCTGCCCTGCGCATCCCCCCGTCAGCGGGACGCGGCGGCCCTCCGTGTCCACCGCCGGAGGCAACCCGCACTCCACCGGAGGCGCCCCGCTTCCGACTGTCAGTCCGGGATGGCACGCTTGATCCCGTGACCGAGATTGACGCAAAGATCGATGCTCTTGTGCCCGCCTGGCTCACCGTCCCCGACATCGCCGAAGCCCTCGGCGTCGAGGTGACCCGCGTGCGACAGCTGGTCAAGGAGGGCCAGCTCATCGCCGTACGCCGCGGCGAGAACCGCGCACTGCACATCCCCGCCGCCTTCATCGACGGGGACAAGGTGGTCAAGGGCCTGTCCGGCACCCTGACCCTGCTGCGGGACGACGGCTTCACGGTCGAAGAGATGATCGAGTGGCTGTTCACGTCCGATCCCACCCTGCCCGGCACCCCCGCGCAGGCCCTCAGGGAGAATCGCGGCACGGAGGTGAAGCGCCGCGCTCAGGCGCTCGCCGTCTGATCCGATCGAGAAAAACCGTCCGGCGTACGGACCGCGGGTCCACGGGCCCCGGCCTCCGGTCGGCCGCGCCCGCCGCGGCCCGTACGCCACCGACCCCGGGGGACCCACCGTGCCCGAAACCGCCCGCACCGCCCGGCTCGCCGACGCCCGTGTCTACCTGTGCACGGATGCCCGCAAGCGCCAGGGCGACCTCGCCGAGTTCCTCGACGCGGTCCTCGCCGGCGGTGTCGACATCGTGCAGCTGCGCGACAAGGGCATGGAGGCGGCCGAGGAACTGGAGCATCTGAAGGTCTTCGCCGACGCCTGCGCTCGCCACGGCAAGCTGCTGGCGGTGAACGACCGTGCGGACGTCGCGCACGCGGCCGCCTCGGACGTCCTGCACCTCGGCCAGGGCGATCTCCCGGTCCCCGCGGCCCGCGCCCTCCTCGGCGACGATGTCCTCATAGGCCGCTCGACGCACTCCGCGGCGGAGGCCGAGGCCGCCGCCGTCCAGGACGGCGTGGACTACTTCTGCACGGGACCCTGCTGGCCCACCCCCACCAAGCCCGGCCGCCCCGCTCCCGGTCTCGGCCTGGTCCGGCACACCGCCGCCCTGGGCACCGACCGCCCCTGGTTCGCCATCGGCGGCATCGACCTCGGCAATCTGGACCAGGCGCTGGAGGCCGGTGCCCGCCGTGTGGTCGTCGTCCGCGCGATCACGGAGGCGGACGACCCGGGCGCGGCGGCGGCGGAGTTCGCGAAGCGGCTGCGGACGGCGTAGCGGCGCCGCCGGCCGGGCGCTCGGCGCCGTGGGGCCACGGGAGGGGCGTCCTCCTGCGCCGATCCTGCCTGGTGTCCGAATGCTGGACAATCGAGGCGACATTTCGGACCCGATCGCGCCGCGGTGTCCGACTGGTGGACAAAAAGTCGACAATTCGGGCAAATTTCATGCGTCCGGTTGGGGGACCGCCTCCCCCTGGCTAACCTGCGACTATGGCCCTCGGAACCGCATCCACGAGGACTGATCGCGCGCGGACCGTGCGCGACATCCTCGCCACCGGCAAGACGACGTACTCGTTCGAGTTCTCGGCGCCGAAGACCCCCAAGGGCGAGCGGAACCTGTGGAGCGCACTGAGGAGGGTCGAGGCGGTCGCCCCGGACTTCGTCTCCGTGACATACGGCGCGGGCGGCTCCACCCGTGCGGGCACGGTGAAGGAGACCCAGCAGATCGTCGTGGACACGACGCTGACCCCGGTCGCCCACCTCACCGCGGTCAACCACTCCGTCGCGGAGCTGCGCAACATCATCGGCCAGTACGCGGACGCCGGCATCCGCAACATGCTCGCCGTGCGCGGCGACCCGCCCGGCGACCCGATGGGCGCATGGGTCCCCCATCCCAAGGGCCTGACCTACGCGGCCCAACTGGTCAGCCTCATCAAGGAGTCGGGCGACTTCTGCGTGGGGGTCGCCGCCTTCCCCGAGATGCACCCGCGTTCCAGCGACTGGGACACGGACGTCGCGCACTTCGTCGACAAGTGCCGGGCCGGTGCCGACTACGCGATCACCCAGATGTTCTTCGAGCCGGAGTCGTATCTGCGGCTGCGCGACCGGGTCGCCGAGGCCGGCTGCGCCACCCCGGTCATCCCCGAGGTCATGCCCGTCACCAGCGTGCGGATGCTGGAGCGGCTGCCACAGCTCAGCAACGCCCCCCTGCCCACCGCCCTGAAAGAGCGGATCCTCACAGCGAAAGACGATCCGGCGGCTGTACGCTCGATTGGCATCGAGTTCGCCACGGAGTTCTGCGCGAGGCTGCTGGCCGAGGGAGTCCCCGGACTGCACTTCATTACACTCAACAACTCCACCGCGACGCTGGAAATCTACGAAAATCTGGGCCTGCACCACCCGCAGCGGGCCTAGACCGGTCGCACCGATCTACGACACACTGCGTAGCGGGCACTGGGAGAGGGGCGTACATGGGCTGGACGGTCCTCTACATCGCGTTCGGCATCGTCGCGCTGTGGCTGCTCGGAGAGGTGCTGCTTCAGTACAAGGCGCGCCTGCGCTGGCGGCTGCTGGCGTTCGTCGGCTTCCTCGGTGTCGTGCTCGGCGTGCTGACCGCCTCGGTGCTGGTCATCGCAGTGGGCGCCGCGGCGTTCGCGGTCGGGCAGACCTATGTCACGCTGTCGTTCCGCCGCGGCTTCGCGGCCGGCTGGGCCGTCGGCCACCGCCCGCGCGAGGGCGGGGGCAGCAAGCGCCGCCGCGGGGAGGCGGCCCACCAGGAGCCGGCAGAGGAGGGCGTCGGCCCCGACCTGGACGAGCCGACGACCGGAGCGGCCCACCCGCAGGACCACGACTCCTACGACGACGACAACGTCTTCGCCCGATCCCAGCCCGCGGAGAGCGCCGCCGAGGCGACCGCCGTCTACGAGCCGCAGCCGTTGCCCGAGGAGACCGGCTCGTACGGCGTCTACACCGGCGCCGCGTACGCGGCCGCCGCGGACCCTTCCTACGCGGGCGCGGACCAGGCCCAGGGTCAGCAGGCCTACGCCTACGACGGCTACTCCGGCTATGCCCAGCAGGGTTACGGCTACGAGGGCGCCCAGCAGCAGTACGGCGGCTACTCCGACCCCTACGCCGGCACCCAGACCTACGGCGGCGCCTACGACCCCGCCTACGGCGGCCAGGAGCAGTACGGCCAGCAGGCGTACGGGCAGGACCAGTACGCCACCGGCACGTACGGCGAGACCTCGGCCGGCGGTGTCTGGGTTCCCCAGCAGCGCAGCACCGACGACGCGTACGGCGGTGAGCTCCCGCAGGAGCAGCCGTACCCGTACCAGGGGAACGGCGCCCCGTCGAACGGCACCGCGCAGGGGCACGGCTTCGACGAGCACTACCGCTTCTGAGCCACCGCGGTCGCGCGCGGCCCTCGCGCACGACCGGGCGCCCCGGTGTCACTGCGAGCCCCGGAAGTCCGGCCCCTCCACGATCAGCCCGGCGACCAGGGCCCCCGACATGCCGGCATGGGGGAGGCCGCCGCCGGGGTGCGACCAGCCGCCGACCGTGAACAGGCCCGGCAGGCGCGTGCTGTTGGACGGCTGGAGCAGCCGTCCGCCGGCCGCCGCGAGGGCAGGCGCCGGGACGGCGCCGCCGGGCACGCCGGTCTCCTCGGCGATGTCGTCCGGGGTACGCACCTCTCGCCACAGCACCCGGTCCCGCAGACCGGGTATCGCGCGCTCGGCGGCCTCGACGATCCGGTCCACATCGGACTCGGACGGGCGCAGGCCGGCCGGCGCCGTGACCGTCAGCGTGACCGCCTCGTGCCCCCCGTCGGGCACCAGCGCGGGGTCGTCCGGGCGCAGCACGGTCACCGTCGGGGCGGGCGGCAGCCCGGCTCCCGCGCCGAACAGACGGTCCAGCTCGCCCACACGGTCGGCCGGGTGGACCACCGTCCGGTGCACGGTGCCCTCCGGCCGGCCGCCGCGCAGCGCCAGCAGCACCGTCAGCCGCCCGGGCATCCCGCGCTGCGGACCGGCCTCCCCCGTCCCGCGCACCGACGCCGTCCCCGGCACCAGCCGGTCCAGCACGCCGGGCGCGACCCCGGCGACCACATGGTCCGCGTCCGCGACCGATCCTCCTGCGGGCCCCGACGGCCCGGAGGGCCCCCCGGCCAGCTCCACGCCCGCCGCCCGGCCGTCCTTCTCGACGATCCCGGCGACCTCGGCGCCGAAGACGAACTCCACCTTCCGGGCCAGGCAGCGCTCGTACACGGCACGGGCCAGCTCCCGGATCCCGCCGCGCACATACCAGGTGCCGAAGGCGTGGTCCATGTAGGGCAGCACCGCTGCGCTCGCCGGGGCCGTGCGGGGATCCAGCCCGTACGCCAGGGCGTGGCTCTCCAGGAGGGCCGCCAGCCGGGCATCGCGCAGTTCGAAGGCGCCGACCTCGGCGAGCGTGCCGGCCCGCCGGGTGCGCAGCAGTTTCCGGTGCGGCACCGCCGGGTACGGCTCACGCTCGGCCAGCACCGACCAGTCGGGCCACAGCGGCTCCTCCAGGAGCGGTCGGCGTGTGCGGTCCCAGGCCTCGCGGGCCCGCACCAGGAAGTCGCCCCACCGCTCGCCCGCCCCACCGCCGAGCGCCGCGTCGAGCGCCGCGACCACACCGCCGCGGGACGCGTTCGGCAGCGCCACCTCCGTGCCGTCCGCGAAGACGTGCCGCGCGGACGGGTCCACCTGGACCAGTTCGGCACAGCTCTCCAGCGGCTCCTTGCCGGTCTTGACGAACAGGTCGCGGTAGACCGCCGGCAGCGGCAGCAGGCCCGGGCCGGTGTCGAAGGAGAAGCCGTCACGCGTGAAACGGCGCACCGCACCGCCGTACGTCTCCGTGCGCTCGTACACCACCACCCGGTGGCCCGCGACGGCCAGCCGGGCGGCGGCCGCCATCGCACCCATCCCGGCGCCGATCACCGCAATCCGTGCCATGCCGGTGACTTTATAGGCCACCGCCGACAACCCGGCCGCGGGCCTGTGATCAGCGCCTGCGACATGACCCCGGCCGCCCGCGGCGGCCTGGCGTGGGGATGAGCGCTCAGCACTGAGTATCCGTACCTAGTCGATGAGATGAGTACGCGCGCGGATGGGACCCGAACCGCGCGAACGAGAAAGTGGAGGCACGGAAAGGGGTACGGCTCGGCACCGCCGACACGGGGCGGCGGAACGACGCCCGCGCCCTGGCCCGCTCCTTCCGCCGACCCGGTTCGGCGGAAGCGAGGCACGGGGGGACCCGGGGGACGACCGCACGGGGGCACGGGGGAACGACGGAGCGCCGGTTCGGGGCGGCCCGCTTTACACGCGGCCACCCCGAACCGGCGCTTTCGTGCGCCGGGCGTGCTACCGGCTGCCGCTCACGCGCCCCTGGAGCAGCCTCGACAGTGCCGCATGGACATCGTCCAGGGAGCGCTCCGGCTGGAACGACTGCCAGTCGAGGGCCGCCACCAGGACCATGCCGACCAGTGCGGCCGCCGTGAGCTGGACATCGATCTCCTCGCTGAACTCCCCGTTCGCCACGCCCTCCTGCAGTACGTCCTCGATGGCCGCGACCACCTGCCGGCGGACCACCATGAGGGTGGACTGCCAGGCCCGGTTGGTGCGCCACAGCTCGGCCACGTACAGCTGGGTGAAGGCCGGATAGCGGGCGATGAAGCCGAGTCCCGCGCGGATCATGGCGTCCAGGGCGTCCACCTTGCTGCCGCCGGCCAGGGCGGTCCGCTCCGCCGCCTCCCGCAGGGAGGCGGTGAGCAGGCCCACGCCGTGTCGCAGCAGCTCCTCGAAGAGTACGGACTTGCTGGCGAAGTTGTAGTAGACCGTGCCCTTCGCGACCCCCGCCCGCTCGGCGATCTCGTCGACGGTCGTCGCGGAGAAACCCTGTTCCGCGATGAGGGTGACGGCCGCCTCGTAGAGCTTCTGCCGGGTCGCCTCGCGGCGGCTCGAGCCGCCTGGCGCGGCGGCACTGCTGCGTTCCATGGCCCTGATTCTCACAGGAAAGGGCGCGTCGGAGGGCGCGGGCCCGGCCGTGGACGTCACAGGGTCAGCTCCGGGTGCAGCCGTTCGAGGGTCCACACCTGCCTGCTGCGGGCCGACAGGGCGGTGAGCGCGAGGGCTCCGACGGTGAACGCCGCCAGTACCGCGCACGCCTGCCAGACGGGCCCGAGACCGCCGCCGGTGATGAGCCTGCGCAGGGCCTCGACGACGTAACTCATCGGCAGATACGGGTGGATCGCGTTGAAGAAGCGCGGACTGGTCTGCACGGGGTAGGTACCGCCCGCGGATGTCAGCTGGAGCATCAGCAGGGCGAGGACGAGGATCCGGCCCGCCGCCCCGAAGCGCGCGTTCAGCCACTGCACGAGTGCCCCGAAGCACGCCGCCACCAGGAACAGGAACCCGATCGTGCCGGCCGCCCGCACCATCTCCAGGCCGACCGCCCAGTGCAGCACGGCCATCAGCGCGACCGTCTGCACGACACCCACGGCGGCCACCGGCAGCCAGCCCGCCAGCGCGATCCGCCAGGCCGAGGCGCCCGCCGCGAGCGCGCGCCGGTTCAGGGGCGGGATCAGCATGTACGCCACCATGGCGCCCACCCACAGGGACAGCGGAATGAAGTAGGGGGCGAATCCGGTGCCGTAGTTCGGCGCGTGGTGCAGGTCCCTGGAGGCGAGTTGCACCGGGTCGGCCATCACGTCGGTGCGGCGGTCGCGGTCCTGCTTGTCGTAGTCGGGGATCTTCGACGCACCGTTGTGCAGGCCGCCCGCGAGCTTCCCTGAGCCGTCGGCGAGCTTGTAGATGCCTCCGTTGAGGTCGATCGCGCCCGTCTCCAGCCGGCCGATGCCCTCGTTCAGGCCGGCCGCGCCCGTCTGTGTCCTGTCGAGTGCGGCGTGCAGAGTCCCCGCTCCCTCGGCGACCCGGGCGGCGCCCGTGTTGAGCGCGTCCACCTTGGCGACCGCGTCGTCGAGGTCCTCGGAGAGGTGCGGTGCCGCCTGGGCGAGGGCCCGGGCCTGCTGCTGGAGCGTCTTCAGGTCCGTCTTCATGGCGGCCATGTCGCCGTGGTAGTCCTGCACCACGGCGTTCACGTCGTGAGCGAGCCTCGCCGCCTCCGCCGCCGCGTCCTTCGCCTTCTTGAGATCGTCGCACGCGGAGTCGGGCAGGAGCTGCTCCACACAGCGCCTCTCGTAGACCGCGTCCAGCGTGTCGGACGCCTTGCGGGTGCCGCTCTCCGCGATCGGGGCCGTGGTGACGAACGCGTCGAGGTGGCCGTCGATCACCCCCGCAGAATCGGCCACCAGGGTCGCGGTGTCGGCGATCTGCCGGCCGTTCTTCTTCAGGAACGGCCGCACCTGGTCGGCCGTTCCGTCCACCCGGTCGGCCAGCGCCTGGGTGCCGGCGGCGACCCGCTGCGTCCCGCTCTGGAGATCGCCCGAGCCCTTGGTGAGCTGCGCCAGGACGCTCGACAGCTGCCCGCTGCCGTTCTCGGCCTTCTTCAGGCCGTCGGCGAGGTCCTTGGAGCCCTTCTCCGCCTTCCCGATCCCGCCTGTGAGCCGGTCGGCTCCCTCGGCCGCCTGCACGGTCTTCCCGTGGATGTCGGAGAAGGAGATGAAGATCCGGTCCAGGAACGACCGCGAGGCCTTCGTGGAGGCCGCCGCGCGCACCTCGTTGAACACCGTCTTGGAGATCTGCCCGACGATGTAGTTGTTCGCGTCGTTGGTCCGCACCTGGAGGGCGCCGGTCTCGGGGGACTTCCCGGAGCTGGAGGCGATCCGCTCACTGAAGTCGGACGGCATCGTCAGCGACAGGTAGTAGGTGCCGTCCTCGACGCCCCGCCGGGCCTCGCCGGCGCTCACCCGGTGCCACTCGAAGGTCTTGCTCCTGCGCAGTCCCTCGACGAGGTCGTCGCCCGCGGTGATCCTCTTTCCGGCCGCCGTGGCCCCCTTGTCCTCGTCGACCAGCGCCACGGGGATGCGGTCGAGGCGCCCGTACGGGTCCCAGAACGACCACAGGTACAGGGCGCCGTACAGCAGCGGCAGCAGCAGGAGCGCGGCCAGTGCCGCCCGCGGCAGCTTTCCCCTGCCGAACCGCCTGAGCTCAAGCGCGGCCAGTTTCGGCGTGCGCATCGGCCGTCTCCTTGTCGTCGTTCGAGCCGTCTCCGGAGGGCTCGTCGGGTGTGGTGGCCTCCTCGGGGGCGTCCTCCGCGCCGCGCACGGCGTCCGGTGGGTCCACGTCCCGGTCCGGTGGTACGCGGCCGCCGGGTGACGTCGACACCACCAGCGCGTCCTGCGGGGCCTCCTCGCACACCGCGAGAACCGTGGTCCCGGCCTCGGCGACGGACCTCAACAGGGCCCAAGCCACGGCCCGTTCGGAGGGGGAGAGCTTGAGGTCGGTGTCGTCGACGGCGAGCAGGCGCGGCCGGCCCATCAGCGCCAGGGCCACGGACAGGCGCAGGGCCTCCAGGCGCTCCAGATCGCGCACGGCGGTGCGGGGCCCCTTGGGCAGGGCGTCCTGGTCGAGCCCGGCCGCGGCGACAGCGGTGTCGATGCGCCGCCTCGCCGCCGCCGTGCGCTCGTCGCGAGGCCGCAGCAGCGCGCGCAGGGAGTCGCCGAACCGGCTCTCCAGCAGGGCCCGTTCGCGCAGATGCTCGCCGACGGTCAGCGCCGGCTCCAGGTCGGTGACGCCGGACACGTTTGCGAGCCCGCTGATCCGGCGCACCGCGGACATCTCCTTGGGCAGCCGGTGCCCGCCGACGGTGGCATGGCCCGCGTTCGGCTTCATCCGTCCGCTGAGCGTCAGCAGCAGACAGGTCCGGCCCGAGCCCGAGGGCCCCTCGACGGCGATGAGCGACCCGGGCCGGGCCTGAAGACGGACATCTCGAAACACCTGGCCGCGCGGGCCCTTCAGGCCCAGGTCCGTGGCCTCTACGGCCACCCCGGCCGCTGCTTCCCTCATGTCCATGCCCCCCTGGTTCCCCGGGGCAAGCGGCCCAGTCGGGGAAACCGGTTTTGAACTGACTGGTCAGTGCAAAAATAACCCGAACCTCTGAACGAAGCAAAAGCGCAGGTCAGAACGGATTGTCAGTGCCATACCTCACGATGAGCACATACGGCCACAGTGCCGTCACGCAGACGACAGGAGGTTCGTCATGGCCAGCTACCCCGCAGGTGCCGCACGCAGGCGCCGCGCCACCGGCCCTGCCCCCTCACTGACCGGCCCGGCGAGCGACGTGCACCCCGTACTGCGCCGGGCCACGGCCCCGCCCGCCGCACTGGACCTGCTCGCCCAGGCCCGCGCCGGACTCGACGAGGCGACCCGCCTGGAAACGCCCAACGAGCGGTACGCGACAGCCCATCTGGCCGCCCTGCGCACGGCGGCCGCGGTGCTCGCCGCGCGCGGACGGCCGGAGCCCACGCCCCGCCGCCGCGCCAGGATCAGGAGCGCCTGGGAAGTGCTCCCCGAGATCGCGCCCGAACTCACCGAGTGGAGCGCGCTGTTCGCCTCCGGCGCCGCGCGCCGCGCCCGCGCCGAGGCCGGCATCCAGGGCGCCGCCGGCGCCCGCGACGCCGACGATCTGATACGGGACGTGGCGATGTTTCTGCGCCTGGTCGAACGGACGCTGCTGCTCCAGCCGGTCCTGCCGCAGCCCCGGCACAACGGCGAGCGGGGTGCGGCAGAAGTGGAGGCGGGCGAGAGAGAGATCCCGGACGCCGGGTGAGCTGGGTCGGGGCTCCGGGCATGGTGCCGCAGGCAATAGGGTGGAGGCGCCTGAAGCCTTTCGCCCTGGTACCGGGGCCGGAAGCCGTTCCGATCGCTCCGCCGAACACCAGGCGGTGCCGCGCCGAGGAGTCAACTGCCGTGTCGGACCCGATGCGCCCCCGCGCTGCCCTCCGTACCGCCGTGGTCTGGGACGTCCTCAAGGACGCCCTCGACCGCCGCGTCAAGGCGACGGGGCGGGATGTGCTCGACGTCCTCGACACCGGTGGCGGCAGCGGCAACTTCGCCGTGCCCGTGGCCCGCCTCGGCCACCGTGTCACCGTGGTCGACCCCAGCCCGAACGCGCTGTTCGCGCTGGAGCGGCGGGCCGCCGAGGCCGGTGTCGCCGACCGGGTGCGGGGCGTCCAGGGCGACGCCCACGGTCTCTTCGACGTGGTGGAGCCGGGGGGCTACGACGCCGTGCTGTGCCACGGTGTCCTGGAGTACGTGGACGACCCCGCCGAGGGCGTCCGCAACGTGGTCGCCGCGCTGCGATCCGACGGCGTGCTGAGCCTGCTCGCCGCGGGGCTCGGCGGCGCCGTCCTGGCGCGGGCCCTCGCCGGTCACTTCAAGGAGGCCAAGCAGGCGCTCCAGGATCCGGACGGCCGCTGGGGCGAGGGCGACCCCGTGCCTCACCGCTTCACCGCGGAGCAGCTCACCGGGCTCGTCGAGGACTCGGGCCTCGAAGTCGCCGCCGTGCACGGGGTCCGGGTCTTCGCGGACCTCGTGCCCGGCGTCCTGGTGGACACCGAACCCGGCGCCCTCGACGCGCTGCTCAAGCTGGAGGCCGCGGCCGCCGAGGTCCCCGCCTTCCACTCCGTGGCCACGCAACTGCACGTCCTCGGTGAGACCCGGGGTGCGGGCGAGGCCTGAGCCGACTGCCGTGACGCCTCGCTGATCAGCGGCGCGGCGGCGGATGGAGTACGCCACAGGGCCCCCGATCGGGCGGTGCGCGCCGTATGATCGAGGGAGACCGCCCGGCATGACGGGTCGGCCACTGGGGAATGGAAGCCTCAGTGAGCCAGGACGGCCATGACGGATCCCGGTTGGCCAATTGGCGTAGAGGGGCGGGTTTCAAGGGGGCGATTCCCTGCCTATCCTGAAGGGGACCCCCGGTCGCCCCGGCGACTGCACGATGAGGAGGACTCCGTGCCGCTCTCGGAGCACGAGCAGCGAATGCTCGAGCAGATGGAGCGAGCGCTGTACGCCGAAGATCCCAAGTTCGCGACAGCGCTTGAGGGAAGCGGGCTGCGTACGTACACCCGGCGACGGGTCTACCAGGCGGCGGCGGGCTTCCTTGTGGGTATCGCGCTCCTCATGGCGGGAATGGTCGCCAAGCAGATCTGGATCAGCGTGGTGGGTTTCCTCGTCATGCTGGGCTGTGCGGTGCTGGTGGTCACCGGTTGGCGCAAGGTTCCCAAGCCGGGCGAGCAGGCTGCGCCGGGCGCCCGCAGGCCGGTCAGGCAGCGGCGCTCCATGATGGACCGCATCGAACAGCGCTGGCAGCGACGCCGGGACGAACAGGGCCATTAGCCCTCCGGGCCCGAGCCGAAGTCTTCCGTGAGGGGGCGGCCACCATCGGGTGGCCGCCCCCTCACGCATCCCCGAACGACCCCTGACGACGCCCACGCCGTACCGGGCGACCTGGCCGCCTGGTGCTTCCGGGAGCGGTGTGCGGGGCCGGGGTGGGCCGGCCCGGGAGGGCCTTCGGGGCTCGGGTTGCGTGGGCGCCCCACGTCGCGTAGGCCGTGAGTCGTCCGGGAGGCCACGGGGCGTTCCGGCACACGGGCCTCCCATGGCCCCTCGGGTAGTCGGGCCTTCAGCGTCGGGAAACGGGGCTCATCGCCGCCCCAGGGGCTGCCCGGCCCGGCCTGACGCAGTGCTCGGACCAGGGGCCCGGCCTCGCTACGCAGCCCTCGCCAGGCGCTTCGACTAAGGTGCCGACCCACCGAGGCACGCCGACCGGCGGGGGCCGCGCTTGGGTCGTTCCGACCGGTGGGGCGGCCCCCGTGTCAGCGGGCCCCGGGGTCAGCTGTTCCGCGTTGCGAGATGGCCGCGCCGGCCGCTTCCGCAGGCCCCCGTGTCAGCCGCGGCGACGGACGGGACCGCGCCGTCAACGGCCTTCGGGTGCGGGCCGCCGAGCCGGGCGTTCCGCTTCGCGGGACGGTCGCGCCGGCTGCTTCCGCAGGTGGGACGGGCTCGTGTCGGTGGCAGCGACCGGCGGGGTCGCCGTCGGCCGCCTTCGGGTGCGGGCCTCCGAGTCGGCCGTTCCGCTTCGCGGGACGGTCGTGCCGGCTGCTTCCGCAGGTGGGACGGGCTCGTGTTGGCCGCGGCGACCGGCGGGGTCGCGCTGTCGGCCGCCTTCGGGTGCGGGCCTCCGAGTCGGCCGTTCCGCTTCGCGAGACGGTCGCGCCGGCTGCTTCCGCAGGTGGGACGGGCCTGTGTTGGCCGCGGCGACCGGCGGGGTCGCCGTCGGCCGCCTTCGGGTGCGGGCCCCCGAGTCGGCCGCGTGAGCCGCTTCCGCAGGTGGGACGGCCCCGTGTCAGCCGGGGCTGCCCCGCGGGGCAGCCCCGTCAGCCGTCGGGCTGCTCGCCCGACGGGCGGCGTAGCAGGGTCGTCCAGCGGAGCTTGAGGTCCGTCCAGCGGTCGGCGGCCGCCCAGACGACGCGCAGGGCCGAGCGCGGTGCCAGGACCGCGCGGACCCGGGTTCGCAGGCCGGCTCCGGAGCGCAGTGCCGCCCGCACCGTTCCCACATCGTCGACGAGACCGGCCTCGGGGCGCGGCTGCCGGGCGAAGAGCACCTGCTCCACCGCGCCCGCCACCCGGTGGACGGCCGCCGCGGCCGGCTCGTCCAGCCCGCCCAGCCGTACGATCCGCTCGGCGGCCCTGCGGGGGGTCAGGGCGTCGTCCGGCACTATGCCGTAGTCCCACGCCGTGTCGGTGAGCTCGCGCCAGACGGCCAGGGTGTGCCCCATGGCCATCTCCTCCGCCCGGCCCGGGGGCGCCTCGCCCGGCAGAACGCCCACATCCATGTCCCCGGCGTACTGCTCGCCCGGCCCCGAGCTCCGGCCTGGGCGCGTCGGCGACGGGGCCGACGGCGCGTGCAGGCCGGAGGCCAGCCGCAGCGAGCGGCTCCGCAACCGCCACAGCATCGGCGTCAGCGGCACCACCACCAGGGCCAGCCCCAGCAGTGTCCAGGCCAGGATCCGGTACCACGGCGGCCCGTCGTCGTGGGAGACCGTCAGCGCGTCCGAGGACCGGCTCGGGCATCCCTCGAGCTTCCGCAGGGCCGCCGAGCAGCTCTCGCTCGCCGACGGAGCCGTGGACGGCGCCGCCGTCGACGACAGCGACGGCCCCGGCACGACCGGGTTCTGCCCGCTCGGCGTGTCCGACTGCGTGTACGAGGGAGTCGTGCCCCGGTTCGGCGTCGGCTCGAAGCGAGTCCAGCCGACACCCTCGAAGTACAGCTCCGGCCATGCGTGAGCGTCCCGCAGCCCCACCGACATGGATCCGTCCGCCTGCGGGGAACCCGGGGTGAAACCCACCGCGACCCGTGCCGGGATCCCGAGCGTCCGGGCCATCGCGGCCATCGTGAACGAGAAGTGCACGCAGAAGCCCTGCTTGTCCCTCAGAAACCGCGTGATGCCTGCCGGCCCGCTGCCGGCCTGCACGCGGGTGCTGTAGCTGAACCCGCCGTCGACCGCGAAGTAGTCCTGGAGTTTGACCGCCTGCTCGTAGTGGTTGGACGCCCCCGCGGTCACCCTGCGGGCCGTCTGCGCCACGACCGCCGGCAGCGACCTCGGCACCTTGGTGAACTCGCGCTTCAGCGACGGTGACGGCTCCGGTGCCGTGGCCAGCTGCTCCGCGCTCGGCTGCACGATCAGACTCTTGACGTCGTACTGGATGCCGCGCGTGTTCTGCCCGTGGTCGCCGACGAGTGTGCGGCCCACCGGCTCATAGCGCCAGCTGCCCTTGATCTTCACGCTCGTCGCGGGATACGGCATCGGCAGCCAGTCCTGCGCGTACCAGTCCGCCGCCGAGATCCTCGTCTCGATCTCGGTCCGCCGCACACTGCCCGCGAGGCCGGCCGGAGTGGGCAGCCTGTCCGGCACGCCGGTGATGTGCCGCTGGGCCGGCTTCCAGGTCGTGCCGTCGAAGTCGTCCAGGGCGACGATCCGCAGGTACATGTCCTGGGTGTCGTCCGTGTTGGTGCGATAGGCCATGACCTGGCGGTCCTCGTCCACGTTCAGGCTGTCGCGCAGCGAGACCAGGGGGTTGACCGCGGAGATCGTGCTGCCGTTGCCGAGGCCCGCTCCGACTCCGGTGCCGGCGCCGTCCAGCAGGCCGCCCTTGAGCGAGGGCAGCGCCAGCGGCACCACCAGGGCGACGCCCAGCGCGACCACGCCGATGCGCCGTCCGGTGCGCACGGGGGCGACCGCGCCGGCGGAGTCCCGGTCCCGGCCGCGGGCGGCGCCGGCGAAGACCCGCCCCCACTGGGAGAGCCGGTCGCGGCCCTCGGCCAGCAGCAGCATCAGATAGCCGCTCGCGGCGACGAGGAACCACAGCCAGTCGGTGGCGTCGTCGGAGAGACCGGCGGCGACCGAGTACAGCGCGAGCAGCGGGAGTCCGGCCGGGGCCGCCGCGCGGAACGTCACCGCGAGCGCGTCCACCAGCAGTCCGATCAGCAGCACCCCGCCGACGATCATCAACCGGATGCCGGGGGTCAGCGGAGCCGGGATCGCGTACCGCCCCACGTCCTGAGCGCCCGACCGCAGCAACTCCCCGAAGTGGCGGAAGGCGTCGGGGCCGGGGAGGAGGCCGCCGATGGACTGCTCACGAGCGAAGATCAGCGTGAGCAGCATCAGACCGGCGACTGCCTGGCAGGTGATGGTCAGCGGACGCGCCAGCGGCACCCGACGGGCCAGCGCGCCGACCCCGGTCTGCACCGCGACCAGCAGCGCCGCCTGGAAGAGCCAGGTCATCGGGGACACCAGGGGCAGCAGTGCGCAGGACGCGGCCAGCGTCGCCATCGCCGCACACAGCGCCAGCCGGGTCCGCCCGCTCATGACCGTCCCTCCGCACCGCTCATGACGCCCACGCCCGTGCGCTGCCGGTCCGCCTCGCGCCACAGCTCGGCGAGCGGCACACCGCGCGGCACGGTCAGCGCAGTCCAGCCCGCCTCGCGCAGCATCCGCAGCCGTTCCCCGCTGCGGTCCCGGGCGCCCGGCACATCGGTCTCTTCGCGTCCCCAGGTGGCGCCGTCCAGCAGGAAGGCGAGGGCTCCACCGCTGCGTCTGCTCATCTTGGCGGCCACCGCGGCCTGCTCCTCGTCCAGGTCGCCGAAGAAGGCGACCAGCAGTCCCTCGTTCCCGCCGCGCAGCACGTCGTACGCGCGGGACAGGCCCGTGCCGTCCGAATGGTCGATCACGGCGAGCGTGTCCATCATCAGCCCGGCCGCGTCCGCGGACTCCTGGCTGGCGCCCGCGAACCCGTCCGCCCCCTCGCCGGGCAGCGAGCTGCCCGTGTCCGTCAACAGCCGGACGGAGAAGCCCCGTTCGAGCATGTGCACCAGGGTGGACGCGGCGCCCGCGACGGCCCACTCGAAGGCCGAGTCCGGGCCGGCGCCCTGGAAGGCGATGCCCCGGGTGTCCAGCAGCACCGTGCACCTGGCCCGCTGCGGCTGTTCCTCCCGGCGCACCATCAGCTCGCCGTAGCGCGCGGTGGAGCGCCAGTGCACCCGGCGCAGGTCGTCCCCGTGGCGGTAGCCGCGCGGGATCACGTCGTCCTCGCCGGCCAGCGCCAGCGAGCGCTGCCGGCCGTCGCCGTAGCCCGTCGCCTCGCCCATGAGGCGCACGGGCGGCAGCGGCTCCACGCGCGGGATGACCGTCAGGGTGTCGTAGGTCGAGAAGGAGCGGGTCAGTTCGCACAGCCCGAAGGGATCGGTCAGGCGCAACTGGAGCGGGCCCAGCGGATAGCGGCCCCGCAGGTCCGAGCGGACACGGTAGGACACCTCGCGGCGGCCGCCCGGCTCCACCCGGTCCAGCACGAAGCGGGGGCGCGGCCCAAGGACGTAGGGCACCCGGTCCTGGAGCATCAGCAGCCCGGTGGGCAGCCGTGACACGTTGTCCATCCGCAGATGTACGCGGGCCTCGGAACCGGCGGGAACGCGCCCGGGGGACAGGCGACGGTTGCTCGAGACCCGGTATCGCGTGCGGTAGAGCACTGTCGCGCAGACCAGGGGCAGCGTCGCCAGCAGCAGTCCCACCCGCAGCAGATCGCTCTGGCCGAGGACGTAGGCGCAGATCGCGGCCGCGATCCCGGCGGCGAGGAAGGAGCGCCCGCGCGTGGTCAGCCCGGTGAGCGCCGTGTGCAGCCCTCCCCGGTCGTTCTGGCCGCCGGGTGTCGTCCCCCCGTGCGTCATCACAGCCTCCGGGGCGGCTGGCCGTAGCCCCGGCCCATGGTGAGACCGGACTGATGCGGTGCCGCGGGCACCGGGGTGCTCTGCAGGATCTCCTGGACGACCTGCTCCGCCGTCCGGCGGTTGAGCTGGGCCTGCGCGGTGGGCAGCAGGCGGTGGGCCAGGACCGCCACGGCGAGGGCCTGTACGTCGTCCGGCAGGGCGTACTCCCGGCCGGACAGGGCTGCGGATGCCTTCGCCGCGCGCAGCAGGTGCAGGGTGGCGCGTGGCGAGGCGCCGAGTCTGAGCTCGGGGTGCGTGCGGGTGGCGGCGACCAGGTCCACCGCGTAGCGCCGGACCGCCTCGGCGACGTGGACGCCCCGGACGGCCTCGATCAGCTTCACGATGTCGTGGGCGTGCGCCACCGGCTGGAGGTCGTCCAGCGGGTTCACCCCGCCGTGGATGTCGAGCATCTGCAGCTCGGCGTCCGCGCTCGGGTAGCCGATGGAGACGCGGGCCATGAAGCGGTCCCGCTGGGCCTCGGGCAGCGGATAGGTGCCCTCCATCTCCACCGGGTTCTGGGTGGCGACCACCATGAAGGGGCTCGGCAGCTCGTAGGTCTGGCCGTCGATGGTGACCTGGCGCTCCTCCATCGACTCCAGGAGCGCCGACTGGGTCTTGGGGGAGGCCCGGTTGATCTCGTCGCCGATCACGATCTGGGCGAAGATCGCGCCCGGCTTGAACTCGAAGTCCCGGCGCTGCTGGTCCCAGATGGACACGCCCGTGATGTCCGAGGGCAGCAGGTCCGGTGTGAACTGGATGCGCCGCACCGAGCAGTCGATGGAGCGCGCGAGCGCCTTGGCGAGCATCGTCTTGCCGACGCCGGGGACATCCTCGATCAGAAGATGTCCCTCGGCGAGCAGCACGGTCAGTGAAAGCCGTACGACCTCGGGCTTGCCCTCGATCACTCCTTCCACCGAACTGCGGACGCGCTCCACAGTGGCGGTCAGATCAGTAAGGCTCGCTCGATCGTCATAGGTCGTCACCCGGCCCTCCTCGGCCCGTACTTTCTCCGGGCCGTCGCTCTGCGATGCGGACCGGCCCACCCCGAACATGGGCACCACACGGAAAAGGTCCGCGTGACACCACACCCGCATTCTTGTTGCCGTTACCGGTTCGTGTCACTCGGCTGTGGATAACTGGCCGCGATATGTCGGCCTTACGGCCTTTTTGGCCCACCGCAACCGAGCTATTTGTGCGAATGGATGTTCGCGAGCGGCCTGGTGAAGGGACGGAGTGGACGCCGGAACGCTCCCTTAGGCCGGGTCGATCTCGCGCAGCAGACCCGTCTTGACGTCGAATACGAAGCCCCGTATGTCGTCGGTGTGGAGCAGGAACGGGGAGGTGCGCACACGCTGCATCGACTGCCGGACGTCCTGGTCGACGTCGCGGAACGCCTCCACGGCCCAGGCGGGCCGCTGGCCGACCTCCATCTCCAGTTCGTGCCGGAACTCCTCGGTCAGCGATTCCAGACCGCAGCCGGTGTGGTGGATCAGCACGACGCTGCGGGTGCCGAGCGCCCGCTGGCTGATGGTGAGGGAGCGGATCACGTCGTCGGTGACGACGCCGCCCGCATTGCGGATGGTGTGGCAGTCGCCCAGCTCCAGGCCGAGCGCGGCGTGCAGGTCGAGCCGGGCGTCCATGCAGGCCACGACAGCGACCCGGAGCACGGGACGGGCGTCCATCCCGGGATCCGTGAACGCGGCGGCGTAGTGCTGGTTGGCCTCCACGAGGCGATCGGTGACGGTGCCGACTATGGCGCCTTCGGGACCGGCGGGTACGGATTCAGAAGTCGTCATACCCATGACGGTACTGGTCACAGCCGGTCCGGTCCTGCTGTGAGAGTGGACAAAGGACATCACTCTCGCTTGTTGTGACGTAATCCACACAGTTCGTGAACGTTGTGCCGGGCGGGTGAACGTGCGCGCGCCGCCCACCGTGGCGGGCCGGACGGGCGACGCGCAGGCCGGTTGATTGACCGCAACACAGGGTGGACTAAAGTGACGTGAAGTGGGAGGCGAGACGCTCTCCCCGCGGACTGTTCACCCAGGAGACGCCGGCCGTGCGCCGGTTTCTCCCCGCGTGCGCGGCGCGTACGTACGGCTCGGCCTCCTCCGTTCCCGGTCGGCTGACGCTTCCGGCGCCGGCAGGCCACTTCTTCACGGGGGACGTCCCCAGCGTCGCCTGGGGAGGGCGGCCGGCCGGCCGTGCGGACCGGCGCGCCGGATCTGAGAGGCCCCCTTGAGCAAGAGTCGACATGTGCCCGTCATGCTCCGGCAGTGTCTGGACATGCTGGCCCCGGCCCTCGCCGAGCCGGGGGCCGTCGTCGTCGACTGCACCCTCGGGCTCGGCGGCCACAGCGAGGCGCTGCTGACGCGGTTCCCCGAGGCGCGGCTCGTGGGACTCGACCGCGACAAGGAGGCCCTGCGCCTGTCCGGGGAGCGGCTCGCCCCCTTCGGGGAGCGCGCCACGCTGGTGCACGCCGTCTACGACGAACTCCCCGAGGTGCTCGACCGGCTCGGCCTCCCGCGCGTCCAGGGGGTGCTCTTCGATCTCGGCGTCTCCTCCATGCAACTGGACGAGGCGGAACGCGGCTTCGCGTATGCGCAGGACGCCCCGCTGGACATGCGCATGGACCAGACGACGGGCGTCAGCGCCGCCGAGGTCCTCAACACCTACCCGCCGGGCGAACTCGTGCGGATCCTGCGGGCCTACGGTGAGGAGAAGCAGGCCAAGCGGATCGTGGCCGCGATCGTTCGCGAGCGCGAGAGGGAGCCGTTCACCACCAGCGCACGGCTCGTGGAACTGATTCGGGACGCCCTGCCGCAGGCCGCCAAGCGGACCGGCGGCAATCCCGCCAAGCGCACCTTCCAGGCGCTGCGCATCGAGGTCAACGGCGAACTCGCCGTCCTGGAGAGGGCGATCCCCGCCGCCGTGAAGGCCCTCGCCGTCGGTGGGCGGATCGCCGTCCTCTCCTACCACTCGCTCGAAGACCGCCTGGTCAAGCAGGTGTTCGCGGCCGGCGCCGCGAACACCGCGCCCCCCGGGCTCCCGGTCGTCCCCGAACACCACCAGCCCCGGCTCAAGCTCCTCACACGCGGTGCCGAACTTCCCAGCGAGGAGGAGGTCGCCGAGAACCGGCGCGCGGCCCCGGCACGTCTGCGCGGCGCCGAGCGTGTCCGGGAGGACGCCGAGTGAGCCTGACGAAAGGGGTGGGCGAGTGAACGGAACGGCCGCGGGACGCCCGGGCGCGCGGGAGGCTGTGTGAGCAGGGCACCCGAGCTCAAGGGCCGGGCCGCCCGGCTCGCGCGCCTCATCCCGGTCGGCGGTCGCCGCGGCGCCGCCCGTACCCCCTTCGTGCTGCTCGTCGTCCTGCTGCTCGGCGGCGGGCTCATCGGGCTCCTCATGCTGAACTCCGCGCTCAGCGAGGGCGCGTTCAAGCTCGACGACCTTCAGCGGCAGACCAAGAACCTCACCGACGAGGAGCAGGCCCTCCAGCGGGACGTGGACGCCTACGCGGCGCCGGACGCCCTCCAGCGCCGCGCCCGGGAACTCGGCATGGTCCCCGGCGGCGACCCCGCGTTCCTCAACCCCGACGGCACCGTCAAGGGCGTCCCCTCGGCCGCCACCGGGCGGCCCGCGGCCGGTACCGCGGCGCCGCGCCCGCCCGAGGTGCTCAGCCCTTACCCGGACGCCACGGCGCAGCCGTCCCCGGGCACCACGGTGCCGTCCTCCCCGAGTACGCCGGCGCAGCCGTCCCCGGGTACTCCCTCGGCGGCCCGCTCCGCGACCGCGCCCTCCACCCCGCCCGCACGCCCCTCCCCGACTCCCGGCAGGTGACGGAAGTGTCCGACAGGGAACCGCCGCGCCGCCGTGTGCCCGGCCCCGCCCGGCCCGTGCGCCCCGACGCCCGGCGCCGCCCCGGCTCCGGCGCCCGCCCCGGCCCCGGTGCCCGCCCGGCGCGCCGCCCGGCCCCGTCCCGCGGCCCCGCCCCCCACGGCATCCGGCTCGGCAGCCCGCGCCCCCGGCTGCGTCTGGTCGGGCTCGCCCTGACCCTGGTGCTGCTCGTCTTCGCCGTACGGCTGCTCCAGGTGCAGGCCGTGGACGCGAGCGCGTACGCCGCCAAGGCGGACCAGAACCGCTACGTGGGCCGCACCCTGGCCGCCGTACGCGGCGAGATCACCGACCGCGGCGGAGTCGAGCTGGCGACCAGCGTGGACGCGTACGACATCACCGCCGACCCCACGCTGTTCACTCCGGAGGCCACCAGGACGTCCGATGCTCCCGAGCAGGCCGCCGCGCTCCTCGCCCCGATCATCGGCCAGGACACCGCCGAGGTCGCCAGGAAGCTGAGGACCCCGCACACCCGCTACGTCCTCCTCGCCCACCGTCAGACCCCCCAGGTCTGGAACCAGATCAAGGACCTGAAGAACACGTTCGCGGCGAAGGCCGGGACCGACCGGAACACGGTCAACGTGCTCGCCGGCGTCCTCGCCGAGCCCACCAGCAAGCGCGTCTACCCCAACGGCGACCTCGGCGCCGGGGTCCTGGGCTGGGTGAATGCCGATGGCAGGGGCGGGGGCGGCATCGAGCAGCAGCTGAACAGGGAACTGGCCGGCAAGGACGGCAAGATCCGCTACGCCCAGTCGGGCGGCCGGCTGGTGCCGACCGCGGGCTCCGCCGAGACCCCCGCCGTGGCCGGCACCGACGTGGAGCTGACCATCGACCGCGACATCCAGTGGGCCGCCCAGAACGCCATCTCCGAGCAGGTGGGCAAGTCCAAGGCGGACCGCGGATACGTCGTGGTGCAGGACACCCGCACCGGGCAGATCCTGGCCCTGGCGAACGCGCCCGGCTTCGATCCGAACGACCTCTCCAAGGCCAGTCCGGCGGCGCTCGGAAACGCGGCCCTCCAGGACGCCTACGAGCCCGGCTCCACCGCCAAGGTCATGACGATGGCCGCCGTGCTCCAGGAGAACGCCGCCACCCCGACGACGCACGTCACGGTGCCCAACCGGCTGCACCGCGGCGACCGGCTGTTCGCGGACGACGTCGACCACCCGACCTGGTACCTCACCCTCAACGGCGTACTGGCCAAGTCCAGCAACATCGGCACCATCCTGGCGGCCGGCCAGCTCGGCAAGACACAGGAGGAGGCCAACCGGGTCCTCCACTCGTATCTGCGCAAGTTCGGCATCGGCGGCTCCACCGGGCTCGGGTTCCCGGGCGAGACCAAGGGCATCCTCGCGCCGCCCGGCAATTGGTCGACCTCGCAGCAGTACACGATTCCTTTCGGCCAGGGCGTGTCGATCAACGCGGTGCAGGCCGCGTCCGTGTACTCGACCATCGCCAACGGCGGCGTCCGTGTCCGGCCCACCCTGGTGCGCGGCTCCAAGGGCCCGGACGGCCGCTTCACCCCGGCCCCGAAACCCGAGGAGACCAGGGTCGTCAGCGCGAAGACGGCCAAGACCCTCGCCCAGATGCTGGAGTCCGTCGTGGACGACGAGCAGGGAACGGGCATCAAGGCGCGCATCCCCGGGTACCGGGTCGCGGGTAAGACAGGTACGGCCAACCGCGTGGATCCGGCCACCGGCAAGTACCGCGGTTACACGTCCTCCTTCGCGGGGTTCGCCCCCGCGGACAACCCCCGCATCACCGTCTACTGCGCCATCCAGAACGCCACCAAGGGCAGCTACTACGGCGGCCAGATCTGTGGTCCCATCTTCAAGCAGGTCATGGAGTTCGCCCTGAAGACACTCCAGGTCCCGCCGACCGGGTCCGAGGCCGCGAACCTGCCCGTCACGTTCACCCCGTGATCAGCAAGACCGACCAGGAACCAGCTCGTGACAACGATCACTCCCGACCCCGGGAACCGCACCCCGCCTCAGCCCTCACTTCGCTCCACCCCGGGTACGCCCGGTACGCTCACCGCCGTGCCACACGCTGATCAGTCCCAAACCACCCACAAGGCCGCTTCCGTGACATACCCGGGACCGCCGCGACCGGCTCACGTCTCCGCCGTACCCCTGGCGGAGCTCGCCGATCAGCTGGGTGCCACCGCCCCCGAGACCCCGGCCGGCGCGGTCGAGGTCACCGGCATCACCCACGACTCGCGCGCCGTCCGCCCCGGCGACCTGTACGCCGCCCTGCCCGGTGCCCGCCTGCACGGCGCCGACTTTGTCACCCAGGCCGCCGGCCTCGGCGCGGTCGCCGTGCTGACCGACCCGACGGGCGCCGAGCGCGCCGCCGCCACCGGACTGCCGGTCCTGGTGGCCGACGACCCGCGCGCCCGGATGGGCGAGCTGGCGGCCACGATCTACGGCCGTCCGGGCCGCGACCTGCTCCAGATCGGCATCACCGGCACCTCCGGCAAGACCACGACCGCGTACCTCGTCGAGGGCGGTCTGCGAACGGTCCGTTCCACCGGACTGATCGGCACCGTCGAGATGCGCATCGGCGACGAACGCATCAAGTCCGAGCGCACCACCCCGGAAGCCACCGATCTTCAGGCCCTCTTCGCGGTCATGCGGGAGCGCGGGGTCGAGGCCGTCGCCATGGAGGTCTCCAGCCACGCGCTGGTCCTCGGCCGGGTCGACGGCTGTGTCTTCGACATCGCCGTCTTCACCAACCTCAGCCCGGAACACATGGAGTTCCACTCCGACATGGAGGACTACTACCGGGCCAAGGCACAGCTGTTCACCGAGAAACGCAGCCGGCGCGGTGTCGTGAACCTCGACGACGAGTACGGCCGCCGGCTGGTGAAGGAGGCCGGCGTCCCGGTCGTCACCTTCTCGGCCGAGGGCCACCCGGACGCCGACTGGCGGGCCGAGGACGTGCGGATCGGCCCGCTGGACGCCACGTTCACCGTGGTCGGCCCGAAGGAGCAGCGGATCGCGGCGAAGTCGCCGCTGCCCGGTCCCTTCAACGTGGCGAACACCCTCGCCGCGATCGTCGCCCTCGCCGAGGCCGGTCTGGACCCGCAGACCGCCGCCGACGGCGTCGCCGCCGTGCCGGGCGTCCCTGGGCGCCTGGAGCGTGTGGACGCCGGGCAGCCCTACCTCGCGGTCGTGGACTACGCCCACAAGACCGACGCCGTCGAGTCGGTGCTGCGCGCCCTGCGCAAGGTCACCGAGGGGAAGCTGCACGTGGTGCTCGGCTGCGGCGGCGACCGGGACACCACCAAGCGCGCCCCGATGGGGGCCGCCGCCGCCCGGCTCGCGGACACGGCCGTGCTGACCTCCGACAACCCCCGCTCCGAGGATCCCCTCGCGATCCTCGCCACCATGCTCCAGGGCGCGGCGTCCGTGCCCGCGCACGAGCGCGGTGAGGTCCAGGTCTTCGAGGACCGGGCCGCCGCCATCGCCGCCGCCGTCGCACGCGCGCTGCCCGGGGACACCGTGCTGGTCGCGGGCAAGGGCCACGAGCAGGGCCAGGACATCGCCGGGGTGGTCCGTCCGTTCGACGACCGCCAGGTGCTTCGCGAAGCTATCCAGAAGACCCAGGGATGAACTTGTGATCGCCCTCTCCCTCGCCGAGATCGCAGAAGCCGTCGGCGGGCAGACGCATGACATACCGGATCCGTCCGTCCAGGTCACCGGGCCCGTGGTCCGGGACTCCCGCGAGGTGGGGCCCGGCAGCCTCTTCGTCGCCTTCGTCGGCGAACGCGTGGACGGGCACGACTTCGCGCAGGCGGTCGTCCGGGAGGGAGCCGTCGCCGTGCTGGCGTCCCGCCCGGTCGGCGTGCCGGCCATCGTCGTGGACGATGTCCAGACCGCCCTCGGCGCCCTGGCCCGCCATGTCGTGCAGCGCCTCGGGGCCACCCTCGTGGCGCTGACCGGCTCCGCGGGCAAGACCAGCACCAAGGACCTCATCGCCCAGGTGCTCCAGCACAAGGCGCCGACCGTGTGGACGCCCGGCTCGCTCAACAACGAGATCGGGCTGCCGCTGACCGCTCTCAGCGCCACCGAGGAGACCAGGTTCCTCGTCCTGGAGATGGGCGCCCGCGGCATCGGCCACATCCGCTACCTCACCGGCCTGACCCCGCCGAGGATCGGCCTGGTGCTCAATGTGGGCACCGCCCATATCGGCGAGTTCGGCGGCCGGGAGCAGATCGCACAGGCCAAGGGCGAACTGGTCGAGAGCCTGCCTTCCAAGGACGAGGGCGGCGTCGCGGTCCTCAACGCCGACGATCCGCTCGTACGCGCCATGGCGTCCCGTACGACGGCGAAGGTGATCCTTTTCGGAGAGTCCGGCGAAGCGGACGTACGCGCCGAGAACGTGCGACTCACGGACACCGGACAGCCCGCCTTCAGTCTTCACACACCCTCCGGGTGCAGCGATGTGACCATGCGCCTGTACGGTGAGCACCACGTGTCGAACGCGCTCGCCGCGGCCGCCGTCGCCCATGAGCTGGGCATGTCCGCGGAAGAGATCGCCACCGCGCTCTCCGAGGCGGGCTCCCTCTCCCGCTGGCGTATGGAGGTCACCGAGCGCCCGGACGGCGTGACGATCGTCAACGACGCCTACAACGCCAATCCCGAGTCCATGCGGGCCGCCCTGCGCGCGCTGGCAGCCATGGGCGAGGCCTCACGGGCCAGGGGGGGACGGACGTGGGCGGTGCTCGGCAAGATGGCCGAGCTCGGGGACGAGGCGCTCGCCGAGCACGACGCGGTCGGACGGCTGGCCGTCCGGCTCAACGTCAGCAAGCTCGTCGCGGTCGGGGACAGGGAAGCGTCCTGGCTGCAACTGGGCGCATATAACGAGGGTTCGTGGGGTGAGGAGTCGGTGCACGTGTCCGACGCACAGGCGGCGGTCGACCTGTTGCGCAGCGAGTTGCGCCCGGGAGACGTCGTACTCGTGAAGGCGTCCCGGTCGGTCGGGCTCGAGAGCGTGGCGCAGGCGCTGCTCGAGACCGGTGCCGAGGGTGAGGTTGCCGCCCGATGATGAAGCAGATCCTGTTCGCAGGAGTCATTGGCCTCTTTTTCACGCTGATCGGCACTCCGCTGCTGATCAAGCTGCTGGCCCGCAAGGGCTACGGCCAGTACATCCGCGACGACGGCCCGCGCGAGCACCACAGCAAGCGCGGTACGCCGACCATGGGTGGTATCGCCTTCATCCTGGCGACGATCGCCGCGTACTTCCTGTCCAAGGTGATCACCGGCAAGCCGCCGACCTTCTCCGGAGTGCTGGTGCTCGGCCTGATGGCCGGCATGGGCCTGGTCGGCTTCCTCGACGACTACATCAAGATCGTCAAGCGGCGTTCGCTCGGTCTGCGGGCCAAGGCGAAGATGGCCGGCCAGCTGATCGTCGGCATCGCCTTCGCCGTGCTGGCGCTCCAGTTCGCCGACGCCCGCGGCAACACCCCGGCCTCCACCAAGCTTTCCTTCGTGCAGGACTTCGGCTGGACCATCGGCCCGGTGCTCTTCGTGGTCTGGGCGATCTTCATGATCCTCGCCATGTCGAACGGCGTGAACCTCACCGACGGTCTCGACGGCCTCGCCACCGGCGCCTCCGTGCTCGTCTTCGGCGCGTACACGTTCATCGGCGTCTGGCAGTTCCAGGAGTCCTGCGCCAACGCGCAGACCCTGACCAACCCGGCCGCCTGCTACGAGGTACGCGACCCGCTCGACCTGGCGGTCGTCTCCTCCGCGCTGATGGGTGCCTGCCTCGGCTTCCTGTGGTGGAACACGTCGCCCGCCAAGATCTTCATGGGTGACACGGGTTCGCTGGCCCTGGGCGGTGCGCTCGCCGGTCTCGCGATCTGCTCCCGCACCGAGCTGCTGCTCGCGCTGCTGGGCGGTCTCTTCGTCCTGATCACCATGTCGGTGGTCATCCAGGTCGGCTCGTTCCGGCTGACCGGAAAGCGCGTCTTCCGGATGGCCCCGCTCCAGCATCACTTCGAGCTGAAGGGCTGGTCCGAGGTTCTCGTCGTGGTCCGCTTCTGGATCATTCAGGGCATCTGCGTAATTGTGGGACTTGGCATCTTCTACGCGGGATGGGCAGCGGAAAAGTGACCGACTGGCAGGGAAAGCACGTCACCGTCGCGGGGCTCGGCGTCTCCGGCGTGCCGGCGGCCAAGGTGCTGCACGGGCTCGGCGCGGTCGTGACCGTCGTCAACGACGGCGACGACGAGCGGGCCCGGGCGCAGGCCGCGGAGCTTCGGGCGCTCGGCGTCACCGTGCGCCTCGGTGACGGCGCCACCCTGCCCGAGGGCACCGAGCTGATCGTCACCGCGCCCGGCTGGAAGCCCGACAAGCCGCTGTTCGCCGCGGCGGCCGAGGCGGGCGTCCCGGTCTGGGGCGACGTCGAGCTGGCATGGCAACTGCGCGGGCCCGACGCGGCCCCCTGGCTCGCGGTCACGGGCACCAACGGCAAGACCACGACCGTGCAGATGCTCGCCTCCATCCTGAAGGCGGCGGGCCTGCGCACGGCCGCCGTCGGCAACATCGGGGTCTCGCTGCTGGACGTCGTCCTCGGCGAGGAGCGGTACGACGTCCTGGCAGTGGAATTGTCGAGCTACCAGCTCCACTGGGCGCCGTCGCTGCGCGCCCACTCCGCCGCGGTGCTCAACCTGGCGCCCGACCACCTGGACTGGCACGGCTCCATGGAGGCGTACGCCGCCGACAAGGGCCGTGTCTACGAGGGCAATCGGGTCGCCTGTGTCTACAACGTCGCCGACAAAGCGACCGAGGACCTGGTGCGCGAGGCGGACGTCGAGGAGGGCTGCCGGGCCATCGGCTTCACTTTGGGCACACCCGCGCCCTCCCAACTCGGCGTCGTGGACGGCATCCTGGTCGACCGTGCCTTCGTCGAGCACCGGCACAAGAACGCGCAGGAGCTCGCCGAGGTCTCCGACGTGAACCCGCCGGCCCCGCACAACGTCGCCAACGCCCTTGCCGCCGCGGCCCTCGCGCGCGCCTTCGGGGTGCCCGCCCAGGCCGTACGGGACGGTCTGCGGTCCTTCACCCCGGACGCGCACCGCATCGCGCACGTGGCGGACCTGGACGGCGTCGCGTACATCGACGACTCCAAGGCCACCAACACGCATGCCGCGGAAGCCTCGTTGGCGGCGTACGAGTCGATCGTGTGGATCGCGGGCGGACTCGCCAAGGGCGCCACCTTCGACGAACTGGTCACGGGGGCCGCGAAGCGGCTGAAGGGTGTGGTGCTCATCGGCGCGGACCGCGCGCTGATCCGTGAAGCCCTCGCGCGACACGCGCCCGAAGTACCCGTCGTCGACCTCGAACGGACCGACACTGGGGCGATGCGCGCGGCTGTGCGGGAGGCTCGACGGCTGGCCGGGGCGGGCGACACGGTGTTGCTGGCGCCGGCCTGTGCCTCCATGGACATGTTCGCCAACTACAACCAGCGCGGCGACGCCTTCGCCGAGGCGGTGCGCGAACTCGGCGCCGCCGGCGCCTGACGGCGGGCTCGGCCACGGCGGTGTTTCGGGACCCTTGGAGGGACGCGTGACTCGGATGTGGCCGGGGCATCGCCGGCGGCTTTGTGCCGATGGCACGGTGCCGTGCCACGGCAGGGAAGTGAGCGCCGATGCCCAGTAGCCGAACGAGCCGTCCGCCCGCCCGGCGCGCCCCCAAACGGCCCTCCGGCGACCGGTCCTCGCAGGAGAATCCGGTCGCCCGGTTCGTCACGCGGGCGCGGCGCGCCTGGGACCGGCCGCTCACCGCCTACTACCTGATCCTCGGCGGCAGTCTGCTGATCACCGTGCTGGGCCTGGTGATGGTCTACTCGGCCTCGCAGATCACCGCGCTGCAGATGTCGCTGCCTGGCTCGTACTTCTTCCGCAAGCAGTTCCTCGCGGCGTCCCTCGGTGCCCTGCTGCTGCTCCTCGCCTCGCGGATGCCCGTGAAGCTGCACCGGGCGCTGGCCTATCCGATCCTCGCGGGAGCCGTCTGCCTGCTGGTCCTGGTGCAGGTGCCCGGGATAGGGATGGCGGTCAACGGCAACCAGAACTGGATCTCGCTCGGCGGCTCCTTCCAGATCCAGCCCAGTGAGTTCGGCAAGCTCGCCCTGGTGCTGTGGGGGGCCGATCTGATCGCCCGCAAGCAGGACAAGCGGCTGCTGGCGCAGTGGAAGCACATGCTGGTGCCGCTGGTCCCCGTGACGTTCATGCTGCTCGGGCTGATCATGCTGGGCGGGGACATGGGGACGACGATCATCCTGACTGCGATCCTGTTCGGGCTGCTGTGGCTGGCCGGAGCGCCCACGCGGCTGTTCGCCGGTGTGCTGACCGTCGCCCTGGTGCTCGGCGCCATCGCCATCGAGACCAGCCCGCACCGCTTGAACCGGCTCGCCTGCATCGGCGCCACCGACCCGGGTCCGAAGGACATCTGCTGGCAGGGTGTGCACGGCATCTATGCGCTCGCGTCGGGCGGAATCTTCGGCTCCGGCCTCGGTGCGAGCGTGGAGAAATGGGGTCAACTCCCCGAAGCGCACACCGACTTCATCTTCGCCGTCACCGGTGAGGAACTGGGTCTCGCGGGGACACTGTCGGTGCTCGCCCTGTTCGCGGCTCTAGGCTATGCGGGTATCCGCGTGGCCGGACGCACGGAGGACCCCTTTGTGAGGTATGCCGCGGGAGGCGTGACGACCTGGATCACCGCGCAGGCGGTGATCAACATCGGCGCGGTGCTCGGTCTGCTGCCGATCGCCGGCGTCCCGCTCCCGCTGTTCTCCTACGGAGGATCCGCCCTGCTGCCGACCATGTTCGCCATCGGGCTGCTGATCGCCTTCGCGCGTGACGAGCCCGGTGCGCGGGCGGCGCTTGCGCTGCGGCAACCTCGCTTTGGTAGAAAGCGGGCGGGAGGCTCTGTGTCTGACCGGGGGCCTCGGAGATGGAACACGATGCGACGGCGCGCCTCGGTGGCGCGCTCGTCCGGAGAGCGGTGAATTTCGGTGCATGTCGTACTCGCCGGTGGGGGGACCGCCGGCCACATCGAGCCCGCGCTCGCCCTCGCGGACGCCCTGCGCAGGCAGGATCCGACCGTGGGGATCACGGCCCTGGGCACGGAGCGCGGCCTGGAGACCCGGCTCGTACCCGAGCGGGGCTATGAACTCGCGCTGATCCCCGCGGTTCCCCTGCCGCGTAAGCCGACCCCCGAGCTGATCACCGTTCCCGGGCGGCTGCGCGGCACGATCAAGGCGGCCGAGCAGATCCTCGAGCGCACCAAGGCGGACGTGGTCGTCGGTTTCGGCGGCTATGTGGCGCTGCCCGGCTATCTGGCCGCCAAGCGCCTCGGCGTGCCGATCGTGATCCACGAGGCCAATGCGCGGCCCGGCCTGGCCAACAAGATCGGCTCGCGGTACGCGGCCCAGGTCGCCGTCTCCACGCCGGACAGCAAGCTGCGCGGCGCCCGCTACATCGGCATTCCGCTGCGCCGCGCCATCGCCACCCTGGACCGCGCCGCCGTGCGCCCGGAGGCCCGCGCCGCGTTCGGACTCGACCCGAACCTGCCGACGCTGCTGGTCTCCGGCGGTTCGCAGGGCGCCCGCCGGCTCAACGAGGTGGTCCAGCAGGTCGCCCCGTACCTCCAGCAGTCCGGCATCCAGATCCTGCACGCGGTAGGCCCGAAGAACGAACTGCCGCAGGTGCACCAGATGCCGGGGATGCCCCCCTACATCCCGGTACCGTACGTGGACCGGATGGACCTCGCGTACGCCGCGGCCGACATGATGCTCTGCCGCGCGGGCGCGATGACCGTCGCCGAGTTGTCCGCCGTGGGGCTCCCGGCCGCTTACGTCCCGCTGCCGATCGGCAACGGCGAACAGCGGCTGAACGCCCAGCCGGTGGTCAAGGCCGGCGGCGGGCTGCTGGTCGACGACGCGGAGCTGACGCCCGAGTGGGTCCAGCAGAACGTCCTGCCGGTGCTCGCCGATCCGCACCGTCTGTACCAGATGTCCCGTGCCGCCAGCGAGTTCGGCCGCCGGGACGCCGACGACCTGCTCGTCGGCATGGTGTACGAGGCGATCGCCTCGCGTCAGCACCGGTAACGCATCGGCGCATGGGCCGAAGCGGCGCCCGTGGGGGTGCCCCCGGCCGAAGGCTGGGGGAGAACCGAGCCAGGAACAAGGAGGGCGCGTGGCCGGACCGACGACCGCCGAGCGCGGCAGACGGCGGCAGGCGGATTCCGGCCCGCCCCCGCCGCCCCGGCGCGGGCGACTTCTCCGCCTTCGTATGCTCATCATCCTTTTGCTGGTGGTGGTGTTGGCGGGTGGCGGCGCCATCTGGCTTCTGTACGGCTCTCCGTGGCTGCGCGTTCAGCGGGTCTCCGTCTCCGGGACGAGGGTGCTGACCCCGGCGCAGGTGCGCCAGGCGGCCGGCGTACGGCTCGGCACGCCCCTGATCTCCCTGGACACCGACGCGATCGGGGCCCGTCTGCGCCGGAAACTCCCCCGTGTCGACTCGGTGGACGTCGTCCGTTCCTGGCCCCACGGGATCGGACTGAACGTGACCGAACGTACTCCGGTTCTGCTCATCCGAAACGGCGCGAAGTTCGACGAAGTGGACCGGGAGGGCGTGCGGTTCGCCACGGTGCCGCAGGCGCCCAAGGGGGTCCCCGCACTGGAGCTGGAGCCGCCCCGTTCGGCCGGGCCCCGGCGCTTCGGCACCGACCGGCTGGTGCGCGAGGCGGTCCGCGTGGCCCAGGCCGTTCCGGCCGCCGTCGCCCGTGACACCCGGACCGTCAAGGTCCGTACCTACGACTCCATCTCGCTGGAGCTGGGCGACGGCCGGACCGTGCTGTGGGGCAGCGGGGAGAAGGGCCATGCGAAGGCGGTGACGCTGAGCGCGCTGATGAAAGCCGCCCCCCACGCCCGGCACTTCGACGTGAGTGTTCCCACCGCCCCCGCGTCATCGGGGAGTTGACGCACATCAGCGCAGGCCAGCACCCTGGTTGGGCACTGCTATGGCTGATCACATAGGGTGAAAAGAAAAACGGGAGGTTCGGCGTGTTCGTTGTACGTGCGCCACTTGTCGACTTAGTGTCCTGTTCGGAAGAGTCCAAGGAACAGACACACTGGTAACCCTAAACTTCAGGGTGAGGGTTCGGGTCGGCGTTCGGACCGTCCCATTCGGCATCTGCCGTCGGACCGCGGGGCACCCGTGGGGCGACGGCAACGTAATTCGAGGCGAGAGGCCTTCGACGTGGCAGCACCGCAGAACTACCTCGCAGTCATCAAGGTCATCGGTGTCGGCGGCGGTGGTGTCAATGCCATCAACCGGATGATCGAGGTCGGTCTCAAGGGCGTCGAGTTCATCGCCATCAACACCGACGCGCAAGCTCTGTTGATGAGCGACGCCGACGTCAAGCTCGACGTCGGCCGTGAACTCACCCGCGGACTGGGCGCCGGCGCCAACCCGGCCGTCGGCCGCAAGGCCGCCGAGGACCACCGCGAGGAGATCGAGGAGGTCCTCAAGGGGGCCGACATGGTCTTCGTGACGGCCGGTGAAGGCGGCGGCACCGGCACCGGCGGCGCGCCCGTGGTGGCCAACATCGCGCGTTCGCTGGGTGCCCTCACCATCGGCGTGGTCACGCGCCCGTTCACCTTCGAGGGACGGCGCCGCGCCAACCAGGCCGAGGACGGCATCGCCGAGCTTCGCGAAGAGGTCGATACCCTCATCGTCATCCCGAACGACCGACTGCTGTCCATCTCGGACCGCCAGGTCTCCGTCCTCGACGCCTTCAAGTCGGCCGACCAGGTCCTGCTCTCCGGTGTTCAGGGCATCACCGACCTCATCACCACCCCCGGTCTGATCAACCTGGACTTCGCCGACGTCAAGTCCGTGATGTCCGAGGCCGGTTCCGCCCTCATGGGCATCGGCTCGGCCCGCGGCGACGACCGCGCGGTGGCCGCGGCCGAGATGGCGATCTCCTCGCCGCTGCTCGAGGCGTCCATCGACGGCGCCCGCGGTGTGCTGCTGTCCATCTCCGGCGGCTCCGACCTCGGCCTCTTCGAGATCAACGAGGCCGCCCAGCTGGTGAGCGAGGCCGCGCACCCCGAGGCCAACATCATCTTCGGCGCCGTGATCGACGACGCCCTCGGCGACGAGGTGCGGGTCACCGTGATCGCCGCCGGCTTCGACGGTGGCCAGCCCCCGGCCAAGCGGGAGAACGTCCTCGGCTCCTCCGCGGCGCGGCGCGAGGAGCCCACGCCGGCGCGCCCCGCCGAGAGCCGTCCGTCCTTCGGCTCGCTCGGCAGCGTCACGCCCAAGGAGGTGCCGGAGCCCGCTCCGGAGCCCGTGAGCGAGCTCCCGGTCTCCCCGCCGCCCATCCCGCCGTCGCGGACCTACTCGGACAGCGCGGCCGAGGAGCTGGACGTGCCGGACTTCCTGAAGTGATAGGACAGCGCGAGACCGCGAGCGGCGCGCACTTCGCCTTCACCGACCGGTGGGGCGGGGTGAGCGCCGCTCCGTACGAGGAGCTCAATCTCGGCGGCGCGGTCGGCGACGGCCCCGAGGCCGTCCGGACCAATCGGGAGCTGGCCGCGAGGTCACTGGGGCTCGACCCCGCCCGCGTGGTCTGGATGAACCAGGTGCACGGCCGGGACGTGGCCGTGGTCGACGAGCCGTGGGGCGCAAGGACGGCGCCCGAGGTCGACGCGGTCGTCACCGTACGGCGCGGCCTCGCCCTCGCAGTACTCACCGCCGACTGCACTCCCGTCCTGCTGGCCGACCCCGTCGCCGGGGTCGCGGCCGCCGCCCACGCGGGCCGGCCCGGCATGGTCGCCGGGGTGGTCCCCGCGGCCGTCCGCGCGATGATGGAACTGGGCGCCGAGCCGTCCCGGATCGTCGCCCGCACGGGTCCCGCGGTCTGCGGCCGGTGCTACGAGGTGCCGGACGCGATGCGCGCCGAGGTGTCCGCCGTCGAGCCGACGGCGCACTCCGAGACGAGCTGGGGCACTCCCGCGGTCGATGTGACCGCCGGCGTGCACGCGCAGCTCGAACGGCTCGGGGTGCGCGACCGGGCGCAGTCGCCGGTGTGCACACTCGAGTCGGGCGACCACTTCTCGTACCGCCGCGACCGGACCACGGGACGGCTCGCGGGCTATGTCTGGCTGGACTGATGGGGCATGACGGACCGTAAGGAACAAATCTCCGCGAACCTCGCGCAGGTCGAGGAGCGCATCGCGGCCGCCTGCCGGGCCGCCGGGCGCAAGCGGGAGGAGGTGACCCTGATCGTGGTCACCAAGACCTATCCCGCGAGTGATGTGCGGATTCTGTCGGAGCTCGGTGTGCGCGACGTCGCCGAGAACCGCGACCAGGACGCGGCGCCCAAGGCTGCGGCATGCTCGGATCTGCCGCTTACCTGGCACTTTGTCGGCCAGTTGCAGACCAACAAGGTACGGTCCGTGGTCGGTTATGCGGGCCTTGTGCAGTCCGTCGATCGTTCCCGGCTCGTCACGGCGCTGTCGAAGGAGGCCGTGCGGGCCGGGCGCGAGGTCGGCTGCCTCATCCAGGTCGCACTGGACGCGGGTGAGGGCGGGCGAGGCGAGCGGGGCGGAGTGGGGCCCGAGGGAATCGAAGAGTTGGGCGACCTCGTCGCGAGCGCCCCGGGACTGCGGCTGGACGGCCTGATGACCGTGGCCCCGCTCACCGGGGAGTACGCGGGGCGTCAACAGGCGGCGTTCGAGCGGTTGATGGATTTGTCGACCGACCTGCGCCGAGCCCATCCGGCTGCAACCATGGTTTCGGCAGGGATGAGTGCGGACCTCGAACAGGCCGTGGCCGCCGGGGCGACACATGTGCGCGTCGGCACTGCGGTACTCGGAGTCCGCCCCAGGCTCGGGTAACGTCGCCAAGAAGTCGGACCACAGCAGAAAATATGGTCATTACCGCTGATAGGCGGGCGAAACGACCTCGTGGATCGCGGGGACTTGGCAGTCGTCAGCCGATCCACCACAGAGCGGAGGACTCAGAGCATGGCCGGCGCGATGCGCAAGATGGCGGTCTACCTCGGCCTCGTGGAGGACGATGGGTACGACGGCCGGGGATTCGATCCCGACGACGACTTCGAGCCCGAGCTCGACCCGGAACCGGAGCGGGACCGCAGGCGGCACGAGCCGTCTCACCAGCCGCACCAGGCACTTCAGCCGCAACGGGACGAATCGGTACGAGTGGTTCAGCCGCCGGCGCAGCGCGACCCGGTGTCCCATTCCCCTTCGCTGCCCGCGGAATCCGGGCGTCCTGCCCGGATCGCTCCCGTGGCATCCATCACACAAGAACGTCAGAGCCTGGAGAAGAACGCACCGGTGATCATGCCAAAGGTCGTGTCCGAACGAGAGCCGTACCGGATCACCACGCTTCACCCCCGGACCTACAACGAGGCCCGTACCATCGGGGAACACTTCCGTGAGGGCACGCCGGTGATCATGAATCTGACTGAGATGGACGACACAGATGCGAAGCGACTTGTCGACTTTGCGGCTGGATTGGTGTTTGGTCTTCACGGCAGCATCGAGCGGGTGACGCAGAAGGTGTTCCTGTTGTCGCCTGCTAACGTCGATGTCACGGCGGAGGACAAGGCCCGCATCGCAGAGGGCGGGTTCTTCAACCAGAGCTGAGACGCACCACCGGAATAGGGCACGGAACAGGGGAGAGGGAAGCACGGATCATGGGCGTGTTCCTGGAGGTTGTCTACATCGCGCTGATGTGCTTCCTCGTCGTGCTGATTTTCCGGTTGGTCATGGACTACGTCTTCCAGTTCGCCCGCTCATGGCAACCCGGCAAGGCGATGGTGGTCGTTCTGGAGGCCACCTACACTGTCACTGATCCACCGCTGAAGCTTCTGCGGCGGTTCATCCCGCCGCTGCGTCTCGGGGGCGTGGCGCTCGACCTGTCCTTCTTCGTACTGATGATCATCGTCTACATCCTGATCTCCATCGTGGGCAACCTCGCGAGGTGAATGTGGACGATACGGTCTTGCCGACTGCCGATGACTACGTTGAGGTGAAGAGATGCCGTTGACCCCCGAGGACGTGCGGAACAAGCAGTTCACGACCGTCCGCCTCCGAGAAGGCTATGACGAGGACGAGGTCGATGCCTTCCTCGACGAGGTCGAATCCGAACTGACCCGTCTGCTCCGTGAGAACGAGGATCTGCGCGCCAAGCTGGCCGCCGCGACGCGTGCCGCCGCGCAGAACCAGCAGAACATGCGGAAGCCTCCGGAGCCGCAGGACCAGCCGCAGGGAATGCCCCAGCAGGGGATGCCCCAGCAGGGCATGCCTCAGCAGGGCATGCGCGGTCCCGGCGCGCCCGTGCCCGCCGGGATATCGGGCCCGCCGCAGCAGCAGATGGGCGGCCCCATGGGTGGCCCGCCCCAGCTGCCGAGCGGTGCCCCGCAGCTGCCTGCCGGCCCCGGCGGCGGTCAGGGTGGTCCCCAGGGGCCCGGCCCGATGGGTCAGGGTCCGATGGGTCAGGGGCCGATGGGGGGTCAGCCCCCGATGCAGCAGCAGATGGGCGGCCCCATGGGCGGTCCGATGGGCGGCCCCATGGGCGGTCCGGGCATGCCCGGTCAGGGTCCCGGCGGCGACAGCGCCGCGCGTGTCCTCTCGCTGGCCCAGCAGACCGCCGACCAGGCGATCGCCGAGGCCCGCTCCGAGGCCAACAAGATCGTCGGTGAGGCCCGCAGCCGTGCCGAGGGTCTGGAGCGCGACGCCCGGGCCAAGGCCGACGCCCTGGAGCGGGACGCGCAGGAGAAGCACCGTGTCGCGATGGGCTCCCTGGAGTCCGCCCGCGCCACGCTGGAGCGCAAGGTCGAGGACCTGCGCGGCTTCGAGCGCGAGTACCGCACCCGTCTGAAGTCCTACCTGGAGTCGCAGCTGCGCCAGTTGGAGACCCAGGCCGACGACTCGCTGGCCCCGCCGCGCACCCCGGCCACGGCGTCCCTGCCGTCGCCGTCGGCGCCGTCGATGGCTCCGGCGGGCGCGAGCGCCCCGTCGTACGGCGGCAACCAGACGATGGGTGGCGCCCCGGCTCCGTCCGCTCCGTCCTACGGCGGCCAGCAGCAGATGTCCCCGGCGATGACCCAGCCGATGGCGCCGGTGCGTCCGCAGGGCCCCTCGCCGATGGGCCAGGCTCCCTCGCCGATGCGCGGTTTCCTCATCGACGAGGACGACAACTGACGTTCATGAGTCAGCCGTAGGTGTCGGCAGCGTTTCAGGGCGGGGCCCCGGATCGAGTGATCCGGGGCCCCGCCCTTGTGCTACGCGCGTTCGGGGGTTTTGCCCCATCTGTTCGGCCGCGGGAGCGGTTGTGCGTGTGGACGCAACGCCGAAGGCCCGGGCCCGCCGGGATTTCACGGCGGGCCCGGGCCCTCGTGCGGGCCGCTACGCCTTGCGCAGGCGGAACGTGAGGCTCAGGGAGTCGTCGGTGAACGGCTCCCCGTAGGTGTCGTCCGCCTCGCCCTGGCCGAACTCCGTGGCGAGGACCTCGTCGGCGATCAGACCCGAGTGTTCGGTCAGGGCCGCGATGACCGCCGTGTCCGTCGAGGTCCAGCGGAGCGCGATGCGGTCGGCGACGTCGAGGCCGCTGTTCTTGCGGGCCTCCTGGATCAGCCGGATCGCGTCACGCGCGAGGCCCGCCTGCCGCAGCTCCTCGGTGATCTCCAGGTCGAGGGCGACCGTCGCGCCGGAGTCGGACGCCACCGACCAGCCCTCGCGCGGGGTTTCCGTGATGATCACCTCGTCGGGGGCGAGGGTGACCGTCTCGCCGTCGACCTCCACCGTCGCGGTGCCCTCGCGCAGCGCCAGGGACAGCGCCGGCGCGTCGGCGTTCGCGATCGCCTTGGCCACGTCCTGGACGCGCTTGCCGAAACGCTTGCCGAGCGCGCGGAAGTTCGCCTTCGCCGTCGTGTCGACCAGGCTGCCGCCGACCTCGCTCAGCGACGCGAGACCCTCGACGTTCAGCTCCTCGGTGATCTGCGTGTGCAGCTCCCGGTCCAGCGTCTCGAAGCCGGCCACCGCTACCAGCGCGCGGGACAGCGGCTGACGCGTCTTGACGCCCGACTCCGCGCGCGTGGCGCGGCCCAGCTCGACGAGCCGGCGCACCAGCACCATCTGGCGGGACAGCTCCGGGTCGATCGCGGACAGGTCCGCCTCGGGCCAGGTGGCCAGGTGCACCGACTCCGGGGCGCCCGGGGTCACCGGCACGACAAGGTCCTGCCAGACCCGCTCGGTGATGAACGGGGTGATCGGGGCCATCAGCTTCGTGACCGTCTCGAGGACCTCGTGCAGGGTGCGCAGCGCGGCCTTGTCGCCCTGCCAGAAGCGGCGGCGGGAGCGGCGGACGTACCAGTTCGACAGGTCGTCGACGAACGCGGACAGCAGCTTGCCGGCGCGCTGGGTGTCGTAGCTCTCCAGGGCCTCGGTCACCTGGTCGGTGAGCGCGTGAAGCTCGGAGAGCAGCCAGCGGTCCAGGACCGGGCGGTCGGCGGGCGCGGGGTCGGCCTCGCCGGGGGCCCAGCCCGACGTGCGGGCGTACAGGGCCTGGAAGGCGACCGTGTTCCAGTACGTCAGCAGCGTCTTGCGGACGACCTCCTGGATCGTGCCGTGGCCCACCCGGCGGGCCGCCCAGGGGGAGCCGCCCGCGGCCATGAACCAGCGGACCGCGTCGGCGCCGTGCTGGTCCATGAGCGGGATCGGCTGAAGGATGTTGCCCAGGTGCTTGGACATCTTGCGGCCGTCCTCGGCGAGGATGTGGCCGAGGCAGACGACGTTCTCGTACGACGACTGGTCGAACACCAGGGTGCCGACGGCCATCAGCGTGTAGAACCAGCCGCGGGTCTGGTCGATGGCCTCGGAGATGAACTGCGCCGGGTAGCGGGACTCGAACAGTTCCTTGTTCTTGTACGGGTAGCCCCACTGCGCGAACGGCATCGAGCCGGAGTCGTACCAGGCGTCGATGACCTCCGGGACCCGGGTGGCCGTCTTGCCGCACTGCGGGCAGCCGAAGGTGACCTCGTCGATGAACGGGCGGTGCGGGTCGAGGCCGGACTGGTCGGTGCCGGTCAGCTCGGTCAGCTCCGCGCGGGAGCCGACGCAGGTGAGGTGGTCGTCCTCGCAGCGCCAGATCGGCAGCGGGGTGCCCCAGTAGCGGTTGCGGGACAGCGCCCAGTCGATGTTGTTGTTCAGCCAGTCGCCGTACCGGCCGTGCTTGACCGTGTCCGGGTACCAGTTGGTCTTCTCGTTCTCCTGGAGTAGACGGTCCTTGATGGCGGTGGTGCGGATGTACCAGGACGGCTGCGCGTAGTAGAGGAGCGCGGTGTGGCAGCGCCAGCAGTGCGGGTAGCTGTGCTCGTACGGGATGTGCCTGAAGAGCAGGCCGCGCTGCTGGAGGTCCTCGGTGAGCTTTTCGTCCGCCTTCTTGAAGAAGATGCCGCCGACCAGGGGGACGTCCTCCTCGAAGGTGCCGTCGGGGCGGACGGGGTTGACGACCGGCAGGCCGTACGCGCGGCAGACCTTCAGGTCGTCCTCACCGAAGGCGGGGGACTGGTGGACCAGACCCGTACCGTCCTCGGTGGTGACGTAGTCGGCGTTGACCACGTAGTGGGCGGGCTCGGGGAACCCGACCAGCTCGAACGGACGTTGATACGTCCAGCGCTCCATCTCGGCGCCGGTGAAGGACTGGCCCGTGGTCTCCCAGCCCTCGCCGAGCGCCTTTCCGACGAGCGGCTCGGCGACGACGAGCTTCTCCTCGCCGTCGGTCGCGACGACGTAGGTGACCTCGGGGTGCGCGGCGACCGCGGTGTTGGAGACCAGCGTCCACGGGGTCGTCGTCCACACCAGGAGCGCGGCCTGTCCGGCCAGCGGACCGGAGGTGAGCGGGAAACGGACATAGACCGACGGGTCGACGACCGTCTCGTAGCCCTGCGCCAGCTCGTGGTCCGACAGACCGGTGCCGCAGCGGGGGCACCAGGGGGCGACGCGGTGGTCCTGGACCAGCAGCCCCTTGTCGAAGATCTCCTTCAGGGACCACCAGACGGACTCCATGTACTCGGGGTCCATCGTCCGGTAGGCGTCGTCCAGGTCGACCCAGTAGCCCATGCGGGTCGTCAGCTCGGCGAAGGCGTCGGTGTGGCGGGTCACCGACGCGCGGCACTTGGCGTTGAACTCGGCGATGCCGTACGCCTCGATGTCCTGCTTGCCGCTGAAGCCGAGTTCCTTCTCGACCGCCAGCTCCACCGGAAGGCCGTGGCAGTCCCAGCCGGCCTTGCGGCCCACGTGGTACCCGCGCATCGTGCGGAAGCGCGGGAAGACGTCCTTGAAGACGCGGGCCTCGATGTGGTGGGCACCCGGCATGCCGTTCGCCGTGGGCGGGCCCTCATAGAACACCCATTCGGGGCGGCCCTCGGACTGCTCCAGGCTCTTGGCAAAGATCTTCTGCTCGCGCCAGAAGTCGAGCACGGCGTGCTCGAGTGCGGGCAGGTCGACCTGGGCGGGCACCTGGCGGTACTGCGTCATGGATCTTCCTCCGGCGGACGTACTGCCTTCCGTCGGAGGGACGAGAGCCGGGAATTCGCTGAATTCTCCGTACGCCGTGTGCGGCGCGCTCCCGCGGTACCACCCTCCTTGGCTCCCCGGTGCACCGTACGCTCCGGTGAGCCCCCTCATTGGGTCGCGATGCCGGTTCTACCGGCCCTGGGCGGCCCGTGGGCGGGCCACGGTCCAGGACTTTCTTCCGGCGGCTCCGGGGTGATCTTCACGTCGTGCTCGCCCCCGGGCTCCCACCGTCCCCGGGTCGCTCTGGGCTGCGTACGCCGCTACTCGTCCCCATCCACGCTTTTCGCTCCGCCCAGTGTACGGCGCCGCACGCACGACGGCCGACCGGTTTCGCTCCTTCGGAGGCCAGGGCCACCGGGGGGCGCTGGATGACCCGAATGGGGAGGTGGGGGCTCCCGGATTCCGGCGCTCCGGTCCCGGCGGATTACCGGGCGGAGAGCTGGGCACAACGGATGCAGGCTCGTCGCGCCGCACACGCGTGGCGGGCGAATCGCTGGCGTGCCCCGTTGCCGCGGGCCAGAAGTCGATTTATCGTCCCAGCACGATTCGCGCGCAAGATCACAATATGTGAAGGGGCCGCGGCCATGGTGGAGAAAAAGACCGCCGTACAGCAGTCGGCGTCCGGTAGATCCACGGCTGCGGCTGCCTCCCGCGGTGTGGCGGCCAGGGAAGTGAACGGCAGGCAGAACACCCGCAGCGCATCGGCGAGGAGTACGGCCAAGTCGGTGAAGGCGCTGCGTGCGGCTGCCGCCGGGGCCGGCCGCACGGGCACGGCCGTCGCGAGCCCGGGGATCGCCGTGAGCTCGACGGCCGCGGAAAGGCCGGCGACCGAGGAGCCGGCCGCCGGGGTAACGGCTCGTAGTGAGGCGGCGGGCGTCGCGGGGAGGGCTTCGACGGAGGCGGCCAGGGTGTCGGCGGGGACCGTCGCGCGGCCGGCCACGGCGAAGACCCGTACCACCGGGGCCGCCGCCGGGAAGACCGGAGCCACGAAGCCGGGCGGCACGAAGGCCGCCCGCAGGACGGCCACCACGGGGAAGTCCGCCGGGCGTGCGGCTGCCGCGGGCGCGGCAGATGACGAGAAGACCGCTTCGGGGAGGACGGCGGCAGGGAAGGCGCGCTCCTGCGCAGAAGCGGCGGTCGGGAGGACCGCCGCCGGCAGGGTGGCCGGGGCAAAGCAGGCGGGCGCCGGGGAAGCCGCCTCCGGGGAGGCGCCCGAGAAGGCGGCCGCCGGGACGGCGGCTGTCGGGAAGACGGCTGCGAAGGGCGGCTCGGTCAAGAAGACGGCCGCCAAGAAGACGGCTGCCAGAGGGATTGCGGTCAAGAAAACCGCGGCCAGGGAGGCGGCGGCCAAGAAGGCGGCTGCCAAGGGGGCCGCGGGGAAGAAGGCGGCTGCCAAGGACGCGGCTGCCGAGAAGACGGTGGCCGAGAAGTCCGTAGAAGCCAAGAGGTCCGTAGCCAAGAAGTCCGGAGCCCAGAGGGCGGTGGCCAAGAAGGCCGTGGCAGGCGAGACGGCGGCCGGGAAGAAGGCCGCGACCGGGGGCTCCGCCGTGGAGACGGCCGCGAAGAAGGCGACCGGGGAGACGACCGGGGAGACGGTCGCGAAGGAGACGCGCGCCGCGAAGGCCGTGGCCGGGAAAGCGCCTCCCCCGAGGGAGGCGAAGGCATCCCGGAAGGCGTCCTCGAAGAGGGCGGCCGAGGAAGCGGCCGCCTCCGCCCGGGCGGCCGACGTTCGCACCAGGGCGGCCAGGGAGAAAGGCGGTCCCAAGCGGCCGGCGGCGAAGAAGGCCACCGCCGGCAAGAAGGCGGCGGCGCGCACGGTCACCGCAAAGGCGACGAAGAAGGCCATCGCCGCCACCGAGCGGGCGGTGGCCGAGACGGCCGTCGACGAGAAGGCGGTGGCCCGGGCGGCCGGCACCGGGAAGACGGCCCCGGCCGGGGCCGGCGCCGGCAAGAGCGCCGCTGTGAAGCGCGGCGCCACGAAGAGCACCCTCACACAGAGTGCGGCCAAGAAGAGCACGGCCAAGAAGGCGGGTGCTGGCAAGGCCGCGGAGCAGACGGGAGCCACGACGGTGGTTGCGAAGAAGACTCCTGGCACGGCCACGGCGGCGACGACCCCCTCGGCGGTCCCCAAGGCACGGCTGGCCGCGGCCGAGCCCGATGAACTGGCGGTGCGCCCCGGCGAGGCCCCCTGGACCCCCGAGGAGGTCGCCGAGGCACGCGCGGAGCTGGAGAGCGACGCGACGCGTCTGCGCGGCGAGATCGACGCCTCGGAGCAGGCGCTGGTCGGCCTGATGAGGGACTCGGGTGACGGAGCCGGCGACGACCAGGCCGACACCGGCACCAAGAACATCACGCGCGAGCACGAGATGGCGCTCGCCGCCAACGCACGCGAGATGGTCGAACAGACCGAGCGGGCCCTGGACCGCCTCGACGCCGGCACCTACGGACTGTGCGAGAACTGCGGCAACCCCATCGGCAAGGCCCGTATGCAGGCATTTCCGCGCGCCACGCTCTGCGTGGAGTGCAAGCAGAAGCAGGAACGCCGCTGACGGCGCCTCCTGGACATCGGGTCCGGCCGGGTCGTGCCGTAGTCTCGTCCTCGGTCAGGTATCTAGGTTGAGGGACTCACGTGGCAGAGGCGGAGCGCATCATCGGTACGCCGGATATCCCAGACGCGCCAGAGGGCGCCGGGGCGCGGGCGCCGGGAGCCGGTGCCACCGAGGCCCCCCGGCGCAGGCGCCGGATGGCGGTCCTGTTCGCGGTCGCCGCCCTCGCCTACGTCCTCGACCTGGTCAGCAAGCTGGCCGTCGTCGCCAAGCTGGAGCACCACGCGCCGATCCGCATCGTCGGGGACTGGCTGCGACTGGAGGCGATCCGCAACGCGGGTGCCGCCTTCGGCTTCGGCCAGGCCTTCACCGTGATCTTCACGTTGATCGCCGCCGCCGTGATCGTGGTGATCGCCCGGCTCGCCCGCAAGCTCTACAGCCTGCCCTGGGCGATCGCGCTCGGGCTGCTGCTCGGCGGCGCCCTCGGCAACCTCACCGACCGGCTCTTCCGCTCGCCGGGCGTCTTCAAGGGCGCGGTGGTCGACTTCATCGCGCCCAAGGGCTTCGCCGTGTTCAACCTCGCCGACTCCGCGATCGTCTGCGGCGGCATCCTGATCGTGCTGCTGTCCTTCCGCGGCCTCGACCCGGACGGAACGGTCCACAAGGACTGACCCCCGGGACCCTGCCCGGGCTCCCCCCGGGACCCTGCCCGGGCTTCCCCCGGGACCCCCCGCCGGGACTCTCGTACGGGGCTGTCGGACCCGTCCGGCATACTCGACGGGTGAGCACGCTTCCCGAGATCCGTACCCTGTCCGTGCCCGACGGCCTGGAGGGCGAGCGCGTCGACGCCGCCATCTCCCGCATGTTCGGCTTCTCCCGTACGAAGGCTGCGGAGCTGGCCGCGGCGGGCAAGGTGCAGGTCGACGGCGCCGTGGTCGGCAAGTCGGAGCGGGTGCGCGGCGGCGCCTGGCTCGAGGTGGAGATGCCGCATGCGCCCGCGCCGGTGCAGGTGGTCGCCGAGCCGGTCGAGGGCATGGAGATCGTGCACGACGACGAGGACGTGGTCGTCATCGTCAAGCCGATCGGTGTGGCCGCGCACCCGTCGCCCGGCTGGTCGGGCCCCACCGTGATCGGCGGCCTCGCCGCCGCCGGGTACCGCATCTCGACCTCGGGCGCCGCCGAGCGCCAGGGCATCGTGCACCGCCTCGACGTCGGCACGTCGGGCCTGATGGTGGTGGCCAAGTCGGAGCACGCGTACACGCTGCTCAAGCGCCAGTTCAAGGAGCGCACGGTCGACAAGCGCTACCACGCCCTCGTCCAGGGCCACCCCGACCCGACCAGCGGCACCATCGACGCGCCCATCGGCCGCCACCCGAACCACGACTACAAGTGGGCGGTCACGGCCGACGGCAAGCCCTCCGTCACGCACTACGACCTGATCGAGGCGTTCCGCTCCGCCTCCCTGCTCGACGTCAAGCTGGAGACCGGGCGCACCCACCAGATCCGCGTCCACATGGCCGCCCACCGCCACCCGTGCGTCGGCGACCTGACCTACGGCGCGGACCCCACGATCGCCAAGCGGCTCGGCCTGACCCGGCAGTGGCTGCACGCGGTGCGCCTCGGCTTCGAGCACCCTGCGGACGGACAGTGGGTGGAGTTCGAGAGCGTCTACCCCCCCGACCTGCAGACGGCGCTGGACAAGGTGCGCGAGGAGAGCTGGGCGTGAGCGCCGCGTTCGCGGTGCGCCTCGCCGAGGGCCCCGCCGACCGCGAGGCGTGCTTCGCGGTGCGCCAGGAAGTCTTCGTCCGCGAGCAGGGCGTCGCCGAGGACATCGAGTACGACGCCCACGACGCCGACGCCGTCCATGTGCTCGCGGTACGGCAGGACGGGGTGCCGCTCGGCACGGGCCGGCTGCTGTACGGGGAGGCGGCCGCGGGGAAGACCGGCGGCGACCCGTCCGTGGGCTGCCTCGGGCGGCTCGCGGTGACCCGGGAGGCCCGCGGTCTGGGCGTCGGCGCGGCGCTGGTGCGTGCGATCGAGGACGCCGCACGCGCGCGGGGCCTGACCGCGGTCGACCTGCATGCACAGACCCACGCCCTGGGCTTCTACGAACGGCTCGGCTATGCGGCGTACGGTCCGGAGTTCCCCGACGCCGGGATACGGCACCGGGCGATGCGACGACCCGTGTGACCTGATCCGCGGGGGGCAGGGGGGGAAGGAGTGACACAGCAGACTTGAAGTCCGCTGTGTGAACGTCGAACTTCCCGGAGTGCTGACCGTGGACCAGCTTGCCCTGTTGCTCCTGCTGTTGCTCGGGGCCATCGTGAGCGTCCCGGTCGGCGACCGGCTGAGGCTGCCCGCCCCGGTGCTGATGACGCTGGTCGGGATCGCGCTCGCCGTGCCCGGCTTCGTGCCCAATGTGAACATCCCGCCGCAGCTGATCCTGCCCGCGCTGTTGCCGCCGCTGCTGTACGCGGCGGTGCGCCGGACCTCGTGGCGGCAGTTCACGGCCAACAAACGGCCGATCTTCCTGCTGGCCGTTGCGCTGGTGTTCGTCACCACCCTCTGCGTGGCCGCCGTAGCGCACACCGTCGTGCCCGGTCTGCCGATCCCGGCCGCGGTCGCGCTCGGCGCGGTGGTCGCGCCGCCCGATCCGGTCGCGGCGACCGCCGTGGCTGGGCAGCTCGGACTGCCCCGCCGACTGGTGTCGATCCTGGAGGGCGAGGGCCTGTTCAACGACGTCACGGCGATCGTGCTGTACCACGTCGCGATCGCGGCCGTCGTCACCGGGACCTTCTCACTGCCGCAGGCCCTGCTCGAACTGGCGCTGTCCGCGGTCGTCGCGCTGGCCGTCGGGCTCGCCCTCGGCTGGGTCGCCAACAAGCTGATCGGTCTGCTCGAGGACGCCACCCTGCAAGTGGGCCTGACGCTGCTGGTGCCGTACGCCTCCTACGTCCTGGCCGAGGAACTGCACGGCTCCGGTGTGCTGGCCGTGCTGGTCACCGCACTGTTCCTGGCGGAGTACGCCGGCGACCCCGACGACGTGCTGAGGCGCCTGGCCGGACACACGTTCTGGGACGTGGTGGACACCCTGGTCACCGGGGTCGCGTTCGGGCTCATCGGGCTCGAGCTGCACCACGCCATCCGGACCGCGTCCGGGAGGTGGGGCCAGATGCTCGGCTGGGCCGCCGCGGTCGTGGCCGTGGTGGTGCTCGTACGGCTTCTGTGGCTGCTGCCCGCGACGTGGCTGACCAAGCGTCTGCACGCCCTGCGGGACTACGACGAGGAGATCCCCATGTCGTGGCGGGAGACCGTCGTGATGTGGTGGTCGGGTATGCGGGGCGTGGCCTCGGTGGCGCTGGCCCTGGCCATCCCCTTGACCACGGACGACGGATCGCGCTTCCCCGCCCGGGACGAGATCGTCTTCATCGCCTTCGGAGTGATCATGGCGACCCTGGTGCTCCAGGGGCTGACACTGCCGTGGCTGGTGAGGAAGCTGGGCGTGCGCGCCGACACGGTGCGTGAGAAGGAGTTCGAACGGAAGCTGGCGGTCCGCGCGGCCAGGGCGGCGAAGCGACGGCTGAGGGAGATCGAGGAGGTCGAGGAGCTGCCGGAGGAGCTGTCCGAGCAGTTGCTGCGGCGGGCCTTCGACATCGGTGCGCGCATCAGCCCCGACCTGGGGGACGAGGAGCGGCGCGAGGCGCACGAGCAGCGTGCCCGCCGCCTCAGGCGGCTGCACGGGATCCAGCAGGAGATGCTGAGCGCGGCGCGCCACGAGGTGCTCGCGGCACGCAGCGAACCGGGGGCGGACCCCGAGATCGTCGACCGGGTGCTGCGCCACCTGGATGTGCGCAGTCTGCGCTGACACCGCCGCACTCCCCGCCTTTGTACGATCGGATCATGGCGCGCAATGTGGTGATCAGCGGTGGCGGCACAGGAATCGGGCTGGCGGCGGCGAGGGCGTTCGCCGCGGACGGGGACCGGGTGCTGCTCCTCGGGCGGCGGGCGGAGGTGCTTCGGAAGGCCGAAGTGCCGGGGGCGCTCACCCACGCGGCCGATCTGAGCGATCCGCACGCCGTGCGCGGGGTCGCACGGTACGTGGCGGCGCTCGGCACCGTGGATGTCCTCGTCAACAGCGCGGGCGGCGCCGGGAACCTGGAGCCTCCGGCCGAGGCAGACGATCCGCTCGGCGCGGTGGCGCACACCTGGACCGTCGCCTTCCGTCTGAACGTGCTCACCGCGACCCTGCTCACGGAGGCGCTGCGCGACCGGCTCGCGTCGCCCGGCGGGCGCGTGCTGTTCCTCAGCTCCATCGCCGCCTACCGCGGCTCCGGCAGCGGGGCGTATGCCGCGTCCAAGGCCGCGCTGCACCCGTACGCCTTCGACCTGGCCCGGCAGCTCGGTCCCCGCGGCATCACGGTGAACGTGGTCGCGCCCGGCTATGTCGAGAACACCGGGTTCTTCGGCGACGCGATGGACACCGCACGGCGCGACCGGCTCGTCGCCGAGACCTCGACCGGCCGTGCCGGTACGCCCGGTGACATCGCCCAGACCCTGCACTGGCTGGCGTCCCCCGGCGCCCGGCACATCACCGCCCAGGTGATCCAGGTCAACGGCGGCGCCGAGCGGGGGCACTGACGGACCCGGGACTCAGCCCCGGCCCGTCCGCGACGACTCGTAGGCCTTGCGCATCCGGCCATCGGGCGACTCGTGCACCTCGAGGGCCGCCTCGTCGGGCGACTCGTGGCCCCCGCGGACCGCGCCGTCGGCCCACACGGGGCCGTTCCTGCTCGGCGGGGGGACGGCGTTCGCCGTGTTGACCCGGGGCAGCGCGTAGGGATGCTCCTCGTTCAGCCAGCGGATCATCCGCTCCCGGACGGTGACCCGCACCGTCCAGATGTCGTCCGCGTCCTTCGCGGTCACCAGCGCCCGCACCTGAAGGGTGTTGGGTGTGGTGTCGGTGACCTGGAGGCCGAAGGCACGACCGTCCCAGGCCGGGCACTCGCGCAGGAGGTCGCGGAGCTTGTCGCGCATCGCCTCCACGGGCGCGGAGTGGTCGACGTGGAAGTAGACGATGCCGGTCATCTGGGCGCCGCCCCGCGACCAGTTCTCGAACGGCTGCGAGGTGAAGTACGACACCGGCATGGTGATCCGGCGCTCGTCCCACGTCCGCACCGTCAGAAACGTCAGGGTGATCTCCTCGACGGTGCCCCACTCGCCGTTCACCACGACCGTGTCGCCGATGCGGACCATGTCGCCGAACGCTATCTGCAACCCGGCGAAGAGGTTGGAGAGCGTGGACTGAGCGGCGACACCTGCGACGATGCCGAGGACGCCGGCCGAGGCCAGCAGTGAGGTGCCGGCCGTCCGCATCGCCGGGAACGTCAGCAGCATCGCGCTGGCCGCCACCACCGCCACGACGGCCGAGACCACCCGCATGATCAGCGACACCTGGGTGCGCACGCGCCGGACCCGGGCCGGGTCGCGGTGGGCGCGGGCGTAGCGGGAGTACGACGTCTCGACGACGGCGCCCGCGATACGGATCACCAGCCAGGCGGCGGAACCGATGAGGACGAGCGTCAGGGTGCGCCCGATGGCGACCCGATGGGCATCCAGGAGCTTCGCCTGGTCGTAGGACCCTCTCAGCAGGGCCGCGCACAGAACGAGCTGGTAGGGGATGCGGCCACGCCGGAGCAGGCCCCACAGGGGAGTCTCGGGGTGCCCCGCGTTCGCCCTGCGCAGCAGGCGGTCCGTGGCCCACCCCACGAGCACGGTGAGCACGACCGAGCCACCGACGACGATCACCGGGCGCAGTACGTTCTCCATGCCTTCGAACGTAACCGGTCGGCGGCATCCTGAACCTGTGTCCCAGATCTCCCTGGGAACCCACTGTTCACAGCGTTGTCCGTGCCGGCTGGCACCATGGGTCCATGAACATCATCCTCTTCCACTCGACGTACGGACCGCGGCCCGCGGTCAGGGCCGCCGCCGACCGGCTGCGTGCCGCCGGGCACGAGGTGTGGACTCCGGACCTGTTCGAGGGCCGCACCTTCGAGACGGTCGAGGACGGCATGGCTTTCAAGGACGAGATCGGCAAGGAGGAGCTGCTCAAGCGGGCGGTCCTGGCCGCCGCGCCGTACTCGGAGCGAGGAGTGGTGTACGCGGGGTTCTCGCTCGGCGCGTCCATCGCGCAGACCCTGGCGCTCGGCGACAGGAACGCGCGCGGGCTCCTGCTGCTGCACGGCACGTCGGACATCGCGCCGAGCGCTCAGGTGGACGGGCTGCCGGTACAGCTGCATGTCGCCGAGCCGGACCCGTTCGAGACGGACGACTGGCTGAGCGCCTGGTATCTCCAGATGGGCAGAGCGGGCGCGGACGTCGAGATCTACCGGTACGCGGGCGCCGGTCACCTCTACACCGACCCCGGGCTGCCGGACTACGACGAGGAGGCGGCCGAGGCCACCTGGCGGGTGGCGCTCGGCTTCCTCGACAGCCTGTAGCGGCGGTCCCGCTACACCGGGTCGTAGGTCCTCTCGACCTTCTGGGTGCCGCTGCGGGTGCGGTACGAACGCGCCCAGCTGGAGGTGGCGTTCGCGTTCGTGCGGTCGGACAGGACGTAGTAGTCCATCTGCGCGCGGTCGGCGGTGAGGTCCAGGACGCCGTAGCCGTGCCGGTCGGTGTCGACCCAGTGGACGTGCCGGTTGGCGGCGCGGATCACCGGCGCGGCGACCGCCGAGACGGTGCCCTCGGGAACCTTGACGATGTCGTCGAGGTTGTCGGAGGTCACCGAGGTGACCACGAACTCGGTGGCCGCCGATGCCGACAGCGGGTACGTGCCCGCGTCCACCGGCACGTCGTTGGCCCACGCCATGTGGATGTCACCCGTCAGGAAGACGGTGTTGCCGATGGCGTTGGAGCGCAGGTGGCCCAGCAGTTCGCGGCGGTCGTCGGTGTAGCCGTCCCACTGGTCGGTGTTGGCGGCGATGCCCTCCTGCGGCAGCCCGAGCAGCTTCGCGAGCGGCTTGAGCAGGTCGGCGGAGAGGGAGCCGAACGAGAACGGCGAGATCATCACGGAGTTGCCGACCAGCCGCCACTTGGTGTCGGAGGCCTTCAGTCCCGCCTTCAGCCAGTCGAGCTGGGCGCGCCCCGTGATGGTGCGGTTGGGGTCGTCGACCGAGCCGCTGGCCGTGGCGGCCTGCTGGGAGCGGAAGGAGCGCAGGTCCAGCAGGGACAGGTCGGCGAGCTTGCCGAAGCGCAGCCGCCGGTAGGTGGTGCCGGCGACCGCAGGGCGGACCGGCATCCACTCGAAGTAGGCCTGCCTGGCGGCCGCCTGACGGGCCGTCCAGGTGCCCTCGGCGCCCTCGGTGTGGTTGACCGCGCCGCCCGACCAGGCGTTGTCTGCGAACTCGTGGTCGTCCCAGATCGCGATGACCGGGGCCTTCAGATGCAGTGCCTGAAGGTCGGGGTCGGTCTTGTACTTGCCGTGCCGGGTGCGGTAGTCGGCGAGGGTCAGGATCTCGTTCGCGGGCGCGTGGGGGCGCACGACCTTGCCCCGGGCCGCGTACTCGCCGGACTTGTACTCGTAGATGTAGTCGCCGAGATGCAGCCAGGCGTCCAGGTCGTTGCGGGCCGCGAGGTGGCGGTAGGCGGAGAAGTAGCCGGCCTCCCAGTTGGCGCAGGAGACCACGCCGAAGCGCAGGCCGGAGACGGAGTCGTTCGCCGCCGGGGCGGTGCGGGTACGCGCCACCGGAGAGTCGGTGCCACCGGCCGAGAACCTGAACCAGTAGTCGGTGGCCGGTTCCAGGCCGCGGATGTCGGCCTTCACGGTGTGGTCGGAGGCGGCCGTCGCGGTGGTGGAGCCCTTGGCGACGATGGTGCCGAACGCCTTGTCCTTGGCGACGATCCAGCTCACCTCGGTGTCCGGGCCGAGCCCGGAGCCGGGTATCGCCTCCGGGGCGGGGGTCACGCGGGTCCACAGCAGGATGCCGTCGGGCAGCGGGTCACCGGAGGCGACACCGTGCAGGAAGGCGGGGGCGTCACTGGCGGCGCGGGCCGGAAGCGCGGCGGCCAGCGGGCCCGCCAGGACAGCGGTCGCCGCCGCGGCCTTGACGACCGTACGGCGGCGGGGCGAGAGCGAGTTGAGGCCCTGGGATGCCTCGGATGATCTGTATCGACTGGTCACGACCGATCAGGTTACTGAGCGGTATGTGCGAGAGCGGGCGAACTTCGAAAGTTCGCCCGCTCTTCATGCGGAAGCCGGATTCCCCGTTGGCGTCAGCCCTTGAGCGCCGCGTCCACCAACCTGTTGAAGTCGGCGACCGACATGGGCGGCTGCTTACCGTCGGTGGTGAGCATCTTGCCGTCCATGACGAAACTCGGGGTGCCCGTCACACCGTCCTTGTTGGTGTCCCAGGTCTTGGACATGGCCAGCGCCCACGCGTCGTAGGTGCCCTTCTTCACGGCGTTCTGGAACTGGGCGTTGTTCTTCAGCGCCGGGACGGTGTTCGCGACCTGGATGAGGTAGTCGTCGCTCTTGAACTTGTCCTCCGACTCCTTCGGGTGCCACTTCGCCGAGTACAGCGCCGACTTGTATTCGAGAAACGCCTCCGGACTGACGTTCAGCGCGGCGCCCATGGCGCTCATCGCGTTCTTGGAGCCCTCGCCGTTGACGCCGATCTTGCCGCCCTTCAGCGAGTCGCCGTCGAGGAACGTGCCGCCGATGTACTGAATCTTGAATTTGCCGTCGTCGAGGTCCTTCTTCACCGTCGAGCCGACGGCCTGCTCGAACGCGGCGCACACGGGGCAGCGCGGGTCCTCGTAGACCTTCAGGGTCTTCTTGGCGGTGTCCTTGCCGATGACGACCGTGGTGCCATCGGTGCCCGTGGTGTTGGCCGGGGCGACGACCTTGGCGTCCTTCAGGCCCTCCCAGTGGCTGGGCTTGTTGGCCTGGACGACGGCGTAGCCTATGCCGCCGGCCGCGGCCAGCACGGCCACGACCGAGGCGGCCACGACGATCTGCCGCTTGGCCTTGTCACGCTTGGCCTGCCGCTCGCGCTCCACGCGCAGCCGCTCCCGGGCCGCCGTCTTTGCCGCCTGGGTGTTCCGCTTGCTCATCTTGGTGATCTCCATGTGGGACGCGCACAGGTCGTACGCGGGATACGTGTGGGGGACTGGTCGTGCTCAGTTGTCGCTCAGGCGAAGGCGACCGAGCACGGCGGTCCTCGCCGTCCCAGGGAGTGCACGAGGAGCCGGTCCCCGGCGATGACCGGGCGGGGGTGCGGGTTCCGTACCCGCCGCACCGCGGGTTCGGGCCGGACGGCCACCGCGGCCACCGCGAGGAGCAGCGGCCGGAACGTGGCCGCGGTCACCGCGCCCACCACCTGGGCCAGCGCCCGCTCGCCCCGGCGCAGCCAGACGGCGGCCAGCAGGCCCACGCAGACGTGCGCGGCCAGCAGCAGCCAGGCGGTGACCGGGCCGGCGTGCGCGAGGAGCGCCTCGGGGCGGCCGGGGGCGCCGGTCACCTGGGCCAGCGGGGTGCCCACGGTGCCGCCCCGGCACAGCACGTCGAGGCCGAACGCGCGAAGGGGGCCCGCGACCGGGCCGCCCGCCCTGCCGTAGCAGGCGTGCTGGCCGGTGGTGAACACCGTGTCCGCGGCCAGTTCCAGCGGGATCAGCAGGGCCGCGATCCGGCCGAAGCCGCGCTCGCGGCCTGCCAGCGCGAAGGCGCCGACGAACACGCCGGTGGCGACCGCCGCCACGGTCGCCACCGGCAGCGGGGCCCTGGACAACAGGACGTGCGACGCGGTGCCGAGCGTCACGACCACGGCCGTGAACAGCGCCGCGCGCACGGCTCTGAGCTGGGTCCCGGATATGTCCATAACGAAGGAAGAGTCTGTCACGCGGGTGGGTAAAAGCCCTCTAAAGGGTGCCTGTGCGTGCGAAGGTTACAGCCCCGGGATCCGTCCGTTGCGGAACAGGTCCACGAAGATCTGGTGGTCGGCCCGCGCGCGTGCCCCGTACGCATGGGCGAAGTCCACCAGCATCTCGGGGAAGCCGGCCTCGTCGGCGGCGATCGCCGCGTCGATGGCCCGCTCCGTGGAGAAGGGCACCAGGGACTCGCCGGACTGGTCGTCCGCAGCCGCGTGCATCGTGGCCGTGGCGCGGCCGAGGTCGGCGACCACCGACGCGACCTCCTCCGGGTCGTCGATGTCCCCCCAGTCCAGGTCCACGGCGTACGGCGACACCTCGGCGACCAGCTGGCCCGCGCCGTCCAGCTCGGTCCAGCCCAGCCAGGGGTCGGCGTGCGCCTGCAGGGCGCGCTGGGAGATCACCGTGCGGTGGCCCTCGTGCTGGAAGTACTCCGCGATCGCCGGGTCCGTGATGTGCCGGGAGACGGCCGGGGTCTGGGCCTGCTTGATGTAGATCACGACGTCGTTCTCCAGGGCGTCGCTGTGGCCCTCGAGGAGGATGTTGTACGACGGCAGGCCCGCCGAGCCGATGCCGATGCCCCGGCGTCCCACGACGTCCTTCACCCGGTAGGAGTCCGGGCGGGCCAGCGAGGAGTCGGGCAGCGTCTCCAGGTAGCCGTCGAAGGCGGCCAGCACCTTGTAGCGGGTGGCCGCGTCCAGCTCGATGGAGCCACCGCCGGGCGCGAAGCGGCGCTCGAAGTCGCGGATCTCGGTCATCGAGTCCAGCAGCCCGAAGCGGGTCAGCGAGCGGGCGTCACGCAGCGCGTCCAGGAGCGGGCCCTGGGCGGTGTCCAGGGTGAAGGGCGGCACCTCGTCGCGCTTGGCGCCGGTGGCGAGGGCGTGGACGCGCTCGCGGTAGGCCGCCGCGTAGACCCCGACCAGCTCGGTGATCTGCTCGTCGCCGAGCGCCTTGGCGTAGCCGATCAGCGCCATGGAGGCGGCGAAGCGCTTCAGATCCCAGGTGAAGGGTCCGACGTACGCCTCGTCGAAGTCGTTCACGTTGAAGATCAGGCGGCCCGTGGAGTCCATGTACGTGCCGAAGTTCTCGGCGTGCAGATCGCCGTGGATCCACACACGCGAGGTGCGGTCGTCCAGGTACGGGCCGCCGCGCTTCTCGGAGTCGAGGTCGTGGTAGAACAGGCACGCCGTGCCCCGGTAGAACGCGAAGGCGGAGCCCGCCATCTTGCGGAACTTCACGCGGAACGCGGCCGGGTCGGCGGCGAGCAGCTCGCCGAAGGCGGTGTCGAAGACGGCGAGGATCTCCTCGCCGCGTTGCTCGGCGCTGAGCTGCGGAACCGACATCGCGGGGTGCCTCCAGGTGCAGGTGGTGCGTGACTGTGGGACCGGATCGTCCGTTCCCTTCCAACGGACGACGGTACGCGGAAAGTGCCCGCGTCCCCTGTACGAGGACCCGGACGGCAGGGCCCGTGTCCGTCGCACGAAGGTACGGATACTCGGTCCGTTTCCCTCCGGATGAAGGTACGCGGGGAAGCCCGCCAGGTGTCAGTCCCGAGGCATAGACTTCGACGCTGTCCCCCCAGACCGTCCGCAGCCGGTCGGACGCCCGTCGACCATCGTTCGCCTTGGAGGCCGCAGCCGTGTCAAAGCCGCCGTTCACGCACCTGCACGTCCACACCCAGTACTCGCTGCTGGACGGTGCCGCGCGGCTGAAGGACATGTTCGACGCGTGCAACGAGATGGGCATGACCCACATCGCCATGTCCGACCACGGCAACCTCCACGGCGCGTACGACTTCTTCCACTCCGCGAAGAAGGCCGGAATCACCCCGATCATCGGCATCGAGGCGTACGTCGCCCCCGAGTCCCGGCGCAACAAGCGCAAGATCCTCTGGGGCCAGCCGCACCAGAAGCGGGACGACATCTCCGGTTCCGGCGGTTACACCCACAAGACGATGTGGGCGGTGAACAAGACGGGCCTGCACAACCTCTTCCGCCTGTCCTCGGACGCGTACGCCGAGGGCTGGCTCCAGAAGTGGCCCCGGATGGACAAGGAGACCATCGCGCAGTGGTCGGAGGGGATCGTGGCCTCCACCGGCTGCCCCTCCGGCGAGGTGCAGACCCGGCTGCGGCTCGGCCACTTCGACGAGGCCCTGAAGGCCGCCGCCGACTACCAGGACATCTTCGGCAAGGACAAGTACTTCCTGGAGCTGATGGACCACGGCATCGACATCGAGCACCGGGTCCGCGACGGCCTCCTGGAGATCGGCAGGAAGCTCGGCATCCCCCCGCTGGTCACCAACGACTCGCACTACACCTACGCGCACGAGGCGGGCGCCCACGACGCCCTGCTGTGCATCCAGACCGGCAAGAACCTCTCCGACCCCGACCGCTTCAAGTTCGACGGCACCGGCTACTACCTGAAGTCGACGGACGAGATGTACGCCATCGACTCCTCGGACGCCTGGCAGGAGGGCTGCGCCAACACGCTCCTCGTCGCCGAGATGGTGGACACCACCGGCATGTTCGAGAAGCGCGACCTCATGCCCAAGTTCGACATCCCCGAGGGCTACACCGAGGTCACCTGGTTCCAGGAGGAGGTCCGCCGCGGCATGGAGCGCCGCTTCCCCGGCGGCATCCCCGAGGACCGCCAGAAGCAGGCCGAGTACGAGATGGACGTCATCATCTCGATGGGCTTCCCGGGCTACTTCCTCGTGGTCGCCGACTTCATCATGTGGGCCAAGAAGCAGGGCATCGCGGTCGGCCCCGGCCGAGGCTCCGCGGCCGGTTCGATCGTCGCCTACGCCATGGGCATCACCGACCTCGACCCGATCCCGCACGGCCTGATCTTCGAGCGGTTCCTGAACCCCGAGCGCATCTCCATGCCCGATGTCGACATCGACTTCGACGAGCGCCGGCGCGTCGAGGTGATCCGGTACGTGACCGAGAAGTACGGCGCCGACAAGGTCGCCATGATCGGCACCTACGGCACCATCAAGGCCAAGAACGCGATCAAGGACTCCGCGCGCGTGCTGGGCTACCCGTACGCGATGGGCGACCGCATCACCAAGGCCATGCCCGCCGACGTGCTCGGCAAGGGCATCCCGCTGTCCGGCATCACCGACCCGAACCACCCGCGCTACTCGGAGGCGGGCGAGGTGCGCGGGATGTACGAGAACGAGCCGGACGTGAAGAAGGTCATCGACACCGCCAAGGGCGTCGAGGGCCTGGTCCGCCAGATGGGTGTGCACGCGGCCGGCGTGATCATGTCCAGCGAGACCATCACCGAGCACGTCCCCGTCTGGGTCCGGCACACCGACGGCGTGACCATCACCCAGTGGGACTACCCGAGCTGCGAGTCGCTCGGCCTGCTGAAGATGGACTTCCTGGGTCTGCGCAACCTGACGATCATGGACGACGCCGTCAAGATGGTGAAGTCCAACAAGGGCGTCGACATCGACCTGCTGGCGCTACCGCTGGACGACCCCACGACCTTCGAACTGCTCCAGCGCGGTGACACGCTGGGCGTCTTCCAGTTCGACGGCGGTCCCATGCGCTCCCTGCTGCGCCTGATGAAGCCGGACAACTTCGAAGACATCTCCGCCGTGTCGGCCCTGTACCGCCCGGGCCCGATGGGCATGAACTCCCACACCAACTACGCGCTGCGCAAGAACGGCCAGCAGGAGATCACGCCGATCCACCCCGAGCTGGAGGAGCCGCTCAAGGAGGTCCTGGACGTCACCTACGGCCTGATCGTCTACCAGGAGCAGGTGCAGAAGGCGGCCCAGATCATCGCCGGGTACTCGCTCGGCGAGGCCGACATCCTCCGCCGGGTGATGGGCAAGAAGAAGCCCGAGGAGCTGGCGAAGAACTTCACCATCTTCCAGGCCGGCGCCCGCAAGAACGGCTACAGCGACGAGGCCATCCAGGCCCTGTGGGACGTGCTGGTCCCGTTCGCCGGCTACGCGTTCAACAAGGCCCACTCCGCGGCGTACGGTCTGGTCTCGTACTGGACCGCCTATCTCAAGGCGAACCACCCCGCCGAGTACATGGCCGCACTGCTCACCTCGGTCAAGGACGACAAGGACAAGTCGGCCGTCTATCTGAACGAGTGCCGCCGCATGGGCATCCGGGTGCTGCCGCCGAACGTCAACGAGTCGGAGGCGAACTTCGCAGCGCAGGGCGACGATGTGATCCTCTTCGGCCTCTCCGCCGTGCGCAACGTCGGTACGAACGTGGTCGAGTCGATCATCAAGTGCCGCAAGGCCAAGGGCAAGTACACGTCCTTCCCGGACTACCTCGACAAGGTCGACGCGGTGGTCTGCAACAAGCGCACCACGGAATCGCTGATCAAGGCGGGCGCCTTCGACACGATGGGGCACACCCGTAAGGGCCTCACCGCGCAGTACGAGCCGATGATCGACAACGTGGTGGCGGTCAAGCGCAAGGAGGCCGAGGGCCAGTTCGACCTCTTCGGCGGCATGGGCGAGGAGCAGAGCAGCGAACCGGGCTTCGGTCTGGACGTCACCTTCACCGACGAGGAGTGGGACAAGACCTATCTGCTCGCCCAGGAGCGGGAGATGCTCGGTCTCTACGTCTCCGACCACCCGCTCTTCGGCCTGGAGCACGTGCTGTCCGACAAGGCCGACGCGGGCATCGCCCAGCTCACCGGAGGCGAGCACGCGGACGGCGCGGTCGTCACCATCGGCGGCATCATCTCGGGTCTTCAGCGCAAGATGACCAAGCAGGGCAACGCCTGGGCGATCGCCACGGTCGAGGACCTCGCGGGCTCGATCGAGTGCATGTTCTTCCCGGCGACCTACCAGCTGGTGTCGACCCAACTCGTCGAGGACGCCGTGGTGTTCGTCAAGGGCCGCCTCGACAAGCGCGAGGACGTACCGCGGCTGGTCGCGATGGAACTGATGGTCCCGGACCTGTCCAACGCGGGCACCAACGCGCCCGTGGTGCTCACCATCCCCGCGGTGAAGGTCACCCCGCCGATGGTGAGCCGCCTCGGCGAGATCCTCAGTCAGCACAAGGGCGACAGCGAGGTGCGCATCAAGCTCCAGGGCCCGCGCAAGACGACCGTCCTTCGACTGGACCGCCATCGCGTCAAGCCGGACCCCGCGCTCTACGGTGACCTGAAAGTACTGCTCGGCCCCTCCTGCCTGGCGGGCTGACCGTTCGCAACGACGGCGCGAGGGGCGCACCCATCAAAGGGTGCGCCCCTCTGTGCATATCCGGGCTCCCCTGACCACGTGGGGCTTCAGGCGCCCTGATACGGGCTTCAGTTGTGGCCGAAGCTCTGCTTCTTCTTCCGGGCGACCTCCGAGGGGCTGCCCTGGACCTGGGCTATCGGGGACTCGTGCGCATCCGAGGACCGCTGCCCCTGCTCGCGTGCCTGCTCGGACTGGGAGGAGCGGTTCTGGGGGCCCGCCTGCTTGCGGTTCTTGTTCTTGGCCATGGTGATCTGCCTCCTGTGGGGGATCTGAGGGCCAGAGCCGGGACCAGATTCACATAGGCTGACAACGCTCGCATGTCGGATAATTACCGTGTGTGACAACGCCTGTTCGTGCACAGGCGTCCCGATCCGCCACGCCGAAGATCGAGTTCCGGCCGTTAACCTTCGCGCGGTCGGGCAGACTCGAAGCAAGCCCGAAGCAAACCTCCCGGAAAGAGGGTGGATCGCGTGGACCGCTGCATCGTCCTGGTGGACGCCGGGTATCTGCTGGGGGCTGCCGCCAGCCTGCTCGCCGGGGAGCCCTCGAGATCCCGGATCACCGTCGACCACGCCGCCCTCATCCAGGGACTGCGCGAGCGCGCGGAGTCCGACACGGAACGGCCCTTGCTGCGCATCTACTGGTTCGACGGCGCCCCCGACCGGGTCCCGCAGCCCGAACACCGCAGGCTTCGTGTGATGCCCCGGGTGACCGTGCGGCTGGGCGCACTGACCCGCAGCGACGGGCGGTGGGCGCAGAAGGGCGTCGACGCCGCGATGCATGCCGAGCTGACCGAGCTGGCCCGCAACCGCGCCTGCTCGGACGTCGTGCTCGTCACCGGCGACGGGGACCTGCTGCCGGGCATGATGGCGGCCAAGGAGCACGGGGTCGCCGTGCACCTGTGGGCCGTGCAGGCCGCGGACGGCGACTACAACCAGTCCGAGGACCTGGTGGCCGAGGCCGACGAGCGGCGGGTGCTCGACCGCGCCTGGATCACCCAGGCGGTGCGCGCCAAGGAACAGGGCGGGGTGTGCGCGCCGCCGCCGGTCCCGCGTCCGGAGATCGCCGCGATCCTGTCCGCGCCGTTGCCAGAGTCGGCACTCGCGACGGCGGACGGGCCCGCCCAGGAGCCGGAGCACGTCGCGGCGGCCGCGTCGCGCAACGGCACCCAGGAGCGGGGACCGGCGCCCAGGGGCGTGCCGACGCCGAAGGACCTGGCCGCGCTGCGGGCGCCGGGGCCGCAGACCGCGCAGCAGCCCGCCGGGGCGACGCTGCGCTGGTCGTCCGACAAGGGCTGGGTGGACCGGCCGGTCGCGGCCGAGTCGCCGGACGCCGCCTCCCTGCCCACGCTGGCCCAGCTGACGACCGCGGAGCAGCGGTGGGCCGACCGGGAGGAGGACATCACCACGGTCGGCGGCGATCCCTACGAGGTGGGGCAGGTGTTCGCTCGGCGCTGGATCGGGCGCCTCGCCGACGCTTCCCATGTGCAGAAGCTCTCCGGCATGTACCCGAGGGTGCCGCACCGCATCGACGGGGAACTGCTGCGCTACGCGGCACGTTTCGGTCTGCTCGCGCACAAGGACGACCAGATCGACGAGCACGACCGGTACGCGATCCGGGCGGGATTCTGGCGGGAGATCGACCAGCGCACGACGGCGGAGCACGCGCCGGTCGGCGAGTAGTCCACGGGGCGTCGACCGGGCCCCGAGGGCCGCTCGGAGTCCGCCACCCCTTACCCTCGTCCTTTGTGAGTACGCGCACCGCACAGGCACAACGGCAGGGTGGCGATGTCGTGTGCGCCGTGCGCGGGCTGACCAAGACCTATCCGGCGGTACGAGGCCGGCGCGGCACGCCCGGGACGCCCGAGGTGCGGGCCACCGACGACGTACGGCTGGACGTGCGGCGCGGGGAGGTCTTCGGGCTGCTCGGGCCGAACGGCGCCGGCAAGTCCACCCTGGTCCGCCAGCTGACCGGGCTGATGCGGCCCGACCGCGGAAGCGTCGAGATCCTAGGCCACGACATCGTGCGCCATCCCGAGCGGGCCGCGCGGATCCTCGCCTACCTCGGGCAGGAGTCCACCGCCCTCGACGAGCTGACCGTCTCCCTCGCCGCCGAGACCACCGGGCGGCTGCGCGGTCTCGAACTGCGGCAGGCCCGGGCGGAACGGGACGCGGTGCTCGACGAGCTGGGGCTCACGCCGATCGCCGGGCGCCCGCTGAAGAAGCTCTCCGGCGGCCAGCGTCGGCTGGCCTGCTTCGCCACCGCCCTCATGGGGGAGCGGCCGCTGCTCGTGCTCGACGAGCCGACCACCGGGATGGACCCCGTCGCGCGGCGCGCCGTGTGGGCGGCCGTCAACCGGCGGCGGGCCGAGCGCGGGACGACCGTGCTGCTGGTCACGCACAACGTCATCGAGGCCGAGACCGTCCTCGACCGGGTCGCCGTTCTGGACCGGGGGCGGGTCATCGCCTGCGACACCCCGGCCGGGCTCAAGGAGCGGGTCGCGGGCGAGGTGCGGGTCGAACTCGTGTGGCGCGAACAGGCCCCACTGGAGGTACCCGAGGTGGCGGCGCTGCGTGACCGTGCCGTCGAGTCCGGACGCCGCTGGTCGCTGCGCATGGCCCCGGAGGAGGCCCGCGCCGCCGTCGCCACCGTCACCGGGGGCGCCGCCTTCGCGGCCCTCGACGACTTCACCCTGGCCACGCCGAGCCTGGAGGACGTCTATCTGGCGCTCGGCGGCAGCACCCAGGGCCTGGTGAAGGCATGAGTGCCCGGGGCGCCGGGCCCGTATGCACCCGAAGGGGCGCCGTGTCCGCGGAGGACGGGGCGGCGGCAGGAACGAAGAGGAGCAGCACGACGTGAGTGTCGTACCCGCCGAGGTTCTGTCCGGCGTCCGGGCGGCGCAGGACGGCGCCGGCGGTGAGGCCGCCCTGGGGCCGCGGGCCCGGTTGTGGCCGTCGCTCGCCGCCGTGTACCGGGCGCAGCTCTCCCGTGCGCGCATCGCGCGGATCCCCCTGCTGTTCGTGGCGACCTTCCAGTCGGTCGGCATCATGATCATGATGCGCGGGGTCGTGGACGGCGGGGCCGACGCCCGGTCCGTGGTCGCCGGGGCCTCCGTGCTGGTGGTCGCGTACGTCGGTCTCAACCTGCTGGCGCAGTACTTCGGCCAGCTGCGCGGCAGCGGCGGGCTCGACCACTACGCGACGCTGCCGGTGCCGGCCGCCGCGGTGGTGCTGGGAGCGGCGGGTGCCTACGCCTCGTTCACCGTGCCCGGGACCGTGGTGACGGCCGTCTTCGGCTGCGCGCTGTTCGGGCTGCCGCTCGCCCATCTGTGGGTGCTGGCCGCAGTGATCCCGCTCGCCGGGGCCGCGCTGTCCGGCCTCGGCGCCGCCCTCGGGCTGCTCGCGCCGCGTCCCGAACTAGCGACTCTGCTAGGGCAGTTGGGCATGTCGGCGGCACTGCTGCTGGGGGTGCTGCCGGCCCACCGGATGCCGGAGGCCGTCCAGGTCGTACGAGATCTGCTGCCCTCCACATATGGGGTCGAGGCGTTTGCGCGGACCTTCGGGGGGCACCCGGACTGGCCGTCCGTCCTCGGTGACCTGGCCGTGTGCGCCGCGGTCGGGGTGGCCTCGCTGGCCATGGCCACCTGGGCGTACCGCCGGGCGGCCGTCCGGTGACGCGGCCGACACACACGACTGGCAGGATGTGAAGGTGACCGCTCCGTTGACTCCGCCTCCCCCGCCGCACGAACAGCCCCCGCGCTCCCCGCACGACGGGTGGCAAGCCGTGTCCCTCCCGCCCGGGGCGGGTCCCGCTCCGCACGGCGCCACGGCCGCGTTCGGCGCGGACGGACCCGGTATGAAGACCGAGCTGCGGGAGGCCGCCGTGATCACGGTGGGCGTCGCGCTCGCCGGGCTGCTGTTCGGGGTGCTGTGGTCGTGGCTCGCGCCGCGTGTGCCGCTGGTGGGAGACGTGGTCGACAACGCCTGGGTGGTCTATCTCAAGGACACCGAGGGGGAGCAGGCCATCGGGGTGGACGGGACGTTCACGCTGCTCGCGCTCGGGTTCGGACTGCTCAGCGCACTGGCCGTCTTCCTGGTGCGCAAGCGGGGCGGGGTGCCGCTGGTCGTGGCGCTCGCCCTCGGCGGTCTGCTCGGCTCCCTGCTCGCGTGGCGGTTGGGCGTCTGGCTGGGGCCCAGCCAGAACGTGCTCGCGCACGCCAAGGCCGTGGGCAAGGGTGTGACGTTCTCCGCGCCGCTCAAGCTGGGCGCGAAGGGGGCGCTGCTGACCTGGCCGGTGGCCGCGCTGGTGGTACACCTCGGCCTGACGGCGCTGTTCGGCCCCCGGGACCCGGACCCCTACGCGACGCCGTACGGCCCGGCCGCGCCGCCGGTGGCGTAGGCCGTCCGCGGGTCGCGGCCGTGAACAGCCGTCGTAATGCACCCCTCGGGGGCGCCGGAGCAGCCGTGTGAGGCTGCCCGGCGCCTGGTAGGAGCCTGGTCACGCCGGACGGTGGCCGTGATTCGCGTGACCCTTCTTCATGCGCCATTTGCGCTTGCGTGTCCTCTTCGACATATGTCCGTAGTAGCCGAGGACGGGCTGTTCGTCGAGTGGTCAGATCCGGCCGATGGGGGCCAGCGTCGCCTCCGTGAGAGCGGCCAGGTCGGTCGGGGACACCTCCACCTCCAGGCCCCGGCGCCCCGCCGAGACGCAGATGGTCCGGTGCGACGACGCCGACGCGTCCAGGACCGTGCGCAGTTTCTTGCGCTGGCCCAAGGGGGAGATGCCGCCGCGCACGTATCCCGTCGTGCGCTCCGCCAGCGCCGGGTCCGCCATCGCCGCCCGCTTGCCGCCCACCGCCGTGGCCAGCGCCTTCAGATCCAGGGAGCCCGCCACCGGGACCACCCCGACCACCAGCGCGCCGTCCACGTCGGCCACCAGTGTCTTGAAGACCCGGTCGGGGGAGACCCCCATCGCCTCGGCGGCCTCCTCGCCATAGGAGGGGTGTGAGGGGTCGTGGTCGTAGGAGTGGACCGTGAAGTCCACGCCCGCGGCCGTCAGCGCCACCGTCGCCGGAGTACTGCCCGACTGCAGCTGTTGCTTCTTAGCCTTCTTCGCCATCCCGGCCTGTTCCTCGAAAAGTCGTACGTCAGTTCAGACTCGTCGGACTTCGTGTCAGGTCCGACGCGGGCAAGGAGGGCAGACTACGGATGATCGCGGTCTCCGCGCGCAGGAGTTTCAGCTCGTCCCGCAGGCGCGAGGCGGTGTCCGGGGCCTGGAGCAGCCGCTGTTTAGTCGGCGTGTCCAGCATCACCGCGGCCGCCACCAGGTACGACACCACCGCCGGTTCGTCCGGCAGGTCCGCACCCGTCGACAGGGACCTCTCCCGGGCACCCGCGAGCCGCTTCTGGTACTGGCGGAACGCCCGGAGCACGCCCTCGGCGAGGGCACCCGCCTCGTCGCCCGGCTCCTCCGGCAGCTCCTCCAGCTCGGCCGTCAGAAAGGGACCCGACGCGTCCACCGAGAGCAGCCGGACCCGGGTCGTGCCCGTCGCGAGCACCTCGAAGCCGCCGTCGGGCCGCTCCCGGATCGTCGCGGCGTCCGCGATGCAGCCCACCCCGTGGAACGCCTTGGCCGGGTCGGAGCCGAAGCCCGCCGTGGGTCCGCGCTCGGGCAGGGCCGTCGGGTCCGGCATGCCCGGCGCGCTCGGCGCCACCTCGTGGCCGTCGCGGATGGCGACGACGGCGAAACGGCGCGGTTCGTCCTCGGGAGTCTTCAGCAGGGTGTGCATCAGGGCGCGATAGCGCTCCTCGAAGACGTTCAGCGGGAGCACGAGTCCCGGGAACAGCACCGAGTTCAGTGGGAAGAGCGGGAGCCGGACGGTGGTCACGACCGGAAAGCCTAATGGTCGTGGGCGGGAACGCGTCCGGCGAGTTCACTCCGTGGGAGAAACGCCCTCGCCGAGGGGACGGCTCTTGCCGCCTCCATCTGCCGGCCGATGTCGTTGCGCAGCTCCAGGAAGCGGCCCAGTGGATCGCCGGAGGCACGGTCCCAGGGGAAGGAGGTGGCGTACGGGCCGATGAGGCGCAGTTGCGTCCACGCGTCCTTGCGGCGCTCCAGTGCGACCAGGACGTACGTGAGGAGGTTGCGGACCTCCGCGGGCCGCGGATTGGCGGGCGCGTACCGCGACGACAGCGCGATCGCCCGGTCCGCAGCCGCGTCCAGCCGGTCGCGGGACACCACCGTTCCGCCGTGGTCCGTGAGATACGCGTAGGCGGCGCGCAGAGGCAGCGTCTGCACCAGGGAGCCGGGCGGCGCGTCCTGCGCGGCGGTCTCGGCGAAGTCGAAGCACTCGGCGTGCGAGCCGTGCCAGACCGCCGACAGATACGCGAGGGCACCGACATGGCAGCCGTAGTGGTGCGGGGAGCGGCGCACCGCCTCGCCCCACAGCCGCTCGAACTCGGTGTGGTCCGGGTCGACGCCGCGCGCATGGTCGAGCGCCACCCGCCAGGGCACCGGGTCCCGGGGATCGCCTTCCGCCGCCGCCCTGATCAACGGGCCGACCCCGCGCAGCAGTTCGACGCGGGCCGGTGACTGCCAGCCGCGGGCCACCGCCAGCTCCGCCTTGACCAGCAGCGCGTCCGGGTCGTCCGGCGCGGTGGCGCACCAGTGCGCGAACCACTCGCCGCGGGAGCGCGCGAAGGTGGCCAGGAGCGACACATACCGGTCGCGGTCCTCCCACTCACCGGCCTCCCGGGTGGCCGCGAGCAGCTCGGCCGCCGGTCCGTGGTCGCCGAGCCCCGCCGCCACCAGGGCGGGGGCCAGGCGCCCGTCGGGCGCGTCGAGCAGGACCTCGTCGTCCGCGGGCAGCCCGTCGGCGAGGCGGGGGGACGTACATGCCATCCGTGCCCTACGGATGAACGCGTGCAGCAGTGCCATGGTGTCGACCATTGAAAAGGCGCAGGCCGGGGCGCGCCAGCACGAATGAGTAACCCGGATTCAGTTGTACTCTCAACAGTCAAGAGTAGGTAAAGAGTCACTGTTTCGTCGCTGTTGAGGGCCTACGCGGCGGCGGTGGGGCCGTGGGCTTCGTCCCGCTGTACGGCGCACGCGCTCAGCTGCGCCGCAGCAGCCGGGTCGCCCCCGCCGCGACCGTCGTCGCCAGAATCCAGCCGAGCAGGATGACCACCGCCGACAGCCACTGCCACGCCCCGCTCAGCTGCCACTGACCCACCTGGCCGAGGTCGATGACCGGCAGCAGCAGGTCCAGGGCGAACAGGGAGGGGTTCCACGCCGGGTGACCGTCCTTGTTGACCGGCGGATGGCTCGCGTGCGCGAAGGCGAGCGAGGCCGCCGCCCAGAGCACCGCCATCCACACCGCCGCACGGCCGGGGCGGTAGCCGTAGGCGACCGTCCAGTCCTGCGCGTACCCCCACAGCTTGGCCGCGAGCGGCAGCGTCTCGCGGCGCCGCCGCTGCTTCGCGAGCAGCACCTCACGCGCATCCTCGTCCTCCCCGGAGTTGCGCAGTACGGCCGCGAGCCGCTCGTAGGGCTCCGGGTTGTACTCGGCGGTCGCCGCCGCCACCCACTCCAGGCGCCGCGCGAGCGGGAAGGCGTCCTGCGGAACGAGGTTCTCGTAGGCGAAGCCGCCCATGTGCAGATTGCCCGGCCCCGGCCAGCTGGTCCCCCGGTCGACCAGGTTCACGATCCGCGCCCCCGACAGCACCACCTTGCCGCGCTCGGGCCGCTCGCCCAGGAAACGCAGCTCGGGCGTCTGCACCCGGAGCAGCGACAGCTCCTGGTCGTCGTCGAGGGCGAACCGTGCCCGGTCCAGGTCGACCGCGTCCCCGAACCGCCCGTCGTCCAGCCGGACCCCGCCCCGGCACTCGAACGGCTGCACCCGCGTGCCCCGCGCGGGCGTGGTACCGCTGGTCAGCAGCGGATTGCCGACACCCGCGGGGGTCAGGTACAGCGTCCGCTCGACCGTCAGCTGCGGGGCGTTCAGCGCCAGCCGGGTATACGGGTTGGCCAGCCGCGCGCCGCGCAGGCTCAGCGAGACGCCGACGGTGGCGCTGCGCAGGCTCAGCTCGCCGTGCGACTCCAGCATTTCGGCCTGGAGATCCTGCCCGACGTTCAGCCCGTCCGCGGTGATCGAGCGGCCGCGCCGGTCCCGGTAGACGACGGCCTGGTTGAGCAGCAGGTCGGTGCCGATGTGCGCGTCGGTGAGCCGGACCCCGCCCTGGAAGCGGCAGCGCGGCAGATGCAGATCGCCCTCCGTGTGCACCCGCGCCGCCTCCAGGCGCGGCACCGAGCAGTCCACCAGCCGCAGGGTCGTGAAGTGGGCCTCGGGCAGCAGGACCTCCTTCTCGAACCGGCAGCCCTTGAGCTCCACGAAGGGGACGATCGTGCCGCCCGCCAGGTCCAGCGTGTCGACGATCCGCACACCGGTCAGCTTGAGCGAGGACACGCGTCCCGCCAGCGCGGGCGGGCCGTCCAGCAGCAGCCAGGCCACGATGCGCGCCCGCACGCTGCGCTCGGGTCCCCAAGGGTGGCCGCCGTGCGGATCGTCCACGACGGCGTCCCCGCCGCGCAGGTCGTACACGCTGCCGTTGCGGAAGGCCTGCCACATTCCCGCCTCCGTGGCGGTGAGGTCGTCCGGCAGGTCCCCGGCGCGGATGCCGGCACCCTCGGTCACGGCTCTTCCTCCCTCCCCGGCTACTCGTGAGTTTCGTACGACCGTTCATGCCCGTTGTGTGAGGGGCGGAACGCCAGCGGTGAAGGTGATCTTCCGGGTGCTGTCTCAGCCATCGGATCCGGCCACCCCCGGCGGGCCGCGGCCTGCCCCAAACCACCCGATCCGGCCATCACCCACTCGGCGAGCGGCGCCCCGCCGGGCCGGGTGAGGGGACGCCCCGGCGCGCCGTGCCGGCCCTCTTCGCCAGGCCGACACGCCGACATCCGGGGACACGGCAGGGGCCCGAGCCGCCCGGCCTCCGGGCATCCGCGACCCCCGCTCCCGAGCCACCAGCCGCGCTCGCCCGGGTGGCCCTCGGCGCCTCACGCCTCCGCCGCACGAAACTGGTCCCTCCACGCGGCCGCCACGCATTCCGTCCGCCCGCGCACGCTCCGTATCAGCCATTGATACGGCCGTCCGGCGTCTGGTCGCCGTCTGAGAGAATTGGCCCTGTGATCTCCCGAATCGATCTGCGCGGCGACGCCCTCCCCGAGGGCCCCGCCCTGCGTGACCTGCTGCCCCGAGCCGACTTCGACGTTCAGGCCGCCCTGGAGAAGGTGCGCCCGATCTGCGAAGCCGTGCATCATCGCGGCGACGCGGCGCTGATCGACTTCGCCGAGAGGTTCGACGGCGTGCGTCTGGAGTCGGTGCGGGTGCCGGCCCGGGCTCTGGAGGAGGCGCTGGAGCGGCTCGACCCGGCCGTGCGCGCGGCCCTGGAGGAGTCCATCCGCCGCGCCCGTCTGGTCCACCGCGCACAGCGCCGTACCACGCACACCACCCAGGTGGTCCCCGGCGGCACGGTCACCGAGAAGTGGGTACCGGTGGAGCGCGTCGGGCTGTACGCGCCGGGCGGCCGCTCCGTCTACCCCTCGTCCGTGATCATGAACGTCGTGCCCGCCCAGGAGGCCGGCGTCGAGTCCATCGCGCTCGCGTCCCCCGCGCAGGCCGACTTCGGAGGTCTGCCGCACCCGACGATCCTCGCCGCCTGCGCCCTGCTCGGCATCGACGAGGTCTACGCGGCCGGCGGCGCGACCGCCGTCGCGATGTTCGCGTACGGCACCGAGTCCTGCCCGCCCGCGAACATGGTCACCGGCCCCGGCAACATCTGGGTCGCCGCCGCCAAGCGCTACTTCACCGGCAAGATCGGCATCGACACCGAGGCCGGTCCCACCGAGATCGCGATCCTCGCGGACGACACCGCCGACCCGGTGCACGTGGCCTCCGACCTGATCAGCCAGGCCGAGCACGACCCGCTGGCGGCCGCGGTCCTGGTCACCGACTCGGTGGAGCTCGCCGACGCGGTGGAGAAGGAGCTCCAGCCGCAGGTCGAGGCCACCCGGCACGTCGAGGACCGGATCCGTCCGGCGCTCGCGGGCAAGCAGTCAGCGATCGTGCTCGTCGACGGCGTCGACGAGGGCCTCAGGGTGGTCGACGCGTACGGCGCCGAGCACCTGGAGATCCAGACGGCCGACGCCGCCGCGGTCGCCGACCGGGTGCGCAACGCCGGCGCGGTCTTCGTCGGCCCCTGGGCGCCGGTCTCCCTCGGCGACTACGCGGCCGGCTCCAACCACGTACTCCCGACCGGCGGCTGCGCCTGCCACTCCTCGGGCCTGTCCGTCCAGTCCTTCCTGCGCGGCATCCACGTCGTCGACTACACGAAGGACGCGCTGGCCGAGGTCGCGCACCATGTGGTGACGCTGGCGGAGGCGGAGGACCTGCCCGCGCACGGCGCGGCGATCAAGGCGAGGTTCGGCTGGAAGGTACCGACGAGCAAGTGAGCTTCGGAATCGACGATCTTCCCGTACGGGACGAGCTGCGCGGCAAGTCCCCCTATGGCGCGCCCCAGCTGGACGTCCCCGTACGGCTGAACACCAACGAGAACCCCTACCCGCTGCCCGAGCCGCTGGTCGAACGGATCGCCGAGCGCGTGCGCGAGGCCGCCCGGAACCTCAACCGCTATCCGGACCGCGACGCGGTCGAGCTGCGCACCCGGCTCGCCGAGTACCTGACGAAGACCGGCGGGCACCGGGTCGGCGTCGAGAACGTCTGGGCGGCCAACGGCTCCAACGAAGTCATCCAGCAGCTGCTCCAGACCTTCGGCGGCCCCGGCCGCACGGCGATCGGCTTCGAGCCGTCGTACTCGATGCACGCGCTCATCGCGCGCGGCACGGGCACCGCCTGGATCTCGGGCCCGCGGGGCGACGACTTCACCATCGACGTCGGCGCCGCCGAGAAGGCGATCACCGAGCACCGGCCCGACGTCGTCTTCGTCACGACCCCGAACAACCCCACGGGCAACGCGGTCCCGGCGAAGACGGTCCTCGCCCTGTACGAGGCCGCGCAGGCCGCGCGGCCGTCCATGGTCGTCGTGGACGAGGCGTACATCGAGTTCAGCCACGGCGACTCGCTGCTGCCCCTCCTCGAAGGTCGGCCGAATCTCGTCGTCTCGCGGACGATGTCCAAGGCGTTCGGGGCCGCCGGCCTCCGCCTCGGCTATCTCGCCGCGCACCCGGCGGTCGTGGACGCCGTCCAGCTCGTCCGGCTGCCCTACCACCTCTCCGCGGTCACCCAGGCCACCGCCCTGGCCGCCCTGGAGTACACGGACACGCTGCTGAAGTACGTCGAGCAGCTGAAGTCGGAGCGGGACCGGCTGGTCGCCGAGCTGACCGCGATCGGCTACGACGTCACCGCGTCCGACGCGAACTTCGTCCAGTTCGGGCGGTTCGAGGACGCCCACGCCGCCTGGCGGAAGATCCTCGACCGGGGTGTCCTGGTCCGAGACAACGGCGTACCGGGATGGCTGCGGGTCAGCGCCGGAACCCCGGAAGAGAACGACGCGTTCCTCGACGCGGTACGTGAACTGAAGAAGGAGCAGAGCGCATGAACCGCGTTGGGCGCGTGGAGCGCACCACCAAGGAGACCTCGGTCCTCGTCGAGATCGGCCTCGACGGCACCGGGAAGACCGACATCGCGACCGGCGTCGGCTTCTACGACCACATGCTCGACCAGCTCGGCCGGCACGGTCTGTTCGATCTGACCGTGAAGACCGACGGCGATCTGCACATCGACTCGCACCACACCATCGAGGACACCGCCCTCGCGCTCGGCGCCGCCTTCAAGCAGGCGCTCGGCGACAAGGTGGGGATCTACCGCTTCGGCAACTGCACGGTCCCGCTGGACGAGTCCCTCGCCCAGGTCACCGTCGACCTGTCCGGCCGCCCGTACCTCGTGCACACCGAGCCCGAGAACATGGCGCCGATGATCGGCGAGTACGACACCACGATGACCCGCCACATCCTGGAGTCGTTCGTCGCCCAGGCCCAGATCGCGCTGCACGTGCACGTGCCCTACGGGCGCAACGCGCACCACATCGTGGAGTGCCAGTTCAAGGCGCTGGCCCGGGCCCTGCGCTACGCCAGCGAGCGCGACCCGCGCGCGGTCGGCATCCTCCCGTCCACGAAGGGTGCGCTGTAAAGCCATGAACGGCACTTCGACCGTACTCATCGTCGTCGGGCTCTTCCTCGTCGGCGGGATCATCTCCTTCGTCAAGCAGAAGATGCCCAAGAGCCTCATCGTGCTGCTGTCCCTCGGCGCCGCGATGTGTCTGGTGGCGGGTGTCATGCGTCTGGGGGTGTGGAGTTGAGCATCCCGAAGAAGGTCGTGGTCTTCGACTACGGCTTCGGCAACGTCCGCTCGGCGGAGCGCGCCCTCGCGCGCGTGGGAGCGGACGTCGAGATCACCCGCGACTACGACCGGGCCATGAACGCCGACGGTCTGCTGGTGCCGGGCGTCGGCGCCTTCGCCGCCTGTATGCAGGGTCTGCGCGGGGCGCGCGGCGACTGGGTCGTCGGCCGCCGGCTGTCCGGCGGACGCCCGGTGATGGGCATCTGCGTCGGCATGCAGATCCTCTTCGCCCGCGGTATCGAGCACGGCGTCGAGACCGAGGGCCTGGACGAGTGGCCCGGCACGGTCGGACCGCTTCAGGCCGACGTCGTGCCCCACATGGGCTGGAACACCGTCGAGGCTCCGTCCGACTCCGAGCTCTTCGCCGGACTGGACGCGGACGCGCGGTACTACTTCGTGCACTCCTACGCCGTCCACGACTGGACCATGGAGACGCTCAGTTCAAGGATGCACGCCCCCAAGGTGACCTGGTCGACGCACGGCAAGCCGTTCGTGGCGGCCGTCGAGAACGGGGCCCTGTGGGCCACGCAGTTCCACCCCGAGAAGTCCGGCGACGCCGGAGCGCAGCTGCTCACCAACTGGATCGGAACCCTGTAGACCATGGCCAAGCTCGAACTCCTCCCCGCCGTCGATGTCCGCGACGGCCAGGCCGTACGCCTCGTCCACGGCGAGTCCGGCACGGAGACCTCCTACGGCTCCCCCCTGGAGGCGGCCCTCGCCTGGCAGCGGGCGGGCGCCGAGTGGCTGCACCTGGTCGATCTGGACGCCGCGTTCGGCACCGGCGACAACCGCGCGCTGATCGCCGAGGTCGCCCGGGCCATGGACATCAAGGTGGAGCTGTCCGGCGGCATCCGCGACGACGACACCCTGGCCGCCGCCCTGGCCACCGGCTGCACGCGCGTGAACCTCGGCACGGCCGCCCTGGAGACCCCGGAATGGGTCGCCAGGGTGATCGCCGAACACGGTGACAAGATCGCGGTCGGTCTGGACGTGCGCGGCACCACCCTGCGCGGCCGCGGCTGGACCCGTGACGGCGGCGACCTCTACGAGACGCTGGAGCGCCTGAACAAGGAGGGCTGCGCGCGGTACGTCGTCACCGACATCGCCAAGGACGGCACCCTCCAGGGCCCGAACCTGGACCTGCTGAAGAACGTCTGCGCCGCCACCGACCGACCGGTCGTGGCCTCCGGCGGTGTCTCGTCGCTGGACGACCTGCGGGCGATCGCCGGCCTCGTGCCCCTCGGTGTCGAAGGGGCGATCGTCGGGAAGGCCCTGTACGCGAAGGCGTTCACGCTCGAAGAGGCCTTGGAGGCTACGTCGTGAAAAAGGACACGGTGTCATGACGTCGGAAGCCGTGCGGCGGGTGCAGGGCGGAAGTCCCTGGGAAGAGAGCTTCGGCTTCGCACGCGCCGTCGCGGCGGGCGACCGTGTGCTGGTGGCCGGCACGACGTCCTTCCGGGGGCACGTGCTGTACGGGGAGGGCGATCCGTACGAGCAGGCCAAGGTGGCCTTCACCAGCGCGCTGGAAGCGATCGCCGAGTTCGGGCTCGGTCCCGAGTCGGTACTCCGGACCCGGATGTACCTGACCCATCTGCGGGATGTCGACGAGGTGGGGCGGGCCCACAAGGAGCTGTTCGACTCCGTGCGCCCTGTCTCGACCCTGCTGGTCGTGGAGGGCTTCGTCGACCCACGCATCCTGGTCGAAGTGGAACTGGAAGCCTTCAGAGGCCAGAAGCAGCCTTGAAAGGCCTGGAAGCAAGCCTTCAGAGGCTGGAAGCAGCAAGAGGAGCCGTGGATTCATGACCCTGGCGGTCCGAGTCATCCCCTGCCTGGACGTGGACAACGGCCGGGTCGTCAAGGGAGTGAACTTCCAGAACCTGCGCGACGCGGGCGACCCCGTCGAGATGGCCAAGGTGTACGACGCCGAGGGCGCCGACGAGCTGACCTTCCTGGACATCACCGCGTCCTCGGGCGACCGCGAGACGACGTACGACGTGGTGCGCCGCACCGCCGAGCAGGTCTTCATCCCGCTGACGGTCGGCGGCGGTGTCCGTACGGCCGAGGACGTGGACAGGCTGCTGCGGGCGGGCGCCGACAAGGTCGGCGTGAACACGGCCGCGATCGCCCGCCCGGACCTGATCCGGGAGATCGCCGAGCGTTTCGGACGGCAGGTGCTGGTGCTGTCGGTCGACGCGCGCCGCACCGAGTCCGGTTCGTTCGAGGTGACCACCCACGGCGGCCGCCGTGGCACCGGCATGGACGCGATCGAGTGGGCGCACCGGGCCGCCGAGCTGGGCGCGGGGGAGATCCTGCTCAACTCGATGGACGCGGACGGCACCAAGGACGGCTACGACCTGGAGATGATCGCGGCCGTGCGCAGGCATGTGACGGTCCCCTTGATCGCCTCCGGCGGCGCAGGCACGGCGGCCCACTTCCCGCCGGCCATCGCCGCGGGCGCGGACGCGGTGCTCGCGGCCTCCGTGTTCCACTTCGGGGATCTGCGCATCGGCGAGGTGAAGGAGACGCTGCGGGAGGCGGGGCACCCGGTGCGGTGACGCCGCTCTCGGCCTGAGCCCCGGTCGCCTTGGAGCGGCCGGGGCCTCGTTCCGGCACGCCTCGGGCCGCGGAAGGCCGTCATCGGCAAGCGAGGCGGTGCGCTGCGCGGTCGTGCTCGCGGTGGCGGGCCTGCTGTTCGTCGCCGGCCCCGGTCAGTGGCCGCTGGTGCCGCCGGCGCCGGGCTTCGGCACCGTGGACGCCGTGTTCATACCCGCCGCCGGAGCACGGCCGGCCCGGATCACGGCCAAGGTCCGGCTCGCCCGAGTGCGGGGCCCTCGAGGCCTGGCGTACCTGTTCGCGATCGTCGTCGGCGCACCGCTCGGCGGCCTCGGTGTGGCAGTCGGCGGCGCGGCGGCCGCGTTCGGGCTCGCCGGAGTGCTGATCGCCGTGTCGGTGCCGCCGCTGGTCTCCGTACGCATGCGGGAGCCACACCCGGACGACAGCGCGGACGCCCATGGCACCACCCTGTCCGTCCGCGACCTGCGCCGCGCCGAGCTCCCCCGCTGAGCGCCCCCTCAGAGCCCCAGCTCCTTGGCGTCCTGCACCTTGGCGACCGCCTCCTTGTCGCCCTCCAGCTCCACATCCGCCACCCGCTGCCGGCCGAGCGAGAACATCAGCAGTTCCGAGGGCTCGCCGGTCACCGTCACGACCGGCGTACCCCGGTGCGCGACCGCCGTCTGCCCGTCCGGGCGGCGCAGCACCAGTCCCGTCGGCGCCTTGCGGGCGGTGAGCCGGGCCGTGCGCTCCAGGCGCGACCACAGGGCGTCCTGGAAGACGGGGTCGAGCTCGCGCGGCGTCCAGTCGGGCTGGGCGCGGCGGACGTCCTCCGTGTGGATGTAGAACTCGACGGTGTTCGCCGCCTCGTCGAGCTGCTTGAGCTGGAAGGGCGAGAACCGCGGCGGCCCGGTGCGGATCAGCTGGATCAGCTCCTCGTAGGGCTTCGCGGTGTACTCCTCCATCACCTTCTCCAGCCGCGGCGCGAGCTGCTTGACCAGCACACCGCCGGCGGCGTCGGGGCGGCGCTCGCGCACCACCACGTGCGCGGCGAGGTCCCGGGTGTTCCAGCCCTCGCACAGCGTGGGCGCGTCCGGGCCCGTGGCCTCCAACAGATCGGCGAGCAGGAGCCGTTCACGCTTCGCATGGGTCGACATGCAGTCAGCGTACGACCGCGGGGACGGTCCGCCCACCGGACGGGGACCGGTGGCGACGCCGGGGCGCGGCACAATGGTCGACATGACCAGCACGCCCGACCCCAGCAGGCCCAGCGGCCTGGCCCCCGAGATCGCCGCGCGCCTCAAGCGCAGTGCCGACGGTTTGCTCCCCGCGATCGCCCAGCAGTACGACACCGGGGAGGTGCTGATGCTCGGCTGGATGGACGACGAGGCGCTGCACCGCACACTGACGACCGGACGCTGCACCTACTGGTCGCGCAGCCGCCAGGAGTACTGGGTGAAGGGCGATACCTCGGGCCACGTCCAGCATGTCAAGTCGGTCGCCCTGGACTGCGACGCGGACACCCTGCTCGTCAAGGTCGACCAGGTCGGCGCCGCCTGCCACACCGGCGACCGCACGTGCTTCGACGCCGATGTGCTGCTCGGGGGCGCGGTGACCGGCGCCACCGCGTCCGCGGATCAGTAAGGTCGGCCGCCATGGACCTCGAGACATTCCGCAAGCTGGCCAACGACCGACGGGTCATCCCGGTCACACGCAAGCTCCTCGCCGACGGCGACACCCCGGTCGCGCTCTACCGCAAACTCGCCGCGGAGCGCCCCGGCACCTTCCTGCTGGAGTCCGCGGAGAACGGCCGCTCCGCGTACAAGTGGTCCCGCTACTCCTTCGTGGGCGTCCGCAGCGCCGCCACCCTCACCGAACGGGACGGCGAGGCCCACTGGCTCGGTGCCCCGCCGGTCGGCGTCCCGGTGGACGGCGACCCGCTGGCGGCCCTCCGGGCCACCATCGAGGCCCTGCACACGCCTCACCAGGAGGATCTGCCGCCGTTCACCGGCGGCATGGTCGGCTATCTGGGCTACGACATCGTGCGCCGGCTGGAGAAGATCGGCCCGGGCGAGCGGGACGAGTTGCGGCTGCCCGAGCTGACCATGCTCCTGACCAGCGACCTCGCGGTCATGGACCACTGGGAGGGCTCCGTCCTGCTGATCGCCAACGCGATCAACCACAACGACCTCGACACGGGCGTCGACGAGGCCTACGCGGACGCCGTGGCCCGCCTGGACGCGATGGAGGCCGACCTCTCCCGCGCGGTCGCGCAGCCGGCCGCCGTCCTCCCGCCCTCCGAGCTGCCCGAGTACACCGCCCGGTGGGGAGGCGAGGACTTCCGGGAGGCCGTCGAGGACATCAAGGAGCGCATCCGCGCGGGTGAGGCCTTCCAGGTCGTCCCGTCGCAGCGCTTCGAAACGCCGTGCTCGGCAAGTGCGTTGGACGTCTACCGGGTGCTGCGGGCCACCAACCCGTCCCCCTATATGTACCTGTTCCGCTTCGAGGGCTTCGACGTGGTCGGATCCAGTCCCGAGGCACTGGTGAAGGTCGAGGGTGGCCGGGCCATGGTCCACCCCATCGCGGGCACCCGGCACCGCGGCGCGACCCCGCAGGAGGACCAGGCGCTCGCCGAGGAACTGCTGGCCGACCCCAAGGAGCGTGCCGAGCATCTGATGCTCGTCGACCTGGGCCGCAACGACCTGGGGCGGGTCTGCGAACCCGGTTCGGTCGAGGTCGTCGACTTCATGTCCGTCGAGCGGTACTCGCACGTGATGCACATCGTCTCGACCGTGACGGGCCGGGTCGCCGAGGGCCGCACGGCCTTCGACGTCCTGACCGCCTGCTTCCCGGCGGGCACGCTCTCCGGCGCGCCCAAGCCGCGGGCGATGCAGATCATCGACGAACTGGAGCCCTCACGGCGGGGGCTGTACGGCGGCTGCGTCGGCTACCTGGACTTCGCGGGCGACTCCGACACCGCCATCGCCATCCGTACGGCGCTGCTGCGGGACGGCACGGCATACGTCCAGGCGGGGGCGGGCATCGTCGCCGACTCCGACCCGGTCGCCGAGGACCACGAGTGCCGCAACAAGGCGGCGGCCGTACTGCGGGCGATCCACACGGCCCACCGGCTGGGCCGATGAGCAGGTCCCGCCGGGCCGACGATCCGGTCCCGCCGGGCCGATGAGCCGGGAGCGGGCGCGCCGATCATCCGATAAGGGGGCCCGGGTGACGGTTCACCCGGGGTTCAGGCGATAGTGGACTACGTGACTGCCGTACCTCACCCCCGAACCGAGGCCGCCCCCGTCCGGTCCGGCCGCCGCAGCCTCGCCCTCGCCCTGCTGAGCGGGGCGGTCGGTGCGGCCGTCGCGCTGCTCGCCTCCCGGCAGAGCTGGTCGGCGGGGACCGTGACGGTGGCCGGCGGAGACCTCCCGCTGACCGCCAAGGGGAGCGAGGTCACGGGCGTGCCCGCGGCGCTCGCCATAGTGGGCCTCGCCGCGCTCGTCGCCGTCTTCGCCGTCCGCAGAGCCGGGCGGCTCCTCGTCTCCGGGCTGCTCACGCTCTCCGGCGCCGGCACCGTCGCCGCGGCGCTCCTCGGTGCCACGGACGGGTCGGCGCTGGACGAGAAGGCGGCCCAGGCGGCCGGCGACACCTCCGCGACCGCTTTTGCGCTCACGCACACCGTATGGCCGTATGTGGCGGCGGCCGGCGGCGCGCTCCTCCTCCTCGCCGGACTGCTCGCCCTGCGCTACGGCCGGCTGTGGCCGGCGATGTCCGGCCGCTACGAGCGGGACGGCACCCCCCGGCCGCGCCGGGTGAAGCCCGTCGATCCCGACCGCCCCGAAGACCTCTGGAAGGCGCTCGACCGGGGTGAGGACCCCACGGGCGCCTGACCGGACCACCGCCCGCCCCGGCGGGCGCAGCGGAGGCGGTCGCGGCTCCCGTCGGGAGCGACCCCGCCCACGCCTCATCCGCACGGGTGCGGGACAATGAGCGCCGAGCGTTCGGCTCAGACATGTACATACAGCCAGCAAGGAGCAAGTCATGGCGGGCAGCAGCCACGGTCACACCCCGGCCGCCTGGGCCGGTGTCATCATCGCCTTCATCGGTTTCTGCGTCTCGGGCGCCTTCACCGTGATGGCTCAGCCGGTCGGCTTCTGGGCGGGCATGGTGATCATCGCACTCGGTGGCGTCGTGGGCGGCGTCATGCGCCAGATGGGCCTCGGCCAGCCGAAGACTCCGGCGCACTCGGCGCACCAGCCCGCGAGCGCCGGCGCGGACCTCTGAACCCCTCCGCGGCCTCGTAGCTGCCCTGCGCCTCGGGTGCAAGGCGGCCCCGGTCGGCCCGGCGGCCGCCCCGCTCCCCCCGCGCGCGGGGGGAGCGGGGCAGGCAGAATGCCTCCCGTGAACGCCGAACTCCCCACCGTGGTGCCGCCTCCCGCACCGAACCGGGCCGCCGCCGTGCTCCGGCGGACCGCCACCCCCCTCGGGGTGCTCGCGGGAGTCGTCGGCGCCTTCGCGTACGTGGGGGCCGTGGACCCGAACGAGCCCGGTCACTACCCGGTCTGCCCGCTGCTGCGCCACACGGGCCTGTACTGCCCCGGCTGCGGCGGACTGCGCAGCGCGCACGCCTTCGTGCACGGGGACTTCCTGGCGGCGCTCCAGGACAATGCCTTGGCCGTCGCCGGCTATCTGGGGTTCGCGGTGGTGTGGACGCTGTGGGTGGTCCACGCGGCGCGGGGGCGGCGTCTGCGGTTCGACCCCGGCCCGGTACCGCTGTGGGGCCTGGGCGCCCTGCTGCTCGTCTTCACGGTTGTCCGCAACCTGCCCTTCGGTGGCTGGCTGCATCCTTGACCTGCGGGGGAATGTCCAGGTAGTGGGACCGGCGTCAACCGGATGCGAGGTCTACGCCCTCCTCCGGATACCATCGCAGTGACCATTGGTTCCGCCCGCGGGGCGATCGATCCCGGCCCACCGGGCCCCGGTGGGCCGAGCTTCGAAGCGACAGAGCTTCTTCAAATCCTCAACCGTCAGGAAGGGGGCCGCTCGCGTGAGTGTGCTCGACGAGATCATCGACGGAGTCCGTGCCGACCTTGCGGAGCGGCAGGCGCGCGTCAGCCTCGACGAGCTCAAGGAGCGCGCGGCGAAGACGCGTCCCGCCAAGGACGGCGTCGCGGCCCTGCGGGGCGACAGCGTCAAGGTGATCTGCGAGGTCAAGCGGTCCAGCCCGTCCAAGGGCGCGCTCGCCGCGATCGCCGACCCGGCGGGTCTTGCCGCGGACTACGAGGCGGGCGGCGCGGCCGTCATCTCCGTCCTGACCGAACAGCGCCGTTTCGGCGGCTCGCTGGCCGACCTGGAGGCCGTGCGGGCCAGGGTCGACATCCCGGTGCTGCGCAAGGACTTCATCGTCACCTCGTACCAGCTCTGGGAGGCCCGGGCCTACGGCGCCGACCTCGCGCTCCTGATCGTCGCCGCCCTCGACCAGCCCGCCCTCGAGTCCCTCATCGAGCGGGCCGAGTCCATCGGGCTCACCCCGCTCGTCGAGGTGCACGACGAGGAGGAGGTCGAGCGGGCGGTGGACGCCGGCGCCAAGGTGATCGGCGTCAACGCGCGCAATCTGAGGACCCTCGAGGTCGACCGTTCGACGTTCGAGCGGCTCGCCCCCGAGATCCCCGATCGGATCGTGAAGGTCGCCGAGTCCGGGGTCCGGGGACCGCACGACCTGATCGCGTACGCCAACGAGGGCGCCAACGCGGTGCTCGTGGGCGAGTCCCTGGTGGCCGGGCGCGACCCGAAGACGGCGGTCGCCGACCTGGTGGCGGCGGGGGCCCACCCGGCGCTGCGGCACGGGCGGGACTGACGTGACGCCGGGACCGGCCCAGTGGCCCCCATGCGGGCACCCGGACGGCCCCGGCCCGGTAGGGTTGGCGTCGATGATGCTTTCGATCACCATGGCGACCAGGGACCCGTATGCCCGTCTCGCCCGTGGGTGCCGGCCACGTGGCTGCCGGGCGCCCGCGCGGCGGGTGCACGGGCGACGGGTGCGGTATGTCATCGGTGACGAGCCGGGGCAGGTGAACGGGATGCGATGGCGCCCTCCAGGGGCGCGGGGCACTGCCCGGACACGCGGCTCAGCCGCGTGAGCGCGACGGTCCACAGGCGGCCCGCGGCCGTCTGACAAGCCCCGGCCCCACGGCGATTTCGTTTCCACGCACTCACCGTGAGGTATCCGCATGCCCAGCGAGTTCTTCATTCCCGACCCGGAGGGTCGGGTCCCCAGCGCCGAGGGGTACTTCGGCGCGTTCGGCGGCAAGTTCATCCCGGAGGCCCTCGTCGCCGCCGTCGACGAGGTCGCCGCCGAGTACGACAAGGCCAAGGCCGACCCCGAGTTCGCCCGCGAGCTCGACGAACTGCTCGTCAACTACGCCGGCCGGCCCAGCGCCCTCACCGAGGTGTCGCGGTTCGCCGAGCACGCCGGTGGCGCCCGGGTGTTCCTCAAGCGCGAGGACCTCAACCACACCGGCTCCCACAAGATCAACAATGTGCTCGGGCAGGCCCTCCTGACCAAGAGGATGGGCAAGACCAGGGTCATCGCGGAGACCGGCGCCGGCCAGCACGGTGTCGCCACCGCCACGGCCTGCGCTCTCTTCGGGCTCGACTGCACCATCTACATGGGTGAGATCGACACCGAGCGGCAGGCCCTCAACGTCGCCCGCATGCGCATGCTCGGCACCGAGGTCATCGCCGTGAAGTCGGGCTCCCGCACCCTCAAGGACGCCATCAACGAGGCGTTCCGCGACTGGGTCGCCAACGTCGAACACACCCACTACCTCTTCGGCACCGTGGCCGGACCCCATCCGTTCCCGGCCATGGTGCGCGACTTCCACCGCGTGATCGGCGTCGAGGCCCGGCGGCAGCTCCTCGAGCGCACCGGGCGGCTGCCCGACGCCGCCGTCGCCTGCGTGGGGGGCGGCTCCAACGCCATCGGCCTCTTCCATGCCTTCGTCCCCGACACCTCCGTCCGTCTCATCGGGTGCGAGCCCGCGGGCCACGGTGTCGAGACCGGCGAGCACGCCGCCACGCTCACCGCCGGCGAACCCGGCATCCTGCACGGCTCGCGGTCCTACGTCCTCCAGGACGACGAGGGCCAGATCACCGAGCCGTACTCGATCTCGGCGGGCCTCGACTACCCGGGCATCGGTCCCGAGCACGCCTACCTCAAGGACAGCGGCCGCGGCGAGTACCGGGCCGTCACCGACGACGAGGCGATGCAGGCCATGCGTCTGCTGTCCCGCACCGAGGGCATCATCCCGGCCATCGAGAGCGCCCACGCCCTCGCGGGCGCCCTGGAGGTCGGCAGGGAGCTGGGCCGGGACGGGCTGATCGTGGTCAACCTGTCAGGGCGCGGCGACAAGGACATGGACACGGCCGCCCGGTACTTCGGTCTGTACGACACCGACGCGTCCGTCGCCGCGGATGCCGACAGCGACGCCGCGGAGATCGAGGGGGACGCCAAGTGAGCGGCAACATCCGACTGCTGTCCGACACCCTCGCCGCCGCGAAGGCCGAGGGACGGTCCGCGCTCATCGCCTATCTGCCCGCCGGCTTCCCGACCGTCGACGGCGGCATCGCCGCGATCAAGGCGGTGCTGGACGGCGGCGCCGACGTCGTCGAGGTGGGCCTGCCGCACAGCGACCCGGTCCTCGACGGCCCCGTCATCCAGACCGCCGACGACATCGCCCTGCGCGGCGGCGTCAGGATCGCCGACGTCATGCGGACGGTCCGCGAGGCGTACGAGGCGACCGGGAAGCCGGTGCTCGTGATGACGTACTGGAATCCCATCGACCGCTACGGTGTGGAGCGCTTCACCGCCGAGCTGGCCGAGGCGGGCGGCGCCGGCTGCATCCTGCCGGACCTGCCCGTGCAGGAGGCGGCGCTGTGGCGGGAGCACGCCGAGAAGCACGGGCTGGCCACGGTCTTCGTGGTCGCGCCCAGCAGCAGGGACGAGCGGCTCGCCCAGATCACCGCGGCGGGCTCCGGCTTCGTCTACGCGGCCTCCCTCATGGGTGTCACCGGCACCCGGGAGACGGTCGGCGCGCAGGCCCAGGACCTGGTCCGGCGCACCCGGGCGACCACCGACCTGCCCGTCTGCGTCGGCCTCGGCGTCTCCAGCGCCGCGCAGGCCGCCGAGGTGGCCGGCTTCGCAGACGGAGTGATCGTCGGCTCGGCGTTCGTGAAGCGGATGCTCGACGCCGGTGACGAGGCGGCGGCCCTGGAGGCCGTACGGACCCTGGCGGGCGAGCTGGCCGCGGGCGTGCGCGGCACCCCGTGACAGCCCGGGGAAATCACCCGGCAGAGTGAATTCCCCGCGTGCCGGGGCATTTCTCGCTCGAACGGGTGGACCTGGGACCGGGGAGGCGCGCAGCGCCTCCCCGGTTCGTTCTGCCGGATGTGAGCGAGAAGAACCGTGACGGAAAGCGCACCGCCCGTGAGCGGCTGGCGGTCGAGCGACAGAAGCAGCAGGCCGCGGACAGGCGCCGACGTGCGCTGATCGTGGGCGCCTCGATCGTCTGTGTCCTGGGCCTGGCGACGGTGGTGGGCCTCCTGGCGGCGAACGCCGGGAAGAGCGGCAAGAGCGGCGCCGCCGGTCCCGCCGTGGCGCCCTCGGGCGCGACGGGCAAGGACCAGCTCGCGATTCCGGTGGGCAGGGACTCCGCGAAGTCCACGCTCACGGTGTGGGAGGACTTCCGCTGCCCGGCCTGCCAGGGCTTCGAGACCGCCTACCGCTCGACGGTCCACCAGCTGGTCGACGCCGGACAGCTCAGAGCCGAGTACCGCCTGGTCACGCTCATCGACGGAAACGCGGGCGGCAGCGGCTCCCGCCGGGCGGCCAACGCGGCGGCGTGCGCCCAGGACGCCGGCAAGTTCCGGGAGTACCACGACGTGCTGTACCAGAACCAGCCGAGCGAGACCCAGGACTCTTTCTCCGACAACGGGAAACTGATCGAACTGGCGGGCAAGGTGCCCGGCCTCGACACGCCCGCCTTCCAGAAGTGTGTGAAGGACGGCACTCACGACAGCTGGGTGGTCAAGTCGAACGACGCCTTCCAGGCCGAAGACTTCAGGGGCACCCCGACCGTGCTCCTCGACGGCAAGAACATCTACGAGGACCGGACGATGACCCCCGCGAAGCTGAAGCAGATGGTGGAGGCGGCGAACAAGTCCTGAAGCACGCTCCGAGCCGGTCATGAGGACGAGCCCCGCCCGGCGCGCCCCGGTCCGCCACGCCGGGGGAGCCCTACGTTATGGACCCGTAGCCGGGTCGGTTCCCCTGCTGCGTGTCCGGCACGGTAGCGTCGTTCCTGCCATGGAACTTGCCTACATCCCCAGCCCGTCGCGCGCAGTGCTGCACCTCGGCCCCGTTCCGCTGCGCGGCTACGCCTTCTGCATCATCATCGGTGTCTTCGTAGCCGTGTGGCTCGGCAACAAACGCTGGGTCGCCCGCGGCGGCCGGCCGGGCACCGTGGCCGACATCGCGGTCTGGGCCGTGCCGTTCGGCCTCGTCGGCGGACGGCTCTACCACGTGATCACGGACTACGAGCTGTACTTCAGCGACGGCCGTGACTGGGTGGACGCGTTCAAGGTCTGGCAGGGCGGGCTCGGCATCTGGGGCGCGATCGCGCTCGGGGCGATCGGCGCGTGGATCGGCTGCCGGCGCCGGGGCATCACGCTCCCCGCGTACGCCGACGCCGTCGCGCCCGGTATCGCCTTCGCGCAGGCGATCGGCCGCTGGGGCAACTGGTTCAACCAGGAGCTGTACGGCCGGGCGACTGACCTGCCGTGGGCGCTGCACATCACGTCCTCGGCGGGCGGGCGGGTGCCCGGCTACTACCACCCGACGTTCCTGTACGAGTCGCTGTGGTGCGTCGGCGTCGGATTCCTGGTGATCTGGGCGGACCGCCGCTTCAAGCTGGGGCACGGACGGGCCTTCGCGCTGTATGTGGCCGCGTACTGTGTGGGCCGCGGCTGGATCGAGTACATGCGGGTCGACGACGCGCACCACATCCTGGGCCTGCGGCTGAACGACTGGACCGCGATGCTGGTGTTCCTGTGCGCCGTCGTGTACATCGTGGTCTCGTCGCGGCTGCGGCCGGGCCGCGAGGAGATCGTGGAACGCGGCGCGTCCGACGGCGAGCCCGGGCAGGACGCGGGTGCCGCGGACCTGGAGAAGCCGGAACCTGCCGACGGAAAGCAGGAGCCCGGCGACGGGGAGCCGAAGCCCGCCGGGGAGAGGCCCGAGGCGGCAGAGGCCTCCGAGGACCCGGACACCCCGGCGGACTCGAAGACTCCGGCCGACGAGGCCCGGTCGGCGAAGAAGAGCTGAGGGACGTCTGTACGCCGTCGGGGGCGCCGTATCACCGGATACGGCGCCCCCGACGTGTACGGGACAGGACCTCAGCGCCTCCGGCGGCCCAGGGACAGCGTGGTGTACGCCTCCCTCACCACCGCCGTGTCGATGAACCGCCCGTCCGGGAGGGCCTGGGCTCCCGGATCCCTGGCCGCCGCCTTCAGTACCTCCTCGGCCCGTGAGATCTCCTCCACGGTGGGCGCGTAGGCGCGCTCGATGACCGGGAGCTGGCGGGGATGGATCGCCGCCCGGCCCAGGAATCCCAGGATGCGGCCGCGAGCGCAGGAGGCCGCCAGGCCCTCCAGGTCCCGGGTGTCCGGGTAGATCGACTGGGCGGGCGGCGGCAGCGCGGCGGCCCGGGCGGCCACCACCACCCGGGCCCGCGACCAGTCCAGGCCCGCGTCCTCCCGTACGCCGAGATCGGCCCGCAGGTCCGCCTCGCCGAGCGCGATGCCCCGCAGGGCCGGGTGCGCCGACGCGATGGCGAACGCCCGCTCCACGCCCAGCGCCGTCTCCAGCAGGGCGTAGAGGGGGACCGCCCCGCCCGTCTCGGGCAGGGTGCGCTCCGCCACCCGGACCACGTCCGACGGTGACGTCACCTTCGGCAGGCGCAGACCCGACAGGCCGGGCAGGGCCGACAGCGCCGCGAGGTCCGCCTCGGCCCAGGGACTGTCCGGCGCGTTCACGCGGACGTGGACGGGCACCGGCGGACGCTGGGACAGCCGTTCCGCCGTCGCCGCCCGCGCGTACTCCTTGCGGTCCGGGGCGACCGCGTCCTCCAGGTCGACGAGCACCACATCGGCCCCCGACCGCAGCGCCTTGCCGACCACCTCGGGGCGGTCCCCGGGCGCGTACAGCAAGGTGAGAGGGGGGAAACCCGGGCTCGCGCTCACAGGGCGCCCTCCGCCGCGAGCGCGGCGATCTCCCGGTCCGTGAGGCCGAGCTCGCTGAGGATCGCCCGTGTGTCCGCGCCGTGCGGACGGCCCGCCCAGCGGATCGCTCCGGGCGTGGCGGACAGCCGGAACAGCACGTTCTGCATCCGCAGCCGGCCGAGTTCGGGGTCGGGGACCGCGGTGATCGAGTCCAGTGCCGTGTACTGGGGGTCGGTCATCACGTCCCGTACGTCCTGCACCGGCGCGACGGCCGCCTCCGCCCTCTCGAACTCCTTCAGCACCTCCGCGCGGGTGTGGCGGGCGATCCACCCGGCGACCGCCTCGTCGAGCACATCGGCGTGCCGTGCCCGGTCCTCGCCGGTCGCGAACCACGGCTCCTCGATCACCTCCGGACGGCCCACCAGGCGCATCACCCGCTCGGCGACGGACTGCGCGGAGGCGGAGACGGCGACCCAGCCGCCGTCCGCGGTGCGGTAGGTGTTGCGCGGCGCGTTGTTCTGGGAGCGGTTGCCGGTGCGCTCCTGGACATGGCCCAGCTGGTCGTACCAGATCGGCTGTGGGCCGAGGACCGTGAGGATCGGCTCGATGATCGCCAGGTCCACCACCTGTCCCGCGCCGGTGCGGTCGCGGCCCCCGAGGGCGGTCAGCACCGCGTACGCCGTCGTGAGGGCCGCGATGGAGTCGGCCAGTCCGAACGGCGGCAGCGTCGGGGGCGCCTCCGGTTCCCCGGTGATGGCCGCGAACCCGCTCATCGCCTCCGCGAGCGTGCCGAAGCCGGGGCGGTGCGCGTAGGGCCCGAACTGGCCGAACGCGGTCACCCGGGCGAGGACCAGCCGGGGGTTCGCGGCCGACAGCTCGTCCCAGCCCAGCCCCCACTTCTCCAGCGTGCCCGGGCGGAAGTTCTCGATCACCACATCGGCGGTCGCGGCCAGGCGCAGCAAGGTCGTCCGCCCGCCGGGCCGGGACAGGTCGAGGGTCATCGTGCGTTTGTTGCGACCCAGAAGCTTCCACCACAGGCCCACCCCGTTCTTTGCCGGGCCGTGACCGCGTGAGGGGTCCGGCCGGGACGGGTGCTCGACCTTGATGACCTCGGCACCGAAGTCACCGAGCAGGGTGGCGGCGAGGGGCCCGGCGAACAGGGTCGCGAGATCGAGGACACGGAGGCCGGTGAGGGGCGCGGTCATGAGCGGTGGGCTTCCCGGTGGGTGAGATGGGCCAGGGCGTCGAAGCCGATGCCGTTGAAGTCGCCGACCGACGTGGCCAGCCGGTTCTTGAGCGGGGCCGTCCAGCGGTCGGGGAGCGCGCCGGGGCGTCCGGCCAGCAGGCCCGCGACGCTGCCCGCCGTCGCGCCGTTGGAGTCGGTGTCCCAGCCCCCGGACACGGCCCGGCAGACGGAGCCGGTGAAGTCCCCGTCGGCATGCGTGAGGGCGGCGGCGATCAGAGCGGTGTTGGGGACGGCGTGCACCCAGTGGTATCCGGGGTGGACGGCGTGGAGTTCGTCGACGACCACCTCGAAGTCCCGCGTGGCGCGCGCGAGACGGATCGCGTGGCGGACGGCGCGGGCCAGCCGGGAGTCGGGCGGGATCACGGTGAGTCCGGTGCCCAGGCAGTGGTGGACGTCATCGGCGCCGCCGGCCCCCTCGGCGAGGGTGGCCGCCGTGAACATGGCCGCGTAGACGCCGTTCGCGGTGTGTGTGAGGGTGGCGTCGCGGTGGGCCTGTTCGGCCGCGGCGGCCGGGTCGCCCGGGTTGGTCCAGCCGTGGACGTCCGCGCGGATCAGGGCGCCGATCCACTCGCGGAAGGGATTGCGGTGGAGCGCCGTGCGCGGGGGCTCGATGCCGCACAGCAGATTGCGGTAGGCGACGCGTTCGGCCGTGAAGGCGCGGCCTGCGGGGAGTTCGTCGAGCCAGAGCCGGGCCACGTCGGCGGTGGTGAAGGCCTTGCCATGGCGGCCGAGCAACAGCAGGTTGACCAGCGGGTAGTTGAGGTCGTCGTCCTCGGGCATGCCGTCGATGTTCTCGGCGAGGGAGTTCCCCGCGGAGCGGCGGTTCCAGGGATACCGCTCGGCGAGGTCGTCCGGCACTCCACGGGCCGTGAACCAGGTGTGCAGGGGCCAGTTGCCGGCGGCGCGGGCAAGCCGGCGGATGCCCTCCAGGGGGAGCTTCTCCACGGGCTTGCCGAGCAGGCAGCCTGCGGCCCGGCCGAGCCAGGCGGCCTCCAGGCGCGCCTCGGCCGGGGCGGGCGCGCCCTCGCGCCGGTCGGGCCAGTCGGGACACAGGGCCTTGATCCGCTCCAGGCAGGTCGGCTCGCGCTCCGCCGACCGGCGGGGCAGGTCGGCCAGTTCGTCCAGCAGGTCCTTCGCCAGCATCCGCAGATACGGGGACACCGGCGCCGTCGACGCGCCGGCCCGGGTCGGAGCCTCGGGACCGCCCGCCCGGTACCACCGCGCCGCGACGGCCGAGATCTCGCGGCCCTCGTGCGCCGACTGACGCAGTTCGTGGCCGAGGAGGTCCTCCGGCTGGACCCAGGTCAGTCGGAGCACCTGCGGCCTCCCAACCGGGCGAACGCCGCCTCACGGTCCCGGCGGCGGGACACGTCCCGGGCGAAGATCTCCCGCGTGACCTCCGTCAGCGTCCGGGCCGGGGCACGCAGGTCCAGACGGCTCGCCTCCGCGACCTCCTTCGCCCAGTAGCACGGCACCTCCGATCCCAGCGCGCCCGTGACCGCGCCCGCCATCGTCGCGATGGAGTCGCAGTCCCGGCCGTAGTTCACCGAGCCGAGCACCGCGTGCCGGTAGTCGCCGCGCGCCACCACCACCATGCCCAGCGCCACCGGAAGTTCCTCGATCGTGTGCAGCCGGGAGGGCCTGCGGGCACCCAGGGACGGTGCCCGGTAGTCGGGGCCCACCGTGTCGTACGGGGCCACCGCCTCCCGCAGCGGTCGCAGGGCGGACTCGAAGTCCGAGTAGCGGGAGGCCGTGTCGCAGACCGTCTCGATGGCGGCGCGCGTACCGTCCTTCGCCACGGACAGGCACGCGGCCACCACCGAGTCGGCGGTCGCGCCCGGCGCGCAGGCCGCCGCCACCGCCGCGGCGAACACACCGGCCGCCTCCCTGCCGTACGACGACTGGTGCGCCCCCGCCACGTCCAGCGCCTCCGCGTACGCGCCCGCCGGATCGGCCGCGTTGACCAGCCCGACCGGCGCCATGTACATCGCCGCACCGCAGTTGACGATGTTGCCGACGCCCGCCTCGCGCGGGTCGACATGGCCGTAGTGGAGCCTGGTCACGAGCCACTTCTCCGCGAGGAAGATCCGCCGGAGCGGGATCGTCTCCGCCTCGAGCTCCGGGATCCAGCGCGGGTTCGTCATCAGGTCGGGGACCAGGTGTTCGGCGATCGCGTACGCGTCGAGGTGGTCACGGACGGCCGCGTACACCCGTACCAGAGCGTGCGTCATCAAGGTGTCGTCGGTGACGTGGCCGTCGCCCTTGTGGTACGGGGCGAGGGGACGGGCGGTGCGCCAGGCGTCACCGTGCCAGGGTCCGACGATTCCGTGCACGCGGCCGCCGTGCCGTTCGACGATCTGCTCGGGGGAGTAGCCCTCGACGGGCCCGCCGAGGGCGTCGCCGACGGCGGCGCCGACCAGGGCGCCGGTGATGCGTTCGTCGAGAAGAGTCGACTCGTCAGAAGTGGGCGTCATGTCCGGAATCATCCCCCTGGAGCGGTCAGTTCCGTCGCCTCCAGGAGTTCGGCGAGGTGTACGAGGTCGGTACCGGTCAGCCGGGGGAGCGCGCAGCCGGACAGGGTGCGGCAGGCGTCGCGCCAGGCGGGCGGGATCACCCCGCCGCCGCCGATCGCCCCGGTCAGCGCGCCCGTCAGGGCCGGGGCGGAGTCGGCGACCCGCGACAGACAGGCGGCTGCGGGCACGGCCTCGGCGATCCGGCCGCGGGCCGCCGTCGCCAGGGCGAGCGCGACCGGGACGGTCTCCGCGGCCGCGACGCCGTAGCTGTAGACGTGGTCGACGATCTGATGCTCCAGCAGCGGTACGACACAGAAGGCGCGGTCGCCGTCCCGGGCCAGCGTCAGCGCGTGCCGGGCGTTGCGGCCGATCTCGGTGGACTCGGGAAGTTCGGCCAGCGCGGCCTCCACGCACGGTCCGACCGGCTCCCCGGACAGGGCGAGCGAGAGGGCCGCGGCCATGGCGCGCGCACCGTGCACCCCGTCGCCGTCCTGGGTGTAGCGGGCGTCGAACTCCGCCAGTTCGGCGGCCAGTCGGGGGTCTCCCGGGTGCGCCACGGCCAGGACGCAGGCCCGGACACAGGCCGCGTCGTCGAAGTAGTGCGGGTTGTCGTGGCCCGTGGCCGGCGGGCGCAGACCGGTGGCGAGGTTGCCGAGCCCTGCGCGCACGGAGATGCGGGCGCGCAGCGGCAGAACCGCCGACTCGACCTCGGGCGCGCGGTCGGCCGCGGCGGCGACCTCGGCGGCGACGGCGTTCCAGGACAGATCGATGGCCGCGCGCATCCTGCGCTGCCGGTCGAGGTCGCCGAGCGCGCTGCCGTCCCCGGCCCGCAGCACGGCCTCCGCCGCGAACGCCGCCCACTCGGCGTCGTCCGACGGCCCCAGCCGCAGCGGCTCCGGCGGCTGGTTGAGCGCGATCGGCACGGGCAGGGTGGTGGTCGCGTTCTGCTCGGCGAAGGTGTCCAGCTCCCGGGTCAGCCGCCGGGTCCACTCGGGCATATGGGCGGCCCGGTGCCGGGCGGCCGGCCAGCCGGCCGCGTCGCCCGCGGCGAGCCCGAGCAGCAGTCCCTCGATACGACGGGGGCCCGTGGGCGCGCTCACGGCTCCATCCCGCCCTCGTCCGCCGCGTCCCCGTAGGCGGCCTCCGCGTAGGCCGCGGGATCGGGCTGAGCCCGGGCGTCCTGCCGCGGGGGCCCGCTGCGGAGCACCGGATCGCCGATTTCGGCGGCCCGGGCCCGACGCGCGGGTGTGGCGGCGCCCGGTGCTGCCGCCGTTCCCGCCGTCTCCTTCGCCCCCGTATTCCCTCCAACCCCCCCAGACCCTGTGATCCCCGTCGTCCCTCCGGCGCCCATCGTCCCTCCAGCGCCCATCGTCCCTCCAGCGCCCATCGTCCCTCCAGCGCCCATCGTCCCTCCAGCGCCCATCGTCCCTCCAGCGCCCGTCGTCCCTCCGGCCCCCGTCCCGCCGCTCTCCGGTGTGAGCAGGTCCGCGACGGCGAGGACATGGTGGCCAGCCATGGAGGGCAGGCACCGGCCGCGGACCGGGCCGATCGCCGCCGCCCACGCCGCGGGGATCGCCGACACTCCCCGGGTCGCGCCCGCCAGGGCGCCCGCGACCGCCGCCGTCGTGTCGGCGTCGCGGCCCATGTTCACCGCCGTGAGCACCGCCCCCCTGAAGTCGCCGTCCGCCGCCGCGTACGCGCCGAAGGCCAGGGCCACCGCCTCGGGGGCGAGGTCCGTCCAGGGGTAGCCGCCGATCACCACCGCTGAGCGGACCGCGCGTGCGCCCCGGCGGGCCGCGAGGACCGCGCGGCGCAGGGAGCGGGCCGTCCAGGAGTCGTCGGGGACGACCGCGAGGGCCGAGGCCACCACGGCGGTCGTCGGCGCGCCCGCCATCGCGGCCGCGACCCCGGCCGCGACGGCCTGGCCGCCGTAGATGCCCTCCCCCTCGTGGCTCACCGAGCCGTCGATCGCCACCAGCCGGGCCGCCTCGGCGGGGCGGCCCGCGGCGAAGACGCCGAAGGGAGCCGCCCGCATGGCCAGGCCGTCGCTCCATGCGTGCCGGTGCTGCGCCGAGATGGGCGCCGCGAGGCCCCGGCGAAGGTTCTCCAGGGTGCCCCGCTCGCTGAAGCCCGCCCCGCGGAACGGGCCCTCGTCCCGGTCCGCGATCCACCGGTGCCAGGCCGCCTCCACCTGCGCCACGGTGAGCGCCGAGCCGTACCGGGCCAGCAGCAGCCCCGAGAAGATCGCGTACTCGGTGTCGTCCGTGCCGGAGGGCTGGTCGACGACGTACCCCGTGATGCGGCCCCAGCGGGCCCGGATCTCGGACGGCTTCAGGTTCTCGGCGGGCGCACCCAGGGCGTCCCCGACGGCGAGGCCGAGCAGCGCGCCACGCGCCCGTTCCCGCAGGCAGGAGGCGTTCCCGGGCGCCGGGGCCGAGGGACTGCAGGCGATGGAAGCCATACGGAGCCTCTCCTCTCAGGACGCCCGCCCCCGGTCAGGGGCGACGGAACCGCTGTGCGGATCTGTGCCACCGGAGCCGTTCCCCCGAGCCTCGCCGGCCTCAGCATCACCCGTCCGACATCTGTGCAACACCCCTCACGGATGAGCGTCGAACGGTAAAAGCGCAGGTTAGCCCAGCCTTTCCTTGCTGGCGGCCGAGCAATTTTCGACGTACTTTCGGTGTTGTCGAAAAGTGGAAACAGTCCAATCAGCACCCTGGGGGACCGGGCATGGCCATCATCGAGACCGAGGCGACACTGCACGAGGCGCATCGGGACAACCACACCCACAGGGATGTGAACGGAGGCTGGCTGCGCCCGGCCGTCTTCGGCGCGATGGACGGGCTGGTGTCCAACCTGGCCCTGATGACCGGTGTCGCCGGCGGGTCCGTCGGCCAGCAGACCATCATCATCACCGGGTTCGCGGGCCTGGCCGCCGGGGCCTTCTCCATGGCCGCGGGCGAGTACACCTCCGTCGCCTCGCAGCGCGAGCTGGTGGAGGCGGAGCTCGCCGTCGAGCGGCGTGAGCTGCGCAAGCATCCCGAGGACGAGGAGAAGGAGCTGGCGGCGCTGTACCAGGCCCGCGGGGTGGAGCCCGCGCTGGCCCGCGAGGTCGCCAGGCAGCTCTCCCGCGACCCGGAGCAGGCCCTGGAGATACACGCCCGCGAGGAACTGGGGATCGATCCGGGCGACCTGCCCTCCCCGCTGGTGGCCGCCGTCTCCAGCTTCGGCTCCTTCGCGCTCGGCGCCCTGCTGCCCCTCCTGCCGTATCTGATCGGTGCCCACGCTCTGTGGCCCGCCGTGCTGCTCGCTCTGCTCGGGCTCTTCGCCTGCGGCGCGGTCGTGGCCAAGGTGACGGCGCGGGCCTGGTGGTACAGCGGTCTGCGGCAGCTGGCCCTCGGCGGCGCCGCGGCGGGTGTGACGTACGCCCTGGGCAGTTTGTTCGGTACCGCCGTAGGATAGAGGCCACGCTACTTATGCGAGGGACCGTATAAGTAGTTGTTACTCCACGGTTTCGATTGCTTGACCACCGGGCATGAGCCGTAAGCGCCGCGGGCAATGAGGCCTGCGCCGCACTCCCGGTGGGCGACGAAGCCCGCCTCATCCGGCCCGACGGACACCGATCTGTCCGCTTGCGCCCCCTGACTTCCATCGCCGTGCGCGGCACCCGCCGCGCACGGCGGGTGTCCGCATGCTGGAACGGTCTATCCGCTTCCCGAGCACCGCTCCATCATGTAACCTGCACGAAATTTCGCACCTGACGCAGAGGGCCAACGTCGTCCCTCGGCACTGCACATGCCACATGACGACGACGGGAGAGCCGATGCGTACGCCGCGCCAGCCGTCCCAGCACTCCGCGAATGGCCAGAACTGGTCGTTCATGGATGCTCGCCCTGCTGCGCAGGGTATGTACGACCCCCGCAATGAGCACGACGCCTGTGGCGTCGGCTTTGTGGCCACCCTCACCGGTGAGGCGAGCCATGCGCTGGTCGAACAGGCGCTCACGGTTCTGCGTAACCTGGAGCACCGCGGTGCCACCGGCTCCGAGCCCGACTCCGGTGACGGCGCCGGCCTTCTCTCGCAGGTGCCCGACACCTTCTTCCGCGAGGTGGCCGGATTCGAGCTGCCCGAGGCGGGCGCGTACGCCGTCGGCATCGCCTTCCTGCCCGAGGACGGCACCGCCGAGATCGTCTCGCATATCGAGACGATCGCCGCGGGTGAGGGCCTGACCGTCCTCGGCTGGCGCGAGGTTCCGGTCGCCCCCGAGCTGCTGGGCGCCACCGCCCGCTCCACCATGCCCGTCTTCCGTCAGCTGTTCGTGACGGACCGGGCGAGCAAGGGCATCGACCTCGACCGCAAGGCCTTCGTGCTGCGCAAGCGCGCCGAGCGCGAGGCCGGGGTCTACTTCCCGTCGCTGTCCGCGCGCACGATCGTCTACAAGGGCATGCTGACCACCGGCCAGCTGGAGCCCTTCTTCCCGGACCTGTCCGACCGCCGTTTCGCCTCGGCCGTCGCCCTGGTCCACTCGCGCTTCTCGACCAACACCTTCCCGAGCTGGCCGCTCGCCCACCCGTACCGCTTCGTCGCCCACAACGGCGAGATCAACACGGTCAAGGGCAACCGCAACTGGATGCGCGCCCGCGAGTCCCAGCTGCTCTCCGACCTGTTCGGCCCCCAGGAGAAGCTGGAGCGGATCTTCCCGATCTGTACGCCCGAGGCCTCCGACTCGGCCTCCTTCGACGAGGTGCTCGAACTCCTGCACCTCGGTGGCCGCTCCCTGCCGCACTCCGTGCTGATGATGATCCCGGAGGCGTGGGAGAACCACGACTCCATGGACCCGGCCCGGCGCGCCTTCTACCAGTTCCACTCCACGATGATGGAGCCCTGGGACGGCCCCGCCTGCGTGACCTTCACCGACGGCACCCAGGTCGGCGCCGTGCTCGACCGCAACGGTCTGCGCCCCGGCCGCTACTGGGTCACCGACGACGGCCTCGTCGTCCTCGGCTCCGAGGTCGGCGTCCTCGACATCGACCCCGCCAAGGTCGTCCGCAAGGGCCGGCTCCAGCCCGGCCGGATGTTCCTCGTCGACACCGCCGAGCACCGCATCATCGAGGACGACGAGATCAAGGCGAGCCTCGCCGCCGCGCAGCCCTACGCGGAGTGGCTGGAGGCCGGCGAGATCGAGCTGGGCGACCTGCCCGAGCGCGAGCACATCGTGCACACCCACGCCTCCGTCACCCGCCGCCAGCAGACCTTCGGCTACACCGAGGAAGAGCTGCGCGTCATCCTCGCGCCGATGGCCAAGGCCGGCGCCGAGCCGATCGGCTCCATGGGCACCGACTCGCCGATCGCCGCGCTCTCCGAGCGCCCGCGTCTGCTGTTCGACTACTTCACCCAGCTGTTCGCGCAGGTCACCAACCCGCCGCTGGACGCGATCCGCGAGGAGCTGGTCACCTCCCTGCGCTCGTCGCTGGGTCCGCAGGGCAACCTGCTCGAGCCCACCGCGGCCTCCTGCCGCAGCGTCGTGCTGCCCTTCCCGGTGATCGACAACGACGAGCTGGCCAAGCTCATCCACATCAACGCCGACGGCGACATGCCCGGTATGAAGGCGGCGACGCTCTCCGGTCTGTTCCGGGTCTCCGGCGGCGGCGAAGCCCTCGCCGCGCGCCTGGAGGAGATCTGCGCCGAGGCCGACGCCGCCATCGAGAACGGCGCCCGTCTGATCGTGCTCTCCGACCGGCACTCGGACGCCGAGCATGCGCCGATCCCCTCGCTGCTGCTCACCGCGGCCGTCCACCACCACCTCATCCGCACCAAGCAGCGCACCCACGTGGGCCTGCTGGTCGAGGCCGGTGACGTCCGCGAGGTCCACCACGTCGCCCTGCTCATCGGCTACGGCGCCGCGGCCGTCAACCCGTACCTGGCGATGGAGTCCGTCGAGGACCTGGTCCGCGCGGGCACCTTCCTGCCGGGCATCGAGCCCGAGAAGGCCATCCGCAACCTGATCTACGCCCTCGGCAAGGGCGTCCTGAAGGTCATGTCCAAGATGGGCATCTCCACCGTCGCCTCCTACCGCGGCGCCCAGGTCTTCGAGGCCGTCGGCCTGGACGAGGCCTTCGTCGAGAAGTACTTCAACGGCACGGCCACCAAGATCGGCGGCGTCGGCATCGACGTCATCGCCAAGGAGGTCGCCGCCCGTCACGCCAAGGCCTACCCGGCCTCCGGTATCGCTCCCGCGCACCGCGCGCTGGAGATCGGCGGCGAGTACCAGTGGCGCCGCGAGGGCGAGCCGCACCTGTTCGACCCGGACACGGTCTTCCGCCTCCAGCACTCCACGCGCACCGGCCGCTACGACATCTTCAAGAAGTACACGGCCCGGGTGAACGAGCAGTCCGAGCGCCTGATGACGCTGCGCGGCCTGTTCGGCTTCAAGTCCGACCGCGCGCCGATCTCCATCGACGAGGTGGAGCCGGTCTCCGAGATCGTCAAGCGCTTCTCCACGGGCGCCATGTCGTACGGCTCCATCTCCAAGGAGGCGCACGAGACGCTCGCCATCGCCATGAACCAGCTGGGCGCCAAGTCCAACACCGGCGAGGGCGGCGAGGACCCCGACCGCCTGTACGACCCGGCGCGCCGCTCGGCGATCAAGCAGGTGGCCTCCGGCCGCTTCGGTGTGACCTCCGAGTACCTGGTCAACGCGGACGACATCCAGATCAAGATGGCCCAGGGCGCCAAGCCCGGCGAGGGCGGCCAGCTGCCCGGCCACAAGGTCTACCCGTGGGTGGCCAAGACCCGGCACTCGACGCCGGGCGTCGGCCTGATCTCCCCGCCGCCGCACCACGACATCTACTCCATCGAGGACCTTGCCCAGCTGATCCACGACCTGAAGAACGCGAACCCGCAGGCGCGGATTCACGTGAAGCTGGTCTCCGAGGTCGGCGTCGGCACGGTCGCCGCGGGTGTGTCGAAGGCCCACGCGGACGTCGTCCTGATCTCCGGCCACGACGGCGGCACGGGTGCCTCCCCGCTGACCTCCCTCAAGCACGCCGGCGGTCCCTGGGAGCTGGGCCTCGCCGAGACCCAGCAGACCCTGCTGCTCAACGGGCTGCGCGACCGCATCGTCGTGCAGACCGACGGCCAGCTGAAGACCGGCCGCGACGTCGTCATCGCCGCGCTGCTCGGTGCCGAGGAGTTCGGTTTCGCGACCGCGCCGCTCGTCGTCTCCGGCTGCGTCATGATGCGCGTCTGCCACCTGGACACCTGCCCGGTCGGCATCGCCACCCAGAACCCGGTGCTGCGCGAGCGGTTCACCGGCAAGGCCGAATTCGTGGTGAACTTCTTCCAGTTCATCGCCGAGGAGGTCCGCGAGCTGCTCGCGGAGCTCGGCTTCCGCTCCATCGAGGAGGCCGTCGGCCACGCCGAGGCGCTCGACGTCACCCGCGCGGTCGACCACTGGAAGGCCCAGGGCCTGGACCTGGAGCCGCTGTTCCACGTGCCCGCGCTGGCCGAGGGCGCGGTGCGCCACCAGGTCGTCGCCCAGGACCACGGCCTGGAGAAGGCGCTGGACAACGAGCTGATCAAGCTCGCCGCCGACGCCCTGGCCGCGAACTCCCAGGCCGAGGCCCAGCCGGTGCGCGCCCAGGTCGCGATCCGCAACATCAACCGCACGGTCGGCACCATGCTCGGCCACGAGGTGACCAAGAAGTTCGGCGGAGCGGGCCTGCCCGACGGCACGATCGACATCACCTTCACCGGCTCCGCGGGCCAGTCCTTCGGCGCGTTCCTGCCGCGCGGTGTCACCCTGCGCCTGGAGGGCGACGCCAACGACTACGTCGGCAAGGGCCTGTCCGGCGGCCGGGTCGTCGTGCGCCCGGACCGTGCCGCCGAGCACCTCGCCGAGTACTCGACGATCGCGGGCAACACCATCGCCTACGGCGCCACCGGCGGCGAGCTGTTCCTGCGCGGTCGTACCGGAGAGCGGTTCTGCGTCCGCAACTCCGGCGCCCTGGTGGTGTCGGAGGGCGTGGGCGACCACGGCTGCGAGTACATGACCGGTGGACACGCGGTCGTGCTCGGCGAGACGGGCCGCAACTTCGCGGCCGGTATGTCGGGTGGCGTCGCGTACGTCATCGACCTGGACCGGGACAACGTCAACGCCGGCAACCACGGCTCCATCGAGGCCCTGGACGACGCCGACAAGCAGTGGCTGCACGACGTGGTGCGCCGTCATGCCGAGGAGACCGGCTCCACGGTCGCCGAGAAGCTCCTCGCCGAGTGGTCCGTCGCCGTGGACCGCTTCAGCAAGATCATCCCCAGCACGTACAAGGCAGTGCTCGCCGCCAAGGACGCCGCCGAGCGAGCCGGTCTCTCCGAGACCGAGATCACCGAGAAGATGATGGAGGCGGCGACCAATGGCTGATCCCAAGGGCTTCCTGACGCACGGCCGCGAGGTCGCCTCGTCCCGCCCCGTCGAGGAGCGCAAGAAGGACTGGAACGAGGTCTACGTTCCCGGCTCGCTGCTGCCGATCATCAGCAAGCAGGCCAGCCGGTGCATGGACTGCGGCATCCCGTTCTGCCACAACGGCTGTCCGCTCGGGAACCTGATCCCCGAGTGGAACGACTACGCCTACCGCGAGGACTGGACCGGGGCCTCCGAGCGCCTGCACGCCACGAACAACTTCCCGGAGTTCACCGGCCGCCTGTGCCCGGCCCCGTGCGAGTCGGCGTGTGTGCTCGGCATCAACCAGCCGCCGGTCACCATCAAGAACGTCGAGGTCTCGATCATCGACAAGGCGTGGGACAACGGCACCGTCAAGCCGCAGGTCCCCGAGCGCCTGTCCGGCAAGACGGTCGCGGTCATCGGCTCGGGCCCGGCCGGTCTGGCCGCCGCCCAGCAGCTGACCCGGGCCGGTCATACGGTCGCGGTGTACGAGCGCGCGGACCGCGTCGGCGGTCTGCTCCGCTACGGCATCCCCGAGTTCAAGATGGAGAAGCGGCACATCAACCGCCGTATCGAGCAGATGCGCGCGGAGGGCACCCGCTTCCGTACCGGCATCGAGATCGGCCGCGACCTCAAGGCGACGGACCTGCGCAAGCGGTACGACGCCGTGGTGATCGCCGCGGGCTCGACGACCGCACGTGACCTCCCGGTCCCGGGCCGCGAGCTCAAGGGCGTCTACCAGGCCATGGAGTACCTCCCCCTGGCCAACAAGGTGCAGGAGGGCGACTACGTGGCCCCGCCGATCTCGGCGGAGGGCAAGCACGTGGTCGTGATCGGCGGCGGCGACACGGGCGCGGACTGCGTGGGCACGGCCCACCGTCAGGGCGCGGCCTCCGTCACCCAGCTGGAGATCATGCCCCGCCCGAACGACGAGCGGCACCCGGTCAACCAGCCGTGGCCGACCTTCCCGATCCTCTACAAGGTCACCTCGGCCCACGAGGAGGGCGGCGAGCGCATCTACTCGGCCTCCACGACCCACTTCGAGGGCGACGAGGACGGCAATGTGCAGTGGCTGCACCTGGCCGAGGTCGAGTTCGTGGACGGCAAGCTGAACCGGAAGCCGGGCACCGAGCGGAAGATCCCGGCGCAGCTGGTCACCCTCGCCATGGGCTTCACCGGCACCGACCAGCAGAACGGACTGGTCGAGCAGTTCGGCCTGGAGCTGGACGAGCGTGGCAACATCGCCCGCGACGCCCACTTCCAGACGAACGTGCCGGGCGTGTTCGTGGCGGGCGACGCCGGCCGCGGCCAGTCGCTGATCGTCTGGGCGATCGCCGAGGGCCGCTCGGCGGCCCGCGGCGTCGACCGCTACCTCACGGGCGTCAGCGACCTGCCGGCCCCCATCCGCCCGACGGACCGCGCCCTCGCGGTCTGAGGCACCACGGCGTGACCTGAGGGTCGCTCACCCACGTCCCGTACAAAGGCGTACGGAACACAGACGGCGCCTGCCCAGTCCCCGACCGGACCACGGGCAGGCGCCGTCGCATGTGCCGAAGGGCTCAGCCCGTCAGTTCCGTGACCTTGCCGACCGTGAGCAGCACCAGCAGGACCAGCAGTGCGGCGCAGGCGGCCGCCTGGAGCAGGCCGCGGCGCGGGCCGCGCGGAACGTAGGCGTACGCAAGGGTCACCACCCCGCCCGCCAGCAGACCGCCGAGGTGCCCCTGCCAGGAGGTGAGGCCCGCGGAGACCACCAGCCACAGCAGCAGGCCCGTCATGTAGCGGTTCACGGTGCTCATGTCGGCTCCGAGACGGCGGGCCATCACGTAGTAGGCGGCGCCCAGCCCGAAGATGGCGCCGGACGCGCCGACCGTGTGGGTGCCCGGGGCGATCAGCAGGACCAGCACCGAGCCGCCGAGGGCCGAGAGCAGGTAGAGCGTGATGTAGCGGACCCGGCCCAGTTGTGCCTCCACCACTCGCCCGACGTTCCACAACGAGACCATGTTCATCACGATGTGCAGAATGCCGAAGGTCCCCTGCATGGGCGGAAGATGCAGGAACGCGCCGGTCAGCAGCCGCTCCCACTGACCGCCGGCCACGCCCTCCGCGTGCAGCTCCGGGGGGTACGGGTACTGCCACAGGTAGTGGCCGCCGTCCGGTCCCCGAAGAGCGGCGCCCAGCATCGAGAACCGGTCCACGATCGCCGGTCGCACCAACTCGCCCAGGTAGGCCAGGATGTTGAGGCCGATCAGGACATACGTCACCACGGGCGCAGTGGTGATCCGGCCGCCGAACGCCGTACGCGCCTGCCGGATCGACCGCGCGCCCTCCTTGACGCACTCCACGCACTGGTGGCCGACCGCCGCCTCGCGCATGCAGTCCGGGCAGATGTAGCGGTCGCAGCGGGTGCAGCGGACGTAGGACTCCACCTTGGGGTGGCGGTAGCAGGTGGTGACGGCGGATTCGGGCTCCACGGCCGGCTCCTCGGACGGGGGGGGGACGGATGAAGGTGAGCCGGTGGTGACGGCGGCGAACAAAATAGCGAACACCTGGGGATGGTGATCGACGAGGGGCAGGAGTGGCGTACCGTCGGCCTTCCACCCCGCAGTGCAAGGGAGTCCCCATGGCCGCGATCAGTCTCCGCAAAGTCGAGGAGACCGCTCCCGCGCTCGTCGGTCTGTACAAGACCGCCGGGGTGTCCCTGGCCAAGCACGGGCTGGACGGGCAGCGGGCCGCCGTCTACCTGGTGGTGGACTACTCCGGCTCCATGCGGCCGTATTACAAGGACGGCAGCGTACAGGCGCTCGCCGAGCGGGTGCTCGGGCTGTCCGCGCACCTCGACGACGACGGCAGCGTGCCGGTCTTCCTCTTCTCCACGGACGTCGACGCCGTCGCCGACATCTCCCTCGCCGACCATCACGGCCGGATCGACCGGATCGTGGCCGGGCTCGGACACATGGGCAAGACCAGCTACCACCTGGCGATGGACGCCGTCATCGACCACTACCTGGACAGCGGCTCCCGGGACCCCGCCCTCGTCGTCTTCCAGACCGACGGCGGCCCGATCAGCAGACCCGCCGCGGAACGGTATCTGTGCAAGGCGGCCAAGCTGCCCCTGTTCTGGCAGTTCATAGGATTCGGGGACCCGGACAGCAGACAGTTCGACTTCCTGCGCAAGCTCGACGAGCTGCCGGTGCCGCGCACGCGCGTCGTCGACAACGCGGGGTTCTTCCACGCCGGAACGGACCCGCGGCAGGTGTCCGACGCCGAGCTGTACGACCGGCTGGTGGGCGGGTTCCCGCAGTGGCTGGCGGAGGCACGGGCCGAGGGCATCGTGCCGTGACCGCGCGGGCCGCGCCGCTCCTCACCCGTGGGGACGCAAGCCCCTGAGGACGGCGGCCCGGCACTCCGCGGGCGTCCCCCACGCCCCGCGCAGCACACGGGCCTTCGTCAGCCAGAGGGACAGGTCGTACTCGGCGGTGTAGCCGATCGCGCCGTGCAACTGGAGTGCGGTCCTGGCGGTCGCGTACGCCGCCTCGCACGCCGCGACCTTGGCGGCGGCGATGTCCGCCGGAGCCATCGACAGCGCGGCCCCGAAGAGCAGCGGCCGTGCGAACTCCAAGGCGATCGCGGTGTCGGCCAGCCGGTGCTTGACCGCCTGGAACGATCCGACGGGCACCCCGAACTGGATGCGCTGCCCGACGTAGGCGACGGTCCGGTCGAGCAGGGCGAGACCCACGCCCAGAGCCTGCGCGGCCGTGGCCAGGCGCGCCCAGTCGAGAGCGTCCGGGGGGACGGCCGGGCACAGCAGCTCGCCGCCGGGCAGCGGGACGGCGAGCCGGCGGGCGGGATCCAGGGACGGCCGCACCTCGGGACGGCAGCCGGGCGACAGCCACACCTTCCCGTCCGCGAGGAGCAGGACGACATCCGCCGTGTCCCCGTCCAGCGCGTACACCGAGCCCACCGTGGCCATCGCCTTGCCGGAGACCAGCGGCGGCAGCAGCCGCGCGGCATGCTCGGGCGCCCCGGCGAGCAGGGCCGCCGCGAGCACCGTCTCCACCACCGGGCCCGGCACCGCGTGGCGGCCCAGCTCCACGAAGGCCACGGCGAGTTCCACGGGAAGCGGGCCCATCCCCTCGTACGCCTCCGGTACCGCCGGCGCGAAGACGCCGGCCCCGGCGATCCGGGACCACAGCGTCCGCCCGGCCGTGTGCTCGCCCGCACTCCAGGCCCGGGCGACCGACGGGGTGTCGGCGGCGGTCAGCAGGGCGTCCAACGAGCTTGCGAACGCCCGCTGTTCATCGGTGAGCAGAAATCGCATCAGCGTCGGCCCTTCGGCAGTCCGAGCAGACGCTCGGCGATGATGTCGCGCTGGATCTCGTTGGTGCCGGCGTACAGGGGGCCCGCAAGGGAGAACACATACCCCTCGGCCCAGTGGGTGTCCGCCCGCTCGCCCTCCTGGCCCAGGAGATCGAGCGCCGTCTCGTGCAGCGCCAGGTCGTACTCGGACCAGAACACCTTGTTCAGGCTGGCCTCCGGGCCGATCGGCGTGCCGTCCAGGAAGCGGGAGGCGACCGCGTAGGTGAACAACTGGTAGGCGCGGGCGCCGATCAGGGCGTCGGCCACCCGGTCGCCCACCGGCGCCGGACCGCCGTGCGCCTGCCAGAGCGCGAGCAGCCGCTCGGCGGCGGCGAGGAAGCGGCCGGGAGAGCGGAGGGTGAGTCCGCGCTCGTCGGCCGCCGTCGACATGGCGATCCGCCAGCCCCGGCCCGGCTCGCCGATCACGTCCTCGTCGGGCACGAACACATCGTCCAGGAACAGTTCGGCGAAGGCCGGCTTGCCGTCGAGCCGGCCGATCGGACGGACCGTCACCCCGGGAGCGCGCAGGTCGAACATGAGGTAGGTCAGGCCCAGATGGGGTTTCGGGGCGTCCGGATCACTGCGGAACAGACCGAACGCGCGGTCCGCGAAGGCCGCCCGCGACGACCAGGTCTTCTGCCCCCTGAGCAGCCAGCCGCCCCGGGTGCGCACGGCCCTGGACCGCAGCGAGGCCAGGTCGGAGCCGGCATCGGGCTCCGACCACGCCTGCGCCCAGATCACCTCGCCGGTGGCCATCGGCGGCAGCACCCGGGCCCGCTGCTCCTCGGTGCCGTGGGCGAACAGCGTCGGCGCCAGCAGGCTGATGCCGTTCTGGCCGACACGGCCCGGGGCGCCCGCCGCGTAGTACTCCTCCTCGAAGATCAGCCACCGCACCAGACCCGCGTCACGTCCGCCGTACCCGGCCGGCCAGGAAACCACCGACCAGCGGTCCGCGGCGAGTTCCGCCTCCCATGCGCGGTGGGCCGCGAACCCCTCCTCGGTCTCCAGTGAGGGCAGCGGCACCGAAGGCACATGCGCGGCCAGCCAGGATCGGGCCTCGGAGCGGAAGGCCTCGTCGGCGGGGGAATGGGTGAGATCCACGGGCGGCACCCTTCGAAGACGGGCTTCCCTAACAAGTGTTTGGTAGGTTAGCGTGGGCCTATGACAGGCGTCGAGAGTCCGGCGTACGTGCCCGGCCACGGGCTGCTCCAGGGCCGCACCGCCGTCATCACCGCGGCGGCCGGTGCGGGTATCGGGGGCGCGACCGCACGGCGGTTCCTGGAGGAGGGCGCGCGGGTGCTGATCAGCGACGCCCACGCCCGCCGGCTCCAGGAGCACGAGACCGAGCTGGCCCGGGAATTCGCGGGGACCGTGGCGTCGGCCGTCTGCGACGTCACCGACGACGCCCAGGTCAGGGCCCTCTTCGACACGGCCGTCCGGCTGCACGGCCGACTCGACATCGTCGTGAACAACGCCGGCCTCGGCGGCACCGCCACGCTGGCCGACATGACCGACGAGCAGTGGTCGAAGGTGCTCGACGTGACGCTGAACGGCACCTTCCGGTGCACCCGGGCGGCCCTGCGGTCGATGAGGGAGACGGGCGGCGGAGTGATCGTCAACAACGCCTCCGTGCTCGGCTGGCGCGCCCAGGCCGGACAGGCCCACTACGCCGCCGCGAAGGCAGGGGTCATGGCCCTGACCCGCTGTGCCGCCATGGAGGCCGCCGAGTACGGCGTACGGGTCAACGCCGTCTCCCCGAGCCTCGCCCTGCACCCGCATCTGGCGAAGGTGACGACGCCCGGACTGCTGCGGGAACTGACCGCACGCGAGGCCTTCGGGCGGCACGCGGAGCCATGGGAAGTCGCCAACGTGATCGTCTTCCTGGCCTCCGGCTACTCCTCCTACATGACCGGCGAGGTCGTCGCCGTCAGCAGCCGGCACCCCTAGAGCCGTGCGATGGACCAGCGCCCTCGGGACCACAATGGATCCGTGCCGACCAAGAAGAAGCCCCAGGTGACCGCCGCGCCCGCCCGCCGCCGCGAACTCCTCGACACCGCAGCCGAGGTCTTCGCCGAACAGGGCTACAACGCCACCACCGTCCGCACGATCGCGGACCACGCCGGGATGCTCGCGGGCAGCCTCTACTACCACTTCGACTCCAAGGAGTCGATGCTGGAGGAGATCCTGCGCACGTTCCTCGACGAGCTCTGGGACGGCTACGACACCGTCCTGGAGGCCGAACTCGGCCCCCGCGAAACCCTGGAGGCGCTGGTCACCGAGTCCTTCAGGGAGATCGACCGGCACCGCGCGGCCGTCGCGATCTACCAGAAGGAGTCCAGGCAGCTCGCCGCGCAGGAACGGTTCGCGTTTCTCGCCGAGTCGCAGCGCAAGTTCGAGAAGGCGTGGCTGTCCACGCTGGAGCGCGGGGTCGCCGCCCGGGTCTTCCGGTCCGATCTCGACGTCCGGCTCACCTACCGGTTCGTGCGCGACACCGTGTGGGTCGCCGCGTCCTGGTACCGGCCCGGGGGACAGCACAGTCCGGAGGAGATCGCCCGGCAGTACCTGTCGATGGTGCTCGACGGGATCGCCGTGCGCACCTAGTCGTAGACGACCGTCTGTGACATCCGTCCAGCGCGAGGGAGTTGACCATGGCCGAGGCCTATGTCGTCGAAGCGGTCCGCACGCCCGTCGGACGGCGCCGGGGCGGATTGAGCGGCGTCCATCCCGCCGATCTGGGCGCCCATGTGCTGAAGGCCCTGGTGGCGCGTTCCGGGGTGGACCCGGCCGCCGTGGAGGATGTCGTCTTCGGCTGCCTGGACACGGTCGGGCCGCAGGCCGGAGACATCGCCCGCACCTGCTGGCTCGCGGCCGGGCTGCCCGAGGAGGTGCCGGGCGTGACGGTCGACCGGCAGTGCGGATCCTCCCAGCAGGCCGTGCACTTCGCGGCGCAGGCCGTGCTCTCCGGCACCCAGGACCTCGTGGTCGCGGGCGGCGTGCAGAACATGTCGCAGATCCCCATCGCCTTCGCCTCCCGCCAGGCCGCCGAACCGCTGGGACTCACCGAGGGCCCCTTCGCGGGCAGCGAGGGATGGCGGGCCCGCTACGGCGACCGGCCCGTCAACCAGTTCCACGGCGCCGAGCTGATCGCCGCCAAGTGGGGCATCAGCCGCCGTGACCAGGAGGAGTACGCGCTGCGCTCGCACTTCAGGGCGGTCCGCGCGATCGACGAGGGCCGCTTCGACCGGGAGACCGTCGCCCACGGGGATGTCACGGTCGACGAGGGCCCGCGCCGGGGCACCTCGCTGGAGAAGATGGCCGGGCTGAAGCCGGTCCTGGAGGGCGGCACCGTCACCGCCGCCTGCTCCTCGCAGGTCTCCGACGGCGCGGCGGCCCTGCTGCTGGCCTCCGAACGGGCGGTACGGGAACACGGTCTGACCCCGCGCGCCCGGGTCCACCACCTCTCGGTGCGCGGGGAGGACCCGATCCGGATGCTGACGGCACCGATCCCCGCGACCGCGCACGCCCTGAAGAAGACCGGCCTCACGATCGACGACATCGACCTCGTCGAGATCAACGAGGCCTTCGCCCCGGTCGTCCTCGCCTGGCTCAAGGAGACCGGAGCCGACCCGGAGAAGGTCAACGTCAACGGCGGCGCGATCGCCCTCGGCCACCCCCTGGGCGCCACCGGCGCCAGGCTGATGACCACCCTGCTCCACGAGCTGGAGCGCACCGGCGCCCGTTTCGGCCTCCAGACGATGTGCGAGGGCGGAGGCCAGGCCAATGTGACGATCATCGAACGCCTCTGAGCGGACCCGATCGCCGCCCGCCGGGTGCCGGTGCCGACGGACGGCGATCGGCACCGCGCCGGCCCGGACTCGACGACCGCCCCTGCGCCTGCCGGGGGCTCGGCGGTCGCCGTCTGCGTCTGCCGGGGGCTCGACGGCCGCGCGCTGCGTCTGCCGGGGGCTCGGGCCGTCAGGGGCCGGGGCCGTCGAACCGGGCCAGGGTCTTCAGCACCTCCTCCGCCTCCCTCATGATCCGGTCCACCAGTTCCGCGCACGACGGCAGGTCGTCGATCACCCCGGCGACCTGCCCGGCCGCCATCACCCCGAGGTCCGTCCGCCCGTCCACCATCGCGGCCCTCAGCAGCATGGGCGTGTTCGCGGCCAGCAGGACCTGGCTCAAGCTCAGCTGCCTGCCGTGCCTCATGGCGAGACCGTCCCGGACCATCGCCGGCCACGTCAGTCCCGACAGCTTCCGGAAGCCCGCCGCCCGGCGCACCGCGCGCACCAGTGCCCCGGCCCGGCCCGCGCGCTCCAGCGAATCGACGAACGGGGTGCGCAGCATCCGGTGCGGCAGCCCGTCCACGGCCGTCGTCACCGTGACGTCCCGCACCGTCGCCGCCAGATACCGCGCCTTCACCGCGTCCGGAACCGTCGAATCCGAGGTCAGCAGGAACCGCGTGCCCATCGCGATGCCCGCCGCCCCGTACGCCAGCGCCGCGACCAGCCCCCGCCCGTCGCGGAACCCGCCCGCCGCCACCACCGGAATGTCGACCGCGTCCACCACCTGCGGCAGCAGCACGCTCGTCGCCACCTCGCCGGTGTGACCGCCGCCCTCGCCGCCCTGCACGACGACGGCGTCCGCACCCCAGGCGGCCACCTTCTCCGCATGCCGCCGGGCGCCCACCGACGGGATCACGACCACCCCCGCGGCCTTCAGCTCGGCGATCAGCTCACGGGACGGCGCCAGCGCGAAGGACGCGACCCGCACACCCTCCTGGATGATGATCCGCACCCGGTCGCCCGCGTCTTTGGCGTCCGCGCGCAGGTTCACCCCGAACGGTGCGTCCGTGCGCGCCCTCACCTCCCGTATCGCCTCCCGCAACCGGTCGGCCGTCATGGTCGCGGAGGCCAGGACCCCCAGCGCCCCCCCGTTCGCCGCGGCGGAGACCAGACGCGGCCCCGCCACCCAGCCCATCCCCGTCTGGACCACGGGGTGCCGCACACCGACGAGCCGGGTGAGCGCCGTGTCCATCAGCGCCCTCCACCCTCGGCGCCATGATCCGGGACCTCCCGCTCCCGTATCCCCTCCGGATCGATCGCCTCACGGATCAACCGCAGTTCCCGCGGCGTCGGTTCCCGCGTGGCGGGCACCTCGCCCGGCACCGTCAGCTCGAAGCCCGTCGCCGCGCGTACCTCCTCCACGGCCACCCCCGGGTGCAGCGAGACCAGCCGCATCGAGTGGTCCGGGGTGGCGAAGTCGAAGACGCCGAGGTCGGAGACCACCCGCGGGATGTCGTGGAAGCGTGCGGTGGCGGGATGCCGGGCCGCGCGGTCGTACCCCACCCCGCAGACCATGTCGACCCGCTCCACGAACACCCGCCGTGAGTGCCGTGGGATCCAGTAACTGGTCGGGTTGTTGAGGGTGTTGACCGGTGCCCCGCGCACCCCCAGCAGCTGTCGCCGGGGTCTCGCCCAGTCGCCGACGCACGAGATGTTCTGGTTTCCGAAGCGGTCGATCTGGCTGGCGCCCATCATCACGTGCCGTCGGCCGCCGGTGACCAGCGCCAGATGCTGACGGTAGGGCAGCCAGCCCTCCACCGTCCCGTCGACGTCCACGAGCATCGCCTCGCCGTCGGTGAGCAGCAGATCCGGCGAGAAGGTGCGCCGGGCGAGCCGCGCCCCGACCGAGGGGATGATCCCCATGGGACTCGCGAGGATCTCGCCCGCGCCGCGCCAGGCCTCGGCGCAGGCGATCACGCAGTACTCGGCGCGGGTGACTCCGCTCATGACCGCTCCCGGTGCCAGGCCCGTACGGCCGACTGGTAGGCGTGTTCGTCTCCGGTGAGGAACCGTTCGGCGAATTCGGGCCACGCCGTGGTCGCGTAGTGCCGCTGGAAGGACTCGTCCCGTTCGTGGTCCGGCGCACAGGACGTGAAGTGCGCCCCGTTCGGAGCCTCGACGACACCGGTCACGGTGTGGCGTTTGATCAGCAGGGTCCCCGGCGCGGCCTCCTTCGTCAGCTCCGCCGTGTCCACGATCCGCTCGCACGAGACGTAGGCCGCGTCGGCCGCCTCGCAGAACAGGTCGTCGAAGTACGGGTCCGGGCCCAGATACCGGCCGTTGCCCCGCCGGTCGGCACGGTTGACATGGACCAGTACCGCGTCCATCCGCAGCGCCGGCATGGCGACGAACTCCTCCGGGACACCCGGCTCCCGCGCATCGGCGCCCGCGCCCGCGACCGTGCCCGTGCGGATCACCTCCCCGGCGGCCCGCCCCGCCCGCCCGGGCTCGGCGGCCGGCTCGGCCGGCTGCCCACCGCAGAACGTCCACCCCTCCCCGTACGGCGAAGTGACGGTCCGCAGGCCGGGGTTGACCCGCAACACGTCCGATCCCACGCCCGCCCGCACCGGCAGGAACGGCAGCCGGTTCGCCGCCGCGCGCAGTCCCCACATCAGCATCGCCTCATCGATCTCCACCAGCTCCAGCGCGCCGCCCTCACGCGCAGCGCGGTAGTGCGGCTCCAGCGGAATCGAGTCCAGGGTCGCGAACGCGGCGACCAGTCTGCGGATCCGTCCCGCGGCCGCGAGCATGCCGACGTCCGGGCCGCCGTAGGAGACGACCGTGAGGTCGGTGATCCGGGAGCGGAGCAGCGCCCGCACCAGGGCCATCGGCTTGCGGCGCGAGCCCCAGCCGCCGATGCCGAGGGTCATGCCGCTCTCCAGCCGGGAGACCACCTCGTCCGCGGTCATCGTCTTGTCCCTCATCTATGTGTTCCCCTCGCCGAAGGTGTCCCGGACCCGGTCGGCGACGCCGCTGGTCTGTGCCTCGAAGGTGAAGCCCTGCTCGAAGCGGTAGCTGCGGCGCACATCGACCGGGTCGATGCCGTTGATGGCGGCCTTGGCGAGCCGCAGCAGTTCGCCGTCCTTGGCGGCGATCTCACGGGCCAGTTCCAGCGCGGCGCCCCGCAGGCCGTCCCGTGGCACGACCCGCCACACCGAACCGTGCGCTCGAAGCTCGGCCGCCGTCGCCGTGCGCGAGGTGTAGTACAGGGTGCGCATCAGATGCGGCGGCACCAGCCGGGCCAGATGCGTGGCCGCGCCCAGTGCGCCGCGCTCCAGCTCCGGCAGCCCGAAGACGGCGTCCTCGCTCGCCACGATCGCGTCCGCATTGCCGGCGAGCCCTATCCCGCCGCCCAGGCAGAACCCCTGCACCGCCGCCACGACCGGCACCTCGCACTCGTAGACCGCCGCGAACGCCTCGAAGCAACCGCGATTGGCCCCGATCAGCCCGCGGCCCCCCTTCGCGCGTATCTCCTTGATGTCCACACCCGCGTTGAAACCGCGTCCCTCCGCGGCCAGCACGACACAGCGGACCTGTGGGTCGCGGCCCGCCGACCGCACCGCGTCGGCCAGACAGAACCAGCCGGTCACCGGGAGCGCGTTGACCGGTGGGAAGTCGACCGTGACGACGGCGACCCCTTTTTCCGGGCACGAGGTGGAGACACCCATGGGCACATCAGCTACCTTTCCACCAAACGTTTGTTAGGTGTGCTTCGAAGCTAGCAGCCATCCCATTCCACCGGGAGGCCCTGTGGACAACTCCAGCGGCACGACCGCCCCGAGCCTGCGCGGCCAGGTCGCCGTCGTCACCGGCGGCACCCGCGGCGTCGGCGCGGGCATCGCCCGGGCGTTCGTCGCGGCCGGCGCCGATGTGCTGGTGTGCGCCCGCCGGCCACCCGAAACGCCCCTGCCGGGTACCGAGTTCGTCCGGCTGGACGTCCGCGACCCGGCCGCCGTACGGGACTGCCTGGACGCGCTGCCCCGCCTCGACGTCCTGGTCAACAACGCGGGCGGCGCCCCCTACCGGCTCCTCGCCGACGTGGGCCCCGAGCGGCACGCCCGGGTCGTCGAACTCAACCTCCTCGCCCCGCTGACGGTCTCGCTCGCCGCGTACGCCCACCTCAGGCGCGCCCGGGGAGCGATCGTCATGATCGGCAGCGTGAGCGGCAGCCGCCCTTCGCCGGGCACCGCCGCGTACGGCGCAGCCAAAGCCGGCCTGGAGAGCCTGGCGCGCTCCATGGCCGTGGAGTGGGCGCCGGAGGTGCGGGTCAACACGCTCGTCGTCGGCATGGTCCGCACCGAGCTGTCCCACCTTCACTACGGCGACGAGGACGGTATCGCGGCCGTCTCCCGCACCGTCCCGCTCGGCCGGCTCGCCGAGCCGTACGACATCGGCGAGGCCGCCGTCTTCCTCGCCTCGGACGCCGCCGCGTACATCACCGGCGCCAGCCTGCTCGTCCACGGGGGAGGGGAACGGCCGGCGTTCCTCGACGCGGCGACGGCCGACAAGGGCACCCGCTACGGCATCGCAGAGAGCCGGGAGACAAGCCGAGAAGGCAGCCGGAACACAGGAGGGGGTACGACGTGACCGGTATCGCGGACGGCCGTGTGGTGATCGTCACCGGGGCGGGCCGTGGGCTGGGCCGCGCGCATGCCCTCGCGTTCGCCGCCGAGGGCGCGAGGGTCGTCGTCAACGACCTCGGGGTCGGCCTCGACGGCGCGCCCGGTGCCGGAAGCCCGGCCGGGCGGGTCGTCGAGGAGATCCGAGCCGCGGGCGGCGAGGCGGTCGCGCACGGCGGCGACATCGCGACCGGAGCCGGCGCGGCGTCCGTGGTGGCGACCGCCCTGGAGACGTACGGACGCCTCGACACGCTCGTCAACAACGCCGGGTTCCTGCGGGACCGGATGCTGGTCAACCTCGACGAGGAGAGCTGGGACGCCGTACTTCGGGTTCATCTCAAGGGGCACTTCCTGGTGCTCAAACACGCGGCGGCGCACTGGCGGGCCGAGTCGAAGGCGGGACGCGTCCCGTGTGCCCGGGTCGTGAACACCGCCAGCGGCGCGGGACTGCTGGGCTCGCTCGGGCAGGCGAACTACAGCGCCGCGAAGGCCGGGATCGTCGCGCTGACCCTGGTCGCGGCGGCGGAACTGGCCCGCTACGGCGTGCAGGTCAACGCCCTCGCCCCCGCCGCGCGCACCAGGATGACCGAGCGCACGTTCGCCGAGACGATGGCCGCGCCCGCCTCGGGCTTCGACACGATGGCTCCCGAGAACGTCTCCCCCCTGGTCGTCTGGCTAGGCTGCGCCGCGAGCGCCGGCGTCACGGGACGTGTCTTCGAGGCCGAGGGCGGGCGGATCACCGTGATGGAGGGATGGCGGCGGGGTCCGACCGCCGAGGAGAGGGCGCGCCGGACACCGGCCGAGGCCGGCGAAACGGCCCGGAAGCTGCTGGCACGGGCCGAGTCGCCGCAAGCGGTGTACGGGGCGGAGCCATGAGGGCCGTTCCATGACGGTTGCCTCGGCGGGCGACTCCGCTCGCGGTCAGGGCACCACCGTTCCCTCCGCGATGCTCGGCATCCCCTCGCCCGACGCGTTCCAGCTGCACATGTACACCTGGTAGTGGTGGCCGGGGGTCAGGCCGGTGAACTGCGACGGGTCGGGCTGCGCCGGTGGCGGGTCGGCGGCGTTCTCGACCAGCGGCGGCGGCTCCGGCGGGTGCGCCGCGTTCTGCTTCTCGGCCCCGGTCAGCGGACCGACGAAACGGGCCTGCCAGTTCTGGTCCCGGGCCCACTCCCACAGCCGGTACCGCAAAGTGCTGTCGCCCTCGTACCCGTTGCTGATCGAGTCGCCGACGACCATCACGTTGCACGTCTTGCCGTCCGCCGCGCCGCACTGCTCGGTGGAGGTGGAGACGTCCGTCGTCCCGAGCCCCGTCTCGAAGTTGCAGACGTCGTTGTACGGCTCCGGCCGCCCCGGCGACGCACTTGCCCTTGATCACCCACGCCTGGCCGGAGGTCTGCCGGGCGTATTCGGCCGAGGCGAACCGCCAGATCTCCTTGGCGTTGTCGGGAGTGTCGAACGGCGGCATCTTGAGCCCGGCCTCGTTGAGGCGCATCTCCAGCGTCTTCTGGCCGCGCTGTCTCGCGTACTTCTCGGTCAGCGGTTTGACGCTGTCGGCCTCGCTCTCGCAGGAGCCGATCCGCCCGGTCCAGAAGAGGTTGCTGCCCGGCGCGCTCACCAGAGGGGCCCGCACCTGGTCCTGCGTGGGGATGCCGTCGGCGCACGCGTGCGGGGCCAGAGCGTTCTGCCCGAGAGCGAGCAGGGCGCCGACCACCATGAGCGTCAGCCATCTTCGCCATTCCGGTCGAGGGCGGCCGTCGTGCCGCCCGGATAACGCGCGTGTGGCCCGGCCCGGCGCGCCTGTGAACGCGTCTTCGGTGTTGGACGCCGTCAAGGAGACTCCTCGGTGGGGTGACCGCGAGGGTGGAGATCAGTGCCGCATTGACACCCCGTCAAGGCCTAGCGCCCGGCGATGGCAGAGGGGTTGCCGGGGAGTAAGACGTCGGCCGGGGCACCAGCACCGTCAGGTCTTGCGCAGACGGTCTGCCGGGCCGGGCCCGCTACCCCGTGAGCGAACCGGGATCCCGCTCCAGCAGGGCCACTATCGCGCGATGCCCCGTCTGCCGGTCGTTGCCCGCCGCCGGCAGACCGTCGCGCAGGAGCGCCACCTCCACGGTCACCGTGCCGGGCTCGTCCTCCCGGCGGCTCGTGGCGTACGCGTGCCCCGGCCCGTACGCCGCCTCCAGGCCCGCACGCAGTTCCTCCTCGACGTCCACCGCCAGCCAGCGCCGGGCCTCGGCCAGGGCCTCCCGGCGGGCCCGCGCCCCGTGCGCCAGCAGCGCCCGCACACAGCCGGGCGAGCCGCGGCGGGCGGCCGCCACCAGCGGGGGCTCGCCGCCGGGACCGGGCAGATCGGGGTCCGCTCCCGCCGCCAACAGCACTCGCAGGACCTCCACGTGTCCGCGTTGCACCGCCCACGTCAGGGCACGGAATCCGTACTCCTCCCGCAGATCCGGTGCGGCCCCGGCCGCCAGCAGCGCCCGTACGACCTCGGTGTGGCCCCCGCAGGCGGCGCCGCACAGTGGCGCGTCGGAGCCGGAGCTGAGACGGTCCGGGTCGGCGCCCGCCGCCAGCAGCAGCCGTACGATGCCGGGCGCGTCGCTCACCGCCGCCAGGTACAGGGCGGTCTGGCCCTCGGCGTCCACCGAGTCGGGATCGGCGCCCGAGCGCAGCGCCCGCAGGGCCGCGTTCTCGTCCCCTTCGTACACCGCCGCGAACAGCCTTGGCGGCTCGTGCATGTTCATGCCTCGACCCTCGCTCGCCGAGGGGGCCGAGGGCAAAGGCATATCGGGTGTTCTGTGCCACCCTTCGCCGCCTTCGCTGACCTCCCCGTCGCAGCCGCGCCGGCCGGACCTCAGGTGTCGCACTCCAGTACGGTCCGGCACAGCCCGCAGCGGGCCCGCACCCGCCCCCGCACGGGCACCCTGATCCGCTGGTGGCAGGTCGGGCAGGAGAAGCAGACCCCGAGCGGGCCGCGGCCGGCCGAGGTGAAGGAGTAGGGCGCGCCCGGATGCGAGCCGGGCTCGGAGTGGTCCTGGGCGTGCCGGCGGTCCCTGGCGTAGCGGCGGCGGCCCGCCCAGCCGGCCGCCGTCAACGGTGGCTGCTGCTCGTCGCGGCGGGCCTGGGCCAGGCCCCTGGTATATGCCGTGTACGCCTGCGGGCTGGTGAACCAGATCGCGGGTTCCTCGCCGAACAGCAGCGCCCGCTTGGCGAGGACATAGCCGAACTCCTCCGGGGTGAGATAGCCGAGCTTCTGCGACGAGGCGCTGTCCTCGCGGTAGGCGTCGAGGAGCAGCCAGCCCGCGCCCAGGTAGGTCGCCGCCGTGTCGGTGAGGATCTCGTTGTCCCGCGTGCCGGGGAAGGACAGGCCGAGGCGGTGCAGATACACATGCATCACCTCGTGCGCCAGGGCCGCCCCGATGTCCCGGCGGTGAGTGCGGAACCGGTCGTTCAGCTCTACGAAGTACTCGGGTCCGGCGGCGAGTTCGACGTTCGCCGCGTGGATCATCTCGCGGAAGCCGACGATGATCCGGGCGTCCGGCAGCCGGTAGTGGCGCACCATCTCGCGGGCCACGCGCAGCGCGCCCAGGTGCAGGTCGTCCTGGTCGCAGAACGCCACGTCGGCCGGGAGCACGCTGGTCGCGAAGGTGCGGATGGTGTCGTACGACAGCCGCTTGTACAGCGCGGTGATGGCCGCCCGCACCGTGTCCAGATGTGGATAGCCGTGCTCGACCGGTCCGCCGTTCGCCACGTCCGCACCCCCTGAAGACGCCGGCTCTGCCTCCACTGTATGCGCGCTTCCTGCCGGCCGTGTGCACGCTTCCTCCCGCGGTGGGGCGTGCCCGGGCGCCCGGTTGTCGCACCGTGCGCCGTCTGGCCGGAAACCGGTTCTTGTCGGCAGCGTCCGATTCTCCCAATAATCCGTAAAGGCTTGGCGGGAGCATGACATACATGATATTCGCGTGCCGCCGCCGGGCGATCAACCCCCCACGAAAGGAAGCACGGTGAAGCTTCTGAAGAACACCGGCGGCCTCAAGAGAGCCCTCGCGGCCCTCACGGTCGCGCTCGCCGCCCTCTCGCTCCAACCCCTGTCGGCGCAGGCGGCTCCCCGGCCCGTCGTCGGCGGGACCCCTGCCGCGCAGGGAGAGTTCCCGTTCATGGTGCGGCTCTCCATGGGCTGCGGCGGGGCCCTCTACACCGAGAACATCGTCCTGACCGCCGCGCACTGCGTCAGCGGATCCGGCACCAACACCTCCATCACCGCCACCGCCGGCGTCGTGGACCTGCGCAGCAGCAGCGCGATCAAGGTGAAGTCGACCAAGGTGCTCCAGGCCCCGGGCTACAACGGCAAGGGCAGGGACTGGGCGCTGATCAAGCTCGCCCGGGCCGTCGACCTGCCCACGCTGCCGATCGCGAACAGCAGCGCGTACAACAACGGCGACTTCTCCATCGTCGGCTGGGGCGCGGCGCGCGAGGGCGGCGGCCAGCAGCGCTATCTGCTCAAGGCCCAGGTCCCCTTCGTCGACGACGCCACCTGTCAGCGTGCCTACGGCAACGACCTGGTGCCCGGCGAGGAGATCTGCGCAGGGTTCCCGCAGGGCGGCGTCGACACCTGCCAGGGCGACTCCGGCGGGCCCATGTTCCGCAGGGACACCACGGGCGCGTACGTCCAGGTCGGCATCGTCAGCTGGGGCGAGGGCTGCGCACGGGCCGGCTACCCCGGCGTCTACACCGAGGTCTCGACGTTCGCGGCGGACATAGCCCGCGCCGCCGCCGGCCTCTAGCGAGACCCTGGGAACGTACCCCCCCCTGACGGGTACGGGGCGCCCGCGGCCCCTCCGGCCGCGGGCGCTCTCCCGTGGACCCGCACTTCACCGGCCGCGGGCACCCTCCAGCCGACCGCCCGATATCGGAGACGATCCGCAGTCCGGACAGAAGTGGGAGGGCGCCCGCACGCCCCGTAGGGTGGTCGCTCATGACCACCCGCAACACCGCCGACGGCGATGTCGACCCGGCCGTCCGCGCCGAACTCGCCCGGCTTCGCGACAGCATCGACAACATCGACGCCGCCGTCGTCCATATGCTCGCCGAACGCTTCAAGTGCACCCAGCGGGTCGGCCATCTGAAGGCCGCACATCATCTGCCGCCCGCCGACCCGGCCCGCGAGGCCGCCCAGATCGCCCGCCTCCGCCGGCTCGCCGAGAGCGCCAAGCTCGACCCCGCCTTCGCGGAGAAGCTGCTCAACTTCATCATCGCTGAAGTGATTAGGCACCATGAGCGGATCGCCGATGGGGGTTTGACCAGCAGCGGAGACGAAGGATCTTGACGTGCCCCCGGCGGAACCTGATCGTTTAGGAGATATTTGGGGGACCAGACCCCCAGACACTCTCCCACCCCAGGTTCCGCATCGCCCGCTCGTACCGCCGCTGAAAGGCGTCGAGCCGGTACTGCCGCATCACCGGAGTCGGATGCTGGTACGTGCCCTTAATCCCAGGGTACTTGTGCCCGGACTGCTCGTGCGCCAATACCGGATTCACGTCGTCCTCCGCCTGCCACGTGTCGTGCGTGTGCCGCAGAGCCCGCATCGTCAACCCCGGCATGATCGGATCCCATCCTTCCTTCAGCGCGGTCCCGCGCGCCTTCGGCCGCGCATCCCGGCCGTCAGCCGCGGGCCGGATGATGCGGAACCACTCCGAGCGCCACCACCACTTGCCCGTCGGCGTGCAGAACACCCACTCAAACGGCCACGCCTTCAGGTGCTCCTCAAGCGCCTCGGCGAGGAACGGCGGCAAGTCGATGTCCCGGGCCGACGTCTCATTCTTCGGAGGCTCCAGGCCACGGAAGATGCGACGCCTGCCCTCCTCGTCGCGCTTGTAGTACTCGGCCAGCGCACCCGCCTCCTTGTCGACACGCAGCACCGGGCACGTGAAGATGCCGCCGTCGTGCCGCTGGCGGCGCTCAAGTAGCGCGTTGTCCCGGTGCAAGCCGACCAGTTCCTCCCACCGCAGCCCGGTGAACGCCGTCGTCAGCACGTGCAGCCCGTAGGCCGGGCCGAGCCGGCGCGCCAGCTGCAGCACCACCTCCGGCTCGGCGACCTGGTCCTCGACCGGCTTCTTCTTCACGACGTCCGCAGGCAGGCCGGTGATACGGCGGCCGGCAAGCGGATTGGCGGTGATGTGCCGGGCATCGACGGCGCCGTTGACGATGCGGCTCATCAACTGCACGCAGTCCCGCACCGTGCTGCGGGCCACGGTCAGGGCCAGCTCGCGCGCCCACGCCTCGACGTCGAACCAGTTCAGCGCGTTCAACGGCGTGTCCTTCCACTTGGGAAGGATGTGCGCCTCGAGGCGCTCCCACCGGTTCATCGTCGTCCGGCCGCGCGGCTTCTGCGCCGCCATCCACTCCTTCACGAAGGAGCCGAACTTCTTGCGCGACAGTTCAGGGTCGACCCAGCGGCCCTCACGGATCGCCGCCTCCTGTGCGTCGCCCCACTCCTCGGCGAGCCTGCGGGTGGGGAAGCCCGGCTCGCTTCCCCACGTCCCGTCGGGCTTCTTGTAGCGGGCCCGCCACGTGTACTTGGTGGTCTTCTTCCCGTTCTTGACCTTGAAGACCTTCTCGGCGTGCGCCACGGTGCCCCCTTGCGTTCAGCTACTCGACGTCATTGTCGTCGTGGTAGCCCTCGGGTACACGCTGCCAGTACGGCGACCGTTCGGTGTCGAGACGGCCGAGATAGTCCGCGGCGCGCTGGCTGATCAGGTCCGGGTGCACCTTGTAGGTGATCGAGTCGACGCGGTCTTCCACGCCGATCGCCCACCGGTCCGGCAAGTCGCGGACACGCAGCCACAGTACGGGAATCATCGGGCCCACAGACCCGGGCGGGCGCGGCGCCCACCACTGCGCCTGATCCGTCAGGAGCTGGGACAGATGCTTGGGTCCGTCCTCGTGGATGTCCGACTCGTGCAGCCGGAACAGGCAACCACTGCCGTCCTCGAGATCGATGATCTCCGGCTCTATGTAGTCACCCTTGACGCGCTCAACGTGCATAACCCACATGTGCACTTCCCCGGTCCGAGCGGTGCCCCCCCCCTCGGTGACGGTCCGTCGATCGAAGCACACTTTTGAGTCACAGTCGACCTGTTGAGGCCGAAACAATGTCAGGAGTCCTGCGGGGTGTCTGTTTCGCCAGGGATTGCCTGAAGGTGACGTCGAGTCCTGCGCCACTGCTGCCACAGCTTGTCCAGGTCGTCGTCGCTGAGATCCTCCGCCCCCTTCAGGACGACGATGATCCGCGTGTCCTCGTCCTCGGTACCGAGGTGCACCACGGTGCTGTCGAGTGTCTTGCCGGAGCGCAGCTCGAGGTCGATGGCCGGCGGCAGATCGGATTTGCGGTCGGAGGCCTGCGCCGAAACCGGGCGCGTGGCCGGTTCTGGCTCTCGGCCTTCAAGGATTCGAGCCGGGGAGTCCTCGGTCCAGCCGACGAGGCGAGCGTAGGCGCGCATGGTCGCGGTGACCTTGGTGAACGGGCTGCCGTTGGCTTGCCGGCCTCGCTCGATCGCCTGGATCGGGGTGCGGGTGACGGACAGGCGTTCCGCGACCTCGACCTGCGTGAGGTCGGCCGCTTGACGTGCTTCGGCGAAGGCTTTGCCCAGCCGCTCCCAGTCTCGCTCTGGCTCCATGTCTCCACATCATGCACTACTGCCATGCAACCACCTAGCCGGGATCCAGCCTTTTGACCTGCGGCAAGGCTCTCAAACGGAGCGTTTGGGTTGCATGGGGGCGCACGACGTTTACAGCAGGTAAGCCCCATCTCACGCGGGCGAGCTCTCCTAAATAGCTACGAAGGCTCTCCGAAGGCTTGCGTAAGGCATCCGATACGGCTAGTTTCTGAGGCGTGAGACCGCATGCCAGCGCTATCCGCTACAGACGGGAGGCTCTCGATATGAGCCTACGAACGCTCTCCGCCAGAACAGGCATCCATAGGGGCCATCTCTCCCGAGTCGAACGAGGACTCGCCGGTCTGGGCGACGAGAACATCCGGAAGGTCGCGGACGCGCTGGGTGTCACTCCCGCCGACATCACTCACGAGGAGAAGCCGTGACCGCCGTGACCGCCCCCAGGGCCACGAAGAACCCCGCCAAGCACCAGGCCGGCGACGACACCCCCACGTCCCGCAAGCCCCCGACCTGGGACCAGATCCGCGAGGACGTCCCCGCGCCCGGAACACCCGAGGGCGCCTACTTCCACTACACGCCGGCCGAGGCCGCCGAGTGGCTCCCGTTCGGGGTGCACAAGCTCCGCAAGATGGCCTTCGCCCGCGAGATCCCCTACGTCGACAACGGGAACCGTGTCTGGTTCTCCGGCATGAACATCCGGGCGATCTCCGAGCAGTTCACGGTCCAGCCGTTCAAGAAGGCCGCCGCCTGAACTGCCACCGCAGTCGCCGCCTGACGGCTGAAGCCCCAACCGCCGGTTTCTGGCGAGTCACCGGCAGCCGGGGCCCCGCGGCCCGAAAGCCGCGCGATCCACCCACACCATCCGAAGAGAAGGGCAGACCGTGCCTACATCATCCCAGACTCCTGCCGAGCAGCACCTGTGGGAAAGCGACCACCCGTACTACTGCACCGAGGGCAACTACTTCGTTCCAGGCACCCGATGGGACGAGGTCCACGCCGAGTACGACTCGTGGACCGAGTTCTACGCCGCGTGGGGCAACAGCGACGAGGACATGAACCTCGTCTTCCGCTGGGACTGGAAGCGCGACAGCGGCGAGTACCTGGAAGAGGGCGAGGAGCCCGAGCCGGACAAGCTGCACGTCTACTGGGTCCTCCAGCGCAAGGCGATCCTCCGCTCCACCGTCTGCGTCGTCACCGAGGCCGACGAGCCCGCCGTCCGCGCTTGGCTGGTCGAGCGCGCGAAGACCATCGCCGCCATCTGGGCGCCCATCGTCCTTTCCACCGAGGACGGTGCCCGATGAGCGCCCCGACCCCGGACTACCCGCTGGACGAGTTCGACCGGATCACCGCGACCGTCCCGATGCTGTCCGCGTTCCGCGTCCTGTGGAACTGGGCGGAGGAACTGCTGAAGAAGGAGCACCCGCACGGCTTCGAGCCTGCGGAGATCGGCCGGACCGCGTTCGACTGCCTCCCCGAGGAGGAGCGCGAGCAGGCGATGGACGAGCTGTTCTACGCCTACTGGGAGCGGACCGTCGACGCCCGCGAGGCCCGCGCCCGCGCTGAGGCTGCCGGGGGTGCCGCATGAGCGCCAAGCCCCTGACCGACGAGCGGCTCGCGGAGATCCGGAGCCTGCTGCGCTACGAGTCGTCGATCTCGTTCCACTCGGCCCGCGCGAAGGAGTCGATGCTCCTGCTGCTCGCCGAGGTACACCGCCTCCGCGCCGAGCTCGCCCACGCCGTCCCGCACGCCCGCGAGCTGGCGCTGAAGGACGCGGCCCGCTGGATGTGCGAGGAGTCGCCCGAGGCGGCGTTCGACCGGATCCACGAAGCCGCGCAGGACGCCCAACGTGACGCCAACGCGGCGCTCGACAAGGCGGTGGCGCGATGACCCGCCCGATCTCCGACCTGGACGTGCCGCTCGCCGTGGTCGAGGCGCAGACCGCCGCCGTGGCGACCCTGCACGACGCTGCCGCGCACACCCACTCCCCGTCTGACCGGCTCGCCTACGCCCTCGACGAATGGTTCGTCACGCACGACGTGCCGCTGTCGACCGAAGCCGACTACCCCAACTGGCGCCCCGGAGGTGCCGCGTGATCCATACCACCGTCTCCGAGTTCCTGCCCGTCCGCCCGCGGAAGGCGTCCGCCTCGCGTCGCCGCCGGCACCACACCCGGCTGCCGTACCGGCTGCACCGCATCATCCCCGACGCGGCCACGGTCCTCCTCACCCCGGTCTGGTCGGACGCGAAGGGCCCGATGGAGCGCGTCTTCGTCATCGTCTGCCGCGACACCGACGGCCAGCAGATCCGCCTCCCGCGCGGAGCCTCCCGCGACATCGCCGCCCTCATCCAGGGCGCGTTCCCCAGCGCCGACTGGGACCGCACCCAGACCTGGCGGGCCGACACCAACGAGCTGACCACGTGGCGGCAGGGGAGGACGGCGTGACCGCGTTCCTGAGGGCCTTCGTCTTCTGCAGCAGCTGCGGCGAGCCGTTCGATAACGGCACCGTGCCCAGCGCGAGCACCGTCCGCGAGGCCCGTCGCGAAGCCAAGCGCATGGGCTGGGTCCACAAGCGCGACGGCCGCGACCTCTGCGAGGACTGCCAGGACGCCGAGGCCGTCTCGTGACCGCCTTCGCCGCCTACAAGACCGCCCGGATCCTCGCCGCCCACGGCCTCGACTCGGACACGGCCACCACCTCCGACATCGACGCCGCCGCCGACCACGCCGGCAGCCCCCGGCCCGCCAACGCACACGACCGGCACGCCGTGCGTATCGCCCTCGACGCCATCGGAGACGCCCGATGACCATCACCGACCCGACCACCGCACCGGCCACCACAGTCGCCGACTGGGAACTCGCCGAACGCGTCAGCCGCCACATGCAAACCCACTTCCCCGAGACCACGGCAGCCGCCTCCTGGACCGTCGCACGCGACGAACGCGACAACACCGCCGTCGTCGTCGGCCCCGGAGACGACCCGACCATGCCGGGCGGCTCCTACGGCATCCACGCCTGGCGCTGGCTGTGCTCCCTCCGAGACGCCGGGTTCACCGCCGAACCGCGCACCGACATGGAAGTGTTCGGCCGCCCCGACGAACAGTCCCCCGACGGGCGAGCCCGCTGGATGCACATCACCGACTGGAGCGAGGCAGCCATCGTCCCCGAGCGCAGCATCGTCGAACTCGTCGACGAGCTGTGCCAGAAGATCGGCATGCGGCCCCAGCATTACGTGGAGCTCGATCCGACCGCACACCCGCCGGTGCAGGCCGTGTTCGGGGCGGTCGTCCACGCCGAAACGGCCTGCTTCACCTACCACCCCGACGGCGAATGCGGCGGAATGACCGTGACCGTCTACCAGGACGAGACCGGTCACAAGGTCGCGCGCGGCAAGGTGCCCGCCTGGCTGTGGGAGATCGGCGAAGCCCACCGCGAGCACGCCGGCTACGTCGGGGCCTGGTGCCACCTCCGCGACATGGCCGGAGGCGACCGATGACCAGCACCATCACCGTCACCGCCATCGACATCGCCGATGTCCTCGACAAGGCCCGCGCCCACATCGTCCGGTACGGCTTCTACAGGAAGTACCTGTACAACGCCAACCAGGCCGCGAAGGGCATGCCGCTCAACCAGTGCGAGGTCGACCTCGACGGCGCGATCTGCGTCGCCGTACACGGCACCCCGCTCCACCTCGGCCGCGACCCCCTCACCCAGGCCGCCGCGGACGCCATCCTCGCCCGCATCACCGCCCCGTCGCTCGTCAACTGGTGCAGCCGGAAAGGCAACGGCAAGCAGCAAGCCATCGCCCTCCTCCGGGACGCCGCAGACCGGCAGCGCAGGAGGACGGCATGAGCATCGCCGACTACCTGCCCCGCATCGGCCTCTTCGACCGGACGGCACCCAGGCACCGCGCCATAGACGAGGTGGGACGACTCCGGCACCAGCTGGCCGGGGCGGAGATCTACATGGCCGGGCAGCGCATCCAGATCGAAGACGCCGAGCAGGAACGCGACGACGCGATCGAGCGCCGGGACATCGCCGAGAAGGCGCTCGCCCAGGCCGAGGCCGTCATCCGGCTCCGCGACCAGACCATCGCCCAACTCGAACGACGCCTCGACATCGCCTGCCGGGCGAACGCCGCCGCCGACCTCACGCAGGAACTCGACACCAGCAGCCTCCGCGACAACTACGCCGCCGGAGTCCTCACCCTCCAGCAGGCGCACTGCATCGGGCCCGTCACCGACCCCGGCCGCACCCAGTAGCCCGCCGGGCCGCGCGGATGGCGAAGGCCGCAGGCCCGGCGACACCACCACAACCGAAGACCGCCGCGTCGAGCCCCGCGCTCCGCGGCACCCCGGCCGCCGGCCCGCGGCCACCCCCAACCCGGGCCGGCGGTCACCCATCAGCACACCCGAAAGCAGGACCCATGAGCCCCATCCACCACTTCGGCCGCTGGCAGATCGAGCTGTACCAGCGCGCCATCCACATCACCCGACAACCCGACCCGCACTGCCCCGACTGCCGGGGCGACCTCGGCGGCTGGATCCCACACGGCGCCGACATCACCTGGGGCGAATGCGCCTGCCTCAACCAACTCCGCACCTGGCGCCTGCCCCTCTGGCCCCGCCGCACCATCCGAGAGGAGTACCCGTTCTGATGAGCCCGCTCGCCTGCCGCCAGTGCGGCAACACCGACGGGCCGTTCCTCCCGGACGGACGCTGCGAAGACTGCGCGGACGGTGCCGAATGACCGATCCCCGCCACGCCTACGCCACCGACCGCGGTCGCTACTACCGCGACCCGGCCGGTGGACCGGACCTCGTCTCCGTGACGAATGTCCTGTCCGCTGGCGTCGCGAAGTTCGCGCTCGTGCCGTGGGCCGTCAAACTCACCGCCGAGCACTGCGTCGACAACCGCCTCGAGGTCGCCCGCCGCGCCCTCAAGGACCGCGAGCAGCTCCTGAAGGACATCAAGGCCGTCCACGTAGCGGCCCGCGACAAGGCCGCAGACCTCGGCACCCGCATCCACAACCGCGCCGAGAAGATGGCCCTCCTCGCCCCGTTCGAGCCGGACGCCGAAGTCGACCCCTACGCCCGCCAGCTCACCCTGTTCTGGGAGCGCTGGGACGTCGACCTCGAGCAGGACATCATCGCCGCCGAGATCACGTTCGCGCACCGGCGCCTCGGCTACGCAGGCACCGGCGACGTGATGATCCTGCTGCGCACCGGCTGGCGCCGCATCCGCGGTCGCCGCGCCAAGCAGCTATGGCTGCTCGACTACAAGACCAGCGCCAAACGCCCGGCCTCCTCGGTCTACCCCGAGAACGCCATGCAACTGGCCGCCCTCCGGTTCGCGGAGTGCGTGTGGCTGCCGGACGACACCGACGGCCAGGTCCCCGCCATCCAGCGCACCGCCGTCCTCAACCTCCGCCAGCGCTCCCACGCCCTCGTACCGATGCCCGGCAACCGGCGCGCCTTCCGCGCCTTCCGCGGCGCGCTGGAGACCACCAAGTGGCTTCACGCCGCCCCGACCACCTACCCCGCGCTCCTGCCGCCCCCGGCCGAAGCGCAGCCGACCCGAAAGGCAGCCTGACCATGGGCTCCCGACTCCTCAACATCCAGCGCCGCGCCGCCGAACACGGCCGGCTCCGCACCGGCTACACCCAGGGCAACCGGCCCGTCCGCTCCGCCACCTGGGTCGTCACCTCCCACTCCGAAGAGCACGTCCGCACGGCCGCCAAGCTGTGGGGCGGCGAGCCCGAGTCGTGGAAGCCGCTCAACTCCACGATCGAGCAGTGGCGCGTCATCACCCAGGCGCCCGCCATCGAGGCCCTGATCACGCCCGGGGATCCGCTGAACCAGTACAACGAGCTGTGGTCCGCGGGTGGCTGCCAGCGCCGCTGCGACGGCGAGACGGAACTCCTGTCACGTCAGCCCTGCATCTGCGCCCGCCAGTTCGGCGAGGACTGGCACCAGCAGAAGAAGGGCACCGTCTGCTCCGCCACCTCCCGCCTCAACGTGATGCTCCCCGACCTGTCCGGGATGGGCATGTGGCGGGCCGAGACCCACTCCTTCTACGCCGCATCCGAGTGGGGCGGCATGGTCGACATGGTCCTCGCCGGCACCGACGGCAAGGGCTTCGTTCCGGTGACGCTGCGGATCGAGCCGCGGCAGGTCGTCCGTGAGGGCAAGACGAAGAAGTTCCCGGTCGTCGTGGTCGAGCTGCGCGGGGTGACGCCGCGGCAGGCACTCACCGGTCCGATGACGGCCGCGGTCGCGCTGGACCCGGCCGCTGGCAGCCAGGCTGTGGCAGCGATCGAGGCGGGCCGCCCGGACTACCTCGCTGAAGCCGAAGGATCCCTCACCTCCGACGACGTCCGAGACGTCTGGCGCCGCGCCCGGGCCAACGGCCACGTCGACCCGAAGGGCCAGGACGAACTGTCCAAGCAGCTCATGGCGATCGCCGAGCGCATGGACGCGGAAGCCAACGAACCCGTCGACGCCGAGCTCGTCGACTAGCCCGCACATCGCGAAGGCCGGCCCGCGGGTATCGGGCCGGCCGTTCACCCGACAAGGAAACCACGCCATGAAGGCACTTCCCGAGACCACGCTGCTGGTCTGGTACTGCGGACGCTGCCGCAAGTCCTGCAAGGTGCAGCCGCCGGACCCCGAGCAGGTCGCCTGCAAGTGCGACAGCCCCGTGCCCGGCCTGCGCCCCACCCGCGTCACCGTCATGCACGCGCCGAAGCAGCGGCCCATGCACGCCCTCAGCGACGAGGAAGCCCGACTCCGGGCGCTGGCCCGCAAGGGCACCCGCGTCCGCGTCACGTTCGAGGGCGAGATCGCTGACGCCTGGGAGTGGTCCAACGGCATCTCACGCGGCCTCGACTTCGTCGTCACCAGCCCAGACGGGCGCCGCCACACCGTCAACGGCAAGCAGCCCGGCCTCCGGATCGAGGCCATCACAGACGAGGAGTCCGCGCCGTGACCGCCACCGTGCAGCCCGCCCTCGACGGCAGCGTCCCCAAGTCCCGCACGCAGCAGCGCATCGACGACTACGAGACGTGGGTCGAACTCGTCCGCCCCACCTTCGTCGAGGTCGCCAGCACCGGCCGGCCGTTCCTGTGCTGGAAGGTCGCCCGCGACCACGAACTCCCCGACCCGCCGGACCGCGACCACGACTGGGGCCGGTTCATGGCCTCCCTCCACAAGGACGGCGTCGTCCGCACCGACGGGTTCGGCTACACCCGCGACAAGTCCGCCATACGCCGCTGGCGCGGCACCGCCGCAGCGGTGAAGGGGAGGGCCGCCTGATGGGCCTCGCCTGGATCGTCCCCGCCTGGATCACCGCCGGGGCCCTCATCGCCGCCGCCGGGCTCGTCTACCGGCGCCTCCGCTACGGGAGGCGACCGTGACCCGGCTCATCGACTGGGCCATCGCCCACCCCGCGCCCGCCATCGCGGCCTGGCTCCTCGCCGGGGCCGTCGCCTTCCTCGCCGCCTACTGCGCCATCGGCGCCCTCTGGGACGCCATCGACCAGCGGCGCGTACAGCGCGGCATCCGCGCCCTCGAACGCCACATCCAGAACCCCGCCGTCCGCGCCATGTACCTCGCCCAGCCCCGAAGGGAGAAGCCGTGACCACCGCCGTCCGCGAAGCCCCCCACCACAACAACACCCTGTGCGTGAAGTGGTACGACTGCAAGCTCCCCGACTGCCTGGACCGGTTCAACGCCCGACGGCGCGCCATCCGCGCCGGCATCACCGAGCCCAGCCGCACACTCGTCGACGCCGAACCCATCCGGAAGCACATCCTCGACCTGCAGGAAACCGGACTCACCCCCACCCGCATCGCCCGCCTGGCCGGCCTGTCCCACACCACCATCACCGCCTTCCTCAAAGCCCAGCCCTCCCGCGGCCGGGGCCGCAAGAGGTACACCACCCCCGAAACCGCGGCGAAGATCCTCGCTGTCCGGCCGCTCACCACCGCCGGCACCATGCGCCGCATTCAGGCCCTCGTCGCCGTCGGATGGACCATTCGGAAGATCGCCGACCGTGCGGGTGTCTCCGCCCGCTGGATCGTCGAACTCCGCCCCGAAATCGTCGTCAACGTCGTCAGCGCCGAAAAGATCGCCGCCGCCTACGAGCAGCTGCGCGAGCTCAAGCCCCAAAAGAACGGCGTCTGGCCCGGCCACGCGAAGAGGTCCCGCGAGCGCGCCAGGGCCAACCGGTGGCCCACCCCCAAGTACTGGGCCGACCACATGGACGACATCGACGACCCGCACTTCGAGCCCATGTACGGCGTGACACGCGGCGAGACCCTCGCCGCCGACGCCCGCGAACTCTTCGGCTACGGCGTGTCCGTCAAGCAGGCCGCCGACCGGCTCGGCGTCACCAAGCAGCACCTTCAGCAGGCGCTCCTGCGCCACCCCGAGATCGAAAGGACCGTCGCCTGATGTACCGCCACGACGACACCGCCTTGACGGTGATGGACTGGTTCTGCGGGGCCGGCGGCTCCAGCCAGGGCATGCACTCCATCCCCGGCGTCCGCATGGCCCGCGCGGCGAACCACTGGGAGCGGGCGATCGAGTCGCACGCCGCGAACTTCCCCGAGGTCGACCACTACCGCGGCGACATCCGCGAAGCCCCGGTCGACAAGTGGCCCGTCACGGACATCTTCTGGGCGTCCCCGGAGTGCCCGCAGTGGTCCAACGCCCGCGGCAAGCGCCGTGACTTCGACGCCTCCCTGCAGGGCGACCTTTTCGACGGCTTCGGGCCGTCCGAGGAGGTCGAGCGGTCCCGGGCGCTGATGGAAGAGGTGCCGATGTACCTGCGCGGGGTCATCGCCCGCGGCGGCCTGGTCAAGGCTGGGGTCGTCGAGAACGTCGTCGACGTCCGCGCCTGGGACCAGTGGGACCGCTGGATCGGCGAGATCAAGAAGCTCGGCTACAAGACCCGGGTCATCGCCCTCAACAGCATGCACGCCGACCCGCGCACCGTCCACAAGGCGCCGCAGTCCCGCGACCGCCTGTACGTCGCCTACTGGCACGAGTCCCTCGGCCGGACCCCGGACTGGGACAAGTGGCTCCGGCCGCGCGCCTGGTGCCCGGGCTGCGAGCAGTGGGTGCAGGCCGTGCAGCGGTTCAAGGACCCCGGCCGCGACATGGGCCGCTACCGCCAGCAGTACGTCTACCGCTGCCCCAACACCCGCTGCCGCAACCAGATCGTCGAACCGGAGACGCTCCCGGCCGCCGTCGCGATCGACTGGAACCTGCCCGGGCAGCGCATCGGCGACCGCGCGAAGCCCCTCGCCGAGAAGACGCTGAAGCGGATCGAGGCCGGCCTCCAGAAGTTCGCTCGTCCGATCACCCTGGAGGCGGCGGGCAACACCTTCGAGCGCCGCCCCGGTGTCCGGACGTGGCCCGTTGATGCGCCGATCACCACGCAGACGACTACGGCAACGAAGGCCCTGGCCTACGAGCCCCTGGTCGTCCCGGCGGGCGGCACCTGGCGCAACGACGCGACCAGCGTCGGGGAGCCGATGCCGACCCGCACCACCCGGGAGAACGACGGTCTCGCCATACCGCCGCTCCTCATCCCCGTCGAGGGCCGCGACGGCAAGGAACCCGCGTCCGCGCACGCTCCGCTCCGCACCCAGACCGCACGCAACGAAACCGGGCTCGCCTGGCTGCCGTTCATGATCAAGCTCCGGGGCGGCGGCGACCAAGGCCGGGCACTGTCGGCGTTCGAAGCCCTCGGCACTGTCTCCGCTGACGGCAACCACCACGGCGTCGTCACCCCGCCGCACCTGCCCGCCTTCGTGATGCGCAACAACGGCAGCCAGGGGAACGGCGGCGAGCACTGCACCCCGGCCGACGAGTACTTCCGCACCATGACCACAGCCGGCCACCAGTCGCTCATCACCTGGGAACACCTCCTCGTCCCCTACTACGGAAACGGCACCGCGCGGACCGTCCGGGAGCCCGTCGGCACCCTGTCCACCCGCGACCGGTACGCCCTCGTCCGCGGCGACGTCGACATCAACGACGTGCTGTTCCGCATGCTCGAGCCACACGAGATCGGCCGCGCCATGAGCTTCGCCGACGCCTACATCGTGCTCGGCAACAAGCGGGAGAAGGTCCGCCAGTACGGCAACGCCGTCACCCCGAACTGCGCCGAGGTCATCGTCGCCGCCCTGGTCGAGGCCATCAGCGGCGAGGACATCGAGCGGCACACCCAGCCCGAGACGGCGCTCGCTGCCTAGCCGCCGGCCGCGCGACCGGCCCTGACCAGCAGCACGACAAAGCCCCGCGCGGATGGCGCGGGGCGGGAGGAGAGGAGGAGGAATGCAGCTAGGACTGGGCGAGGTTCCGTGCGGCCAGGAGGTCGCGGACCTCCTCCTCGGCCAGCCGCTTCGGCAGCACAGCCTTCGGCCTGCGCAGATACCAGGCGATGAACTCGCGGATCAGCCGGGACCGCTCCCGGTCGCCCACGAGAGCACCGAAGTCGTCCCAGTCCTCCTTCGGGATCCGGACTGGGCGAGCGGTGGTGTGGGTCTCCTTCGCGGTCATGGCCTGAGCGTAGCGCGTGTGCGTACACGCGCGCCAGATAGAGCGTTGCCGTGTACGTACACGACGGGTAGGCTCGTGTACGTACACGAGAGCGCTAAGTCGCCCTGCTCGTGCAGTCCTTCGCGCCTGCAGATAGCCCCGAATTTCAAGATCAAAGGACACCACCGCATGGCCGTCTCCGAGCGCCCCAGCATGCCCAATCGCAGCCGGAAGGGTGGTGCCTGATGCCCCGCATCCGGACGGTGAAGCCGGAGTTCTGGGAGGACGAGCTCCTCGGCGTCATCCCGCGTGACGCCCGACTGCTCTTCATCGCCACCTTCAACATGGCCGACGACGAGGGGATCCTCCGCTGGACGCCGGCCTACATCAAGGCCCAGGCGTTCATGTACGACGACGACCTCACGATCGGCGACGTCGGCAAGCTCATGCAGTGCCTCACCGACACGGGCCTGGTCTTCCCGTACATCGGCGGGGTGGCTCGCCAGCAGATGGCCGTCGTCGTGAACTTCCGGAAGCACCAGCGGATCAACCGGCCGCAGAAGAGCAAGCTGCCGCCTCCATCGCTGGGCAACTACAAGGTCCGCGAGATGTACGCCCGCCGCGACGGCTGGACCTGCCAGCTGTGCGGCAACGAAATTCCGCGGCTTCCGGTAGCGAACGACTCGCACAACCTTTCCATCGACCACATCAGGCCCGTGGTCGCGGGCGGCACCGACCACCCGTCAAACGTGCGGGCCACGCACCAGGCATGCAACAAGAGCCGCCGCGACACCCCCGACGGGGAGGAGTTCATTCCACCCCGAAGCCTCGCCGGTCTTGAAGCCTCACTGAACGACGCACTGAATCGTTCAGGGAACAGTTCACTGAATGGTTCAGTGAACGAATCTCACGCAAACGTGAACTTCGAGCCTGAGCCGGATACGGACAGTGAGATTTCTTCACTGAACCATTCACTGATGGAAGGGAAAGGAAGGGAAGGGAACAGGGAAAGGAAGGGAACCCCCCAACCCCCGTCGGACTCCAGCTCTCCCGCCGTCGCGCAGACGGGCGAGAGGGCCATCGAAGACCGGATGACCGACGCCTTCCTCGACCGCTTCGCCCGCGGCAACTCCTACAGCCGACGCCAGGTCCGCAAGGTCGTCGCTGACGCTCTCGCCAACGAGACGGATCCCAGCGAGCTGTGGCGAGCCCTCGAGCGCCTCGGCTCCCTCTCGAAGCCCGTGAGCGCCGGAACCCTCCAGTTCGCCTTCTCCGAGATCCGGCAAGCCCAGAACGCCAGCAACGTCATCGCCCTTTCCTCCGGCCAGCCGCTGCCCGGCCTCGACACGAACCTCGCCGGCTGGGCTGCTGTTGCCGCTTCCTTCGACACCGAGGACTCCGCATGAATCCGCGAGAAGCAGCCGAGCTGCTTGGCCACTGCGCCATGTTCGACGGGCGCAAGCCCAGCCAGGGAGCCGCCGTCGCTTGGGCCTCCGCCCTCCACGACGTCCCGCTCGACAACGACGCCAAGGCCGCCGTCGCCGCGTACTACTCCACCCCGCCGAAGGACCCCGACGCGAAGCTGTGGATCCTGCCGCACCACGTTCGCACCCTCCGCTCGAAGCTCCGTTCCAAGCGGCTGGAGAACTTCCAGTACGAGCCGCGCCCGGACGAGACCGTCCGGGAGTACATCGCCCGCTACCGCGGCCAGGTGCAGGCCATCGCTTCCGGCGCCGCGCCCGCACCCACCGGTCCGCTGGCGCTGACGGGCGGCCCACACAAGGACGTGGCCAAGGCCCTCGAGGGCGTCGGCCGCGCCGTTCCGGACTCCGAGGAGGAATCACTCTCCGAGACGGTGCGCCGCTCGGGTCCGCTCGGTGTGGAGTGCCCCGCCTGCAACGCGGCGATAGGCCGGCCGTGCAAGACGCCGGGCGGCAACGACCGGCAGCCGCTCGGGAAGCCGCGCACCAGTCCGCACAGCGCCCGCCTGCGGGCCGCCTCTGGTGAGTCGGAGCTGACGGCAGAGCAGCGGGCCGCGGAGGAACAGCGGGTGCGTGAAGCCTCGCGGCGGGCCCTCGAGCGGATGACCGACGAGGTCGTCGACGCCGAGATCGTCGACGAGGAGGCGTCGTGAGCGCCGACCCGATCCCGTCCGACGACGGCATCCAGCTCGAGGACGTGAAGGCGGTACGCGCCGAGGGCCCCGCCGAGCTCCGCGCCCTGATGCGCTCGCAGATCGCGATCGGCCGTTCCCGCCGCGACGACAAGCCGAAGCGCGCTACCCCGCCCCCGCCGCCCGGTCACCGTCCCGGCGCCTGGCCCACCGGCTCCAGCCCACCCGGCCCGCCACCGGACTGGCAGATCCCCGCCCACGTCTGGGCCGCGGCTGCCCGCCACTACAGCAACGAAGAACACCGCCCCGACCTGCCCTGCGACTGCGGCAACTGCCCGGTCGACACCGAGGAGAACCAGTGACCGACAAGCCCCAAGCGACCATGACGCCCGACGAGCTGGCCCTTGAGCTCTTCACGACCGGCCAATCCATCACTGGCGGACGCAAGGAAGCCGAGCGCCTGCTGCGCCAGATCAAGGCCCGCCACGCCCACCAGCTCGCCGAGACGATCCGCACCACCGACCTTCCCGAGATCCATGTCGACATGTTCGACAACGGCACGCAGTGGGCCGCCAACCTGATCGACCCGGAGGCGACCCGATGACCGCCCGCTACGGCGCACCGATGCCCGAGTCGATCCGCCACGCCCTCCGCGCGAAGGCCGACCCGGCGCGCGGCGTCCCGTGCCCGCACTGCGGGGCCGCCGCCCACCGCCCGTGCCGCCTGCGTTCCACCGGGCTGCTCCTGGCCAAGCCGCACCCGCAGCGCCGCTCCGCCTGGGCGCAACTCTCCGCCTGCTGCCCCGAATGCCAGGTCGAGCCGACCGTGCCCTGCCACGACGAGGGCCGCGCCCGCGGCACCGTCCACGCCCGCCGCTACCAGGAAGCCGAGGAGACCGCCGCGTGACCGCCTACGACCGCCTGATGGCCGAGGTCGTCCCGATCCGGCCCACCAACCCCGCCCGCCAGCCGTGGACGGACGCCGACCGCGACGCCCACTGGGACGCCCTCTGCCACGCCGTCGGCACCCCCGGCGCCTCGAGGCCCCAGCCGGCCGCAGACCGCCCCGCCGCCTGACCGCCCCCCGCCCCGGCCCGTGCTGGCGGCCCGCCGCGCAGCCCACACGCCGCACCAACAACACACCCGACCCAGCCGACCTCCCGAAGGAGCACCGTGAAGATCCCGCCCGAAGTGCTCGCCGCGATACGCGAGCGCGTCGAAACCGACGGCCAGCGCCTCGTCCTGACCGGCCCGCGCATGGACCCGAAGCTGTACCAGCGCGTCAACGAAGTCCTCGAAGCCGTCGGCGGACGCTGGACATCGAACGCGGGCGCCCACCTGTTCCCCGTCGATGCCGCCGTGGCCATCGCCCCGGTGCTCGCCTCCGGGACGGTCGTGACGCTGCGAGAGAAGCGGCAGAGCGCCCAGTACTTCCCGACCCCGAAGCCCGTCGTCGAGCGGCTCCTTGACCTTGCGCGGATCGAGCCGGGAATGGCGGTCCTGGAACCGTCGGCCGGCTCCGGGGCCATCGCCAGCGCAGCGGCAGCCCGAGGCGCCACCATGGACTGCATCGAGCGCGACCCCGGGTACGCCGCTGTACTCGCCGAACAGGGATATGTGCGGGCTCTGACCGTCGCCGACTTCCTGTCGGTGCCGCCGCAGCCCGTGTACGACCGCGTCGTGATGAACCCGCCCTTCACGAAGGGCGCCGACATGGCCCACGTCGAGCACGCGCTGCGCTTCCTGAAGCCGGACGGGCTGCTCGCCTCGGTCATGTCGTGGACGGTCACCCAGCAGTCCCGCGCCACGGCGAAGTTCCGGGCGCTCGTCGAAACCCGCGGCGGCACGGCCGAGGCGGTGGGGGAAAAGGCGTTCGCGGAGTCCGGCACGGACGTGCCCACGGTGCTCGTCACGATCCCCGCCACCCGGCCCGCGGACGCCCAGCCGACGGTCTGGCCCAGCCGGGAGGTTCCCGAGCCGGGGGAGCAGGAGTTCCGGAAGCCGGAGGAGATCCTCGCGGAGATCCGCTCGAACCTCCTCGAGTCCCTGGCCATCTTCGACGACTTGGCGCAGATGCTCGCCGAGCCGCTCCCCAAGACGGAGCAGCGGCCGGCCGAGGTGCTCGGACTGCCCGCGGCGCGCCAAGAACAGCTGTCCATCGACCTTGACGCCACCGCCTGACCGCCGCCCCCGCCTGGGGCTGCACGTTGACCACCGAACGCACCTGGAGGAAACCGATGACCACCGCACCCGGCGCCGAGAGCTTCGGCCACGAGCCGTTCGAGTACGACGGCGCTCTCATCTGCGCCCGCTGCGGCGTCGACTTCGAGGAGCCCATCGCCGACGGCTTTCGGATCGGAACACGCCCCATCCCCTGGCCGTGCACCAGTGCGATCGTCCTCGGCCTCGTCGAGCGCCCCGCCCCGTGATCACGCAGCAGCCCGGGGCTGTCGCAACCAGCCCCGGGCCTTGCCCGCACCGTACCCGACCCGCAAGGAGACCCCGATGACCGACCCGACCATCACCGACCTGCGCCGCGAACTGGAGAAGGCGCGCCTCGCCCTGATCGACGCGCAGTCCCACCTTTCCGCTCACGCCCAGATGAATGCCGCGCTGCACTGCGCGACCGAGGTGTTCTACTCGCCGCTCCACGCCAAGGTGACGGCCGCGATCCAGGGCATCGAGCACGCTCTCGCCCGCACCGACCGGCCGCTGCCGACCCTCGACCACCGCAGCAGCGACGGCGTGTGGGCCTCGCTCGTCGCCGACCTCGACCGCTGCCAGCACGGCCGCCATCAAGGCGACCCGTGCGGTCCCGCTGGCGCCTGCACGGGCACGTCTGCCGGGAACCCCAACCTGCGCCCCGGTCAGGTCATCGGCTACGGGCTGCGCGGCGACCAGATCGTCATGCCTGACCGCGAGCACAAGCACGACCCGGCGGCATGGCGCGCCCGGTCGAACGGCGGCCAGTCGTGACCGCCGTCCCGCGTCCGCCGTTGGTGCGGATCACGGCGCGGACGGCGGAGATCCTGCGCCGCTGCTACCGGGGCGAGATCCCCGCCGACGTCCTGGAGCAGATGGCGGTCCTGAAGGCCACCGCGGACGGCCACCTCGACGCGGGCGGGCGGATCAAGACCGGGAGGCGGCCGTGAAGCGGCTGTCTGCCCGCCGCCGTCAGGTGCTGCGGATGGTTGCGAACGGCTACACGAACGCGCAGATCGGCCGGGAGCTCGACATTCACCCGCGGACCGTCGATCGGCATCTCGCCGAGACCTATGCCGTGTTGGGGGCCCGGGATCGGGCGAATGCGGTGGCGATCGCGTTGGTGGCCGGGCTCCTCGAGGCCGGGGATGTCGGGATGCCGGGGCCGCTGGCGGTCAGTGTGGCGTCTCTGGAGCCCGTAGACGCCCGTCTCGCGGCTTCGGAGCCCGCGCGGGCCGCCCGGGTGACCGGAGGCGCTACGAGGCGCTCAGGGGCGGCGGCGTGAGCCACGACTTCGCTCCGGGTCCCCGCAACCGCAAGGGCCGCCCGCAGCTGACCCCGGAGGCCCGGGCGCTGGCTGACGAGCTGTCCCGCCGGGCCGCGCAGATGTGGGCCGAGTCGGACGGCGAGCTGTCCATCGCGGAGGCGGTGGAGCTGGCCGCGTTCCGGATGGGTGTTGAACTACCTCAAACCGAGACAGAACCTAGGAGTGAGCCGTGAGCCAGGATCAGAACCCCACCGAACAGGGGCCGGAAAAGCCGCTGTACGCCTCTGAGAGCGCCGAAACCCCCGAAGTCGGTACGCGGGCAGGTTGGAACCCCCTCAGCGGGGCTCAGGCGGGCGCTGAGAGCTTCGAGGCCGACACCTGCCGCCCCGTCGAGATCGACGGCGAGACCATCCGCGTGCACGGCGCCAGCGAGATGAGCGAGGAAAGCCGGGCCGCACTCACCGAAGTCATCCGCGCGGCCAAGCGGAGGTACGCGGCCGAGCAGGCCAGGCCAACCGCACGGCAGTTGAGTGCCCGCGCGGTCAACGCCGTCCTGCCCGCGCTGCGAGCGAAGGACGAGTGGCTGCCGTTCTCCGTCCGACGCGCCATCGCCGACGCCGTCCTCGCCGTCGTGCAGCCCGAACTCGACCGGGAGCGGGAGAACTACAAGCGTCTGGCTCTCCGCCTGGACGTTGCGATCGGCCGCGCCGAAGACGCCGAGGCCGCCATCGATCGGGTGCGTGCGCTTGCCACCGACATGCGCGGTTCCTCCGACACTCGATGGCTGGCCGACCAACTCACCGCCGCCCTCCAGCCGCCCGCGCCCGCCCACGACGCCGGGCCCAGCGTCGCCGAATGCGCCGACAACGACCGCGCCCACTGGAACGACAAGTACGCAGGGGAGGGCGCGTGAAGCCCAACGAAGCCCTCGACGAGACACTCCTCGCGGACATCGAGATCTACCCCGTCGGCCTCCTCGCCGACTGGCAGCACTTCGTCCACGCGATCGACCGTAAGGCAGCCCGCCGCGCCCTGCGTGCCGCACTCCGCCGCGAGTGGGATCGCATCAAGGCCCGCAAGTGGCGCGCGGCGAAGAGCTACTTCAACGGCTACCTGGCCGAACACGCCTACGCCGGGAGCCGGTGCGGAACTGGCTGGACGCGGGGCCGCGCGTACCGCGACCTCGCCCGCCACCTGAACAGCGACCCCCGCGACAACACCTGACCCACCGCCCCGCCCGCACCACCGAACGGAGCCCCGCCGTGAACGACACCGCCGCCTGCATCGTCCCCACCTGCCTCCGTGAGATGCGTCCCTGGGAGCAGGAAGCCGCCATGCTCGCCTGTTCGCCCTGCCTGAACACGATGCGCGCCCAGCTCACCGCCATCCCCGCCGCGCTCATCGTCCTCCGCGACGGCTCCATGCAGCGGGAACGCACCGGCGAGCCCGGCCGCACCGGCACCCGCGAGGCGCCCCTCCCGTGCCGGATCGACACCCTCAACCTCATCGGGCCGGCGGCATCCGGCACCGTCCACGACCCCCACGGCGACCAGACCGGGCAGCGACCCCTGGTGGGCGTCCTCGGCGACTGGGTCAGGCTGATCTGCGAAGAGCGCCGCCTCAACGGGCCCGACGCCTGGACGCCGACGGCATTGGCCGGATGGTTGCGGGGGCAGGTCGCGTGGGTGTCGACCCAGCCCTTCGCGGGCGAGTTCGCCAGCGAGCTGCGATCGCTCATGTGGGCGATCCGCGGGATAGCCCGCGTCGAGGTACGCACCCGGGCCGTCAGTCGGCCGTGCCCTGGCTGCGGGTATCTGTCGCTGGCGCGCACGGACCACGACGCCTACACCCGCTGCTCGACCTGCGGCAACGCCTACACCGACGCCGAACTGAACGCCGACGCGGTCGCCCGGTCCGCGGCATGACGAAGGCCCCGACCGGATCGCCGGTCGGGGCCCTCTCGTGTGCGCGGATCAGGCGCGTGACACCTCGATCTCCCCGACAGCCTGCTTCACAACGTCTATCGGATCACCGAGGGATGTCAGGTCAAACCACTCGCCGCGCACGCGGTATGCGGCGAAATGGACGTGCAGATCGCTTTCGTAGTTCCCGGCCACGGACCACAGCAGGTGGAGTTCCATCGGCTGGCCTGTCTGATGCTCCTTCAGTCGGCGCATCGGGTCTTTCGCGATGCCAATCTTCACCAGGTGGGTGCCGTCGGCTGCGACCAGGTAGGTGTGCGGCTTGGGAGCAGTCGCCTTCGGCTTTGGCGGTCGGGGAGGGGCGGCGACAGGGGCGGGCTGCCCATGCTCAGGCGCCGGCTGCGCGTCTTCCGGATACGGGATGCCCTCGCGGGCGTAAGCCCACCTCCGGAATTCCTCGGTCATCGGCTTGCGGACCTTTGACCAGTCGGTCCGGGACCAGAGCCACTGCTCCTTGAACCACCAGGCTGGCCGATCGAGCGTGTCCTTGAACTCGGGCACGACTTCCAGGTGATTGGTCAATGCACTTCCTTCCATTTATTCGGGCACCCGGCTGTACTTGGCGATCGTCTTCTGGTTGGTGGACGAGTCCTGGAGGCGCAGCTCCCAGGGCCCGGTATTGACGTCCATGTCCTTGCCGAAGCCGACCCACTTGCCGGCCATACGGGTGCCGGTCGGTTCGATCAGCATCTGGATGGCACCGTGGTAGCGGGCGCCGCGGTAGTAGCCGTCGGTGGCGGTCTGCTCCACCCATGTGCCGGTGATGACGCTGCCGTCCACCGTGAGGTCCATCGTCAGCGGAGAGTTCGGGTTCGACGACGCTTCCGGTAGCGAGCGCACGGTGAGTCGGTTGCCGTGCTGGAGGATGACGACGTAGTGCATGCCGATGAAGCTGTCGTCCCGGCCGCTGGAGAAGTACTCGTACCGCGACAGCCAGACGCCGCTGTAGTTGGCGCGGGGTGAGGCCGCCGGGGTGGGGCCGGGGACTGGCGCGGCGACACCAGCTGTCGAGGGGTGGACGTCGTGGCCGCCTGCGCCGTCCTCGGCGACCCTGGCCATCGCGGGGGAGGCGAAGCCGAGAGTGTCGATCGGCATGCCGGTGACCGCCTCAAGAGCGCGGGCGTATCGGGGGCTGGGGGCGGCGATGGCTCCGGACTCCCAGCGTTGAACGAGTCGCTTGCTTGGCTCGATCGGGCATCCGGCGCGCTCGCCGGCCTCTCGGAGTGCGGTGGCGAAGTCGTCCTGACTGAGCATCATGGAGATGCGAACCGCCCGGAGCGTGGAGTTAGGGGTGGTCATGCACTCACGGTAGCGGGATGTCGCCGAGATGTCGCCTCAGATGTCGTCGCGCCCGCCGCTGAATGGGTGTCACCTTGTAGGCATGAACCGGACTCGGTTACCGACCTTTGGCGATTTGCTCAGCCCGCGAGCCCGACATGCCGAGCAGCTCGCCGACCTCGCGCCACGGCCTGCCCGGCTTGAGTTCGCTGACCGCAGCCCGTTCCAGCTCTCGGGCCTTTCGATCGCCGACCGCCAGGACCTCGCGGAGTTCGCGGGCCGCATGGAAGCGCTCGATGGCGTCGGAGATCTGTGCGAGTCGTCCCGTCTCGGACTCGATGGTGGAGGTGAGCGCTTCTGTCATGCACGTAGCGTAGGGGCCATTTGGCGCCACTTCAAGACTCCTCTTGACACCCCCGCTCGTGGCGCTACAAGATGTCTCTTGAAGCCGACGGGGCTCCACCCCCGGAAAGCCTCACTGCCGCTCCACCGGCACCCACAAACGAAGACGGCCCCGGCGCAGCGACTCCACTCGCTGACCGAGGCCTAACCGATCAGGTACCTGCTAGGGAGACCCTGATGGCTACACCGAAGCTTACCGGCGCGTCCGACCGCGCCGACCACCCCCTCACCGACCGCCACATCGTCCCGGCGCTGGTGGACGGCCAGACCGTCTACCTCGAGTGCCCGACGTGGTGCACGATCGATCATGTCCACGAGTCCCAGAAGTTCCTGGAGGACGTCTGGCACTCCGGGACCTTCGCCGACCTGGAGGCGCCGCGGCGCGGTAACACGCCCAGCCTCCTCGCCTACGCCCGGCTCGGCATCGACCCGTTCAGCCGCGACGAGGCGATGCGCCGGCCGTTCATCTTCGTCGAGGACGGCTCCAGCGCCGAAGGCTCCTACATGGACGCCGAGCACGCCGAGCAGTTCGCCGACAACCTCGTCGCCTTCGCGGAGAAGATCCGCTCCATGGCGACGGCGATGCGAGGTGCGGCATGAGCACCCCCACCGCCTCGTTGCCCCCGGCCGCCCGCACCGCGATGCGCCGCCTGGAGCTGGCGCTCACCCCGTCGATCCCGGCGGTCGTGATCCGTGCCGTCACCCAGTACGAGACCGCGGCCGTGCACGCCAAGGAGCTGGCCGCCGTCGCCGCGTCCGGCCAAATGACGGACCTGGACGCCGATAGCCTCGCCGCCACCGAAGACCTGATGGCCGCCTCCAAAGACACGCTCGCCGCCGCCGACTGGCTGGCGACCGGCTACCTGCGGACCAGCGCCCGGTACGGCGAGTACGAGGCCTGGCTCACCCACGGCCGTCTGCTCGCCGACCGCCTCGGCCTCGCCGGTGACGCCCACGCGAAGCGGCAGCAGTTGCCCGGAGCAGCGCGCGCCGTGGCCGCCGTCGTCGACCAGATGCACCTGGGTGAGCAGTCGTGACCATCGCGACTCCTCGGATGCCGGTCGAGTTCTCCGACGACCTGGACCGTGCCCTGTACCGGGAGACCACCCGCCAGGTCCCGGACGCTGAGCGTGCCACCTGCCCCCTGCACCTGGACTGGCGGTCGCACTGCCGCGGCCTGCACGTCCAGCGCCCCGCGGCCTGAGCCGCACCCATACCGCCGTGCCGGCGGCATCCATCCATCCCCCGTCAGCCGCCGGCACGGCCCCCCCTTCCACCCGGATTGACCAGCCGAGGAGTACTGCCATGCCCGAGAACACCGTCGTCGCCCTGTTCGCCGAGTACGGGGCCGCCCTCGCGGACGGCCGCCGCGACGTCGCCGACCTGATCCGCGACCACGCCGAGGCCATCGACCCGACCCTGGTCGACGAGCTCGACGGCTTCGACTACCCGGCCGCCGCCTGAACCGCCGCGCCTGGCGGTGTCCACCCCCAGCCCCGCCGGGCGCGACCACCAGAGCACCCCATCCATCGAGAGGACTCGCATGTTCGGCAAGAGCCATCACGTCACCGTCATGCCCGCCCGAGGCGGCCGCAAGTACCAGTGGGTGTGCCGCTGCGGCGCGAAGGGCTGGGAGGTCGACAGCTCCTACGAGGCGCAGCGGCAGGGCGAGGAGCACAAGGCCAAGGCCGACCGCTGACCGGCTGCCCGCGGCGCGCGTCCCCGGACGTGCGCCAAGGAGAACCGGCGCAGCAACACCCCACCGTCCATCCGACCCGAGAGAGGTCGCCATGCTCCGCACCGTCTTCTGGTCGCTCTTCGCGGCTTACTTGATTGCCGTCGGGATCTGGCACGGCGCCGACGCCCCCGTCTCGCTCGGGTTCGCCGGCCTCGGCCACCTCATCGGCCTGGTCCCCAAGCCCGTCTGGGCGCTCGCCGCAGGAGCCGTCTGGCTCTGGCACCGCCGTACCGCCCCCCAGCCCGCCACCGCCTGAGGAGACCGCCATGCGCTTCATCGCCCACCGTGTCGGCCGCCAGCATCAGGCGACCATCGACCGGGTGCACGCCGCCGTCGATGCGGCCGTCGACATCGTCGAGCGTGAGATCCGCGGCTGCGTCGGGCCGCTCGAGGTGGCCGTGTCCAACACATCCGACATGTGGCGGATGGTCGTCGACGCCCACCGGCCCATGTTCGGCCGCCAGAACGCCCGGCTGTGGCAGCGGCACGAAGGCCACGCGTTCGGCACCACCACGATCACCCCGGGCGGCGTGCTGGTCGTCATCAACGCCCAGACCTGCCGGGGCCGAGGTATCGAGATCGACAAGACGCTGCTGCACGAGCTGACCCACGCCGTGCAGTTCAACCGGCCCGGCGCCCGCGCCCTGATCATGCGGAGCCTCGCCAACAACTACGGCATCACGCCCATGACCGAAGCCGAGGCCAAGGCCGCGAACCGGCAGGTCGACGCCGAGGAGCGTGAAGCCGAGCGCATGGAACGCCACCACCGCCTGCTCGCCCAGAGCATCGCCTGAACCCCGAGAGGACACCGATCACCGTGAGCAGCTGGTTCGAGGAGCGTCGCGCCGACAAGGCGGAAGACGCCAAGCAGCGGCGCCTCGATGAGGACCATCGGGCCAAGCTGCGTCGGGAAGAACGTCGCGCAGACCGCGAAGAGCAGCGGGAGGTCAAGGCCCAGAAGCGTCGCGACAAGGCGCAGCGCCGACAGGCCCGCGCCGCCCGCCGGGAGAAGCAGCTCACCCCCGGCAACGTGTACCGCAAGGGCACCCTGGCCTTGGTCGCCGCGTCCGCGCTCGCGTCGCTGCCGGCGCAGGTCATGCACTTCGTCAGGGTCTCCCTGATGCTGCTGCCGCTGCCGTTCGCCCTGGAGGGCGCGGCCTGGGTGATGGCCGCGGGCGTGGCCTACGCGGATGAGCGGAAGCTGCCCGGATGGGTGCGGTGGCTGCTGCGGGCCCTATCCATGGGCGCGGCCGGGTACGCCGCCCACATCAACTACACCTACGGCGCCCAGACGAACGCCTCGGTGGCGTGGGGTCTGGCCGGGGTCACCGTGATGGGCCCGCTCGTGTTCGAGATCCGGCAGTGGGTCAGCACCCTGTCCGCCGCCGCCGTCGACCCGAAGAAGCGGGCTGAGGCGAAGGCGCGGGCGAAGCACGAGCGGCGGCGGTACAGCCATCACAAGGACGTTGTGAAGCTGGCCTGGAAGCTGGTGTCCGCAGCCCCCTACGGGGAGCTCGCCTTCGAGGAGGCGTTCGCGTCCGCGTGGGAGATCAAGCACGGCACGCGCACGCCCGGGATGACGCCTGAGTTGCACGGCCAGGCGCACGCCTCGCGGAAGGCTCTCGCTGCCGCGCTCGACGCCGCGAACGGCTCCCCGATAAGCACGCGCGGGCGCCTCCTGGAACTACTCCACCCGGCCCCTGTAAGCAGCCTCCAGGCGCCTGGATCTTCGCAGGCCACGTCCCAAATCCCCCCGGGCTCCGAGAGGGCCTCCAACGGGGCGCAGAAGACGTCCGCGAAGAGCCCTCGAATGAAGCCCGTCCCGCCCGTCCGCCGCAAGGGCGACACGGCCCCCTACCACCAGGCCGCCAAAGTCGCCGCCGCGCACACCGCCCGCAAGCACACCGTCAACGGCCACCACCACTAGGAGCACCCGATGGCCACCCCGCTGACCGACGAGCGCCCGCCGCTGACGCTCGTCACGCACACCGCCGAGCCGGTCGTCTTCAAGGCCCCCGTCGAGGCGGGCCGCCCGGCCTGGATCGAGTCCGCCCGCACCGTCGCCGACCGCACCAACCGCGTCGCCCAGTTGGCCCTGCTGCCGCACACCGTCCGCGGCTACCGGCAGCTCGGCCGCCGCTGGCTCAACCGCTACCGCGACGACTACCCGCAGCTGATCGCGTCCACCGACCGGGCCATCCGCGAAGCCGACGGCGACGTCGTCCTCGAGGGCCGGCTGAAGGAACGCCGTGCGGAGCTACGGGCCGAGTACCGGCGGCACCGCAAGATCTACGCGGGCAAGACTGCTGGGGTGGCCGGGGCGGTCGCCGGGGGAGTGGGCTTCGGCGCCGTCACCGGCAGCCTGTGGCTTGACCTGCTCGCCGGTATCAGCGCCTGGGGGCTCGGCGCTTTCCACGGCCGCGACCGCAGCGAGCTCACCGCGGAGACGGTGCTCGGGCTGCCCGCTGACGAGACGGTCCGCGGTCACGGCTCCGTCACCCTGGACGATCTGCCGGAGGGAGCCAAGCCGTTCCCGATCCGCCGCGCCGAGACCCCGCAGCAGGCCGCGGTTTGTGTGCTGCTCGCGATGGTCGCCGAGGGCGTCCCGGTGGTTGAGGTGTGGGACATGGAGCGGCAGCCGTGGGGCTGGCAGTGCAAGGTCCGCGTCGGTGAAGGCACCCCCGAGGCCATCATCGCGAAGGCCGGCGGCTTGGAGACTCGGTTCGATCTGCCCACCAACGGCGTCCGGCCGCAGCCCATGGTCGAACGCCGCGCCTGCGCCATCCTCCGCCTGGTCGAGGGCAACCCGTTCGCGACCGCGCCCGGCATGCCCTACCGGGCGCCCAAGTCGATCAGCATCACCGACAAGTCCCGGCTCGCCACCTCGGTCGGCGGCGACCCGCTGCAGGCTGCGCTCGCCGGAGTCATGGGCCTCGTCGTCGCCGCATCCGGTGGCGGCAAGACCGGCATGCTGCAGGCCATTGGCGAGGTCACCACCGCCTGCTACGACAACATCACCGTCGACCTCGACCCGCACGGCGACGGCCTCGAAGACCTCTACGACGCCGTCCGCGTGACCGGCCGCAGCCACCAGCAGATCGAGAACGTCCTGCTGTTCTTCCTGATGCTGTCCAAGGGCCGCGCCCGGCTGCGGGCCAAGCTCGGCATGGGCAAGAAGTGGCAGATCAGCAAGGAGCACCCGCACTTCACGGTCATCTTCGACGAGTTCCCGAAGGGCTCCGAGCTCGCCAAGCGGCTCGCGTTCGAACTCCTCCTCGTCGGCCGGAAGGAGGCCGTCACGCTGATCATCGCCTCGCAGGGCGGCACCAAGCTGTACCTCGGCGAGAACATCGCCCAGATGATCGCCCTCAAGGCCGTCGGCCCGTGCAAGGTCGGCGACACCCGCGCGGTCTTCGGCGACGGGGCCGTCGCCGAAGGCTGGCTGCCGCACAAGCTGTCCCCGGCCACCGACACCGACCCCAAGGACGCCGGCCACGTCTACCTCCAGGGCGTGCCCGGCATGGCCGACGAGCCGATCGAGTACGCCATCCACGCGACCCCGTCCGACACGCTCCGCAAGCTCGCCGCCGAACGGCGCGACGCCGGACTGGTCGAACCCGACCAGGACAGCCTGCGCGCCATGACCGAAGTCGACCTGCCCGACCTGGGCATGCCGCTGCCGAAGCTCCTCACCTGGGAGCAGCTGCTGCGTCTGTGCGGCGCCGACCCGGCCGAGGGCATGACGGTTGACGGGGCCGCGCGCACGATCGTCGAGGACGCGGTCGCCGTCATGGAGAAGGCGGGCGTCGACCGGATGAAGACCGAGACGCTGCTGCTGGCGCTGCGCGACTTCGACCCGGACGCCTACCTGGCGGTGACCGTGGACGAGTTGAAGGCCCGCCTCAAGGAGGCCGGCGCTGGTTCCCCGGAGACGCTCGGTCGGATCGGGGAGGAGCAGAATCCGCGCGGCTTCAAGCTCGCCAAGCTCACCGCCCTGCTGTGACCGTTACGCGAACTATGTACCCCTGATCAGGGCCTGCTCAGCCCTGATCAGGTAGCAAAGCCGCAGGTCACAGCCGCTCAGCCCGCCGCGCACGGCCTGCTCACCGGCTGCTCTGAGCAGCCCCTGATCAGACCCCAGAGCAGCCCTGACCTGCACATTCACCCGCTGATCACCCTTGAGCGGCGGGAACAAACCACCACAACACCGACAGGAGATCATCATGGCCGGACGCAGCTGGGAACCCACCCGCAAGGGCGCCAAGGAACTCAACCGCTGGCTCACCAAAGGCGCCACCGTCTACACGATCAACAACATGGCGACCAACCTCGCCCCCTACGAGGACGCCCAGACCTACTCGGCTCACACCTTCGACCGCCGCTCGATGATCAGCGGCGAGTGGATGACGGGCCACCTGTCCGCCTCCGGGCTCCTCGGCCAGTGCGGCACCGTCTACGAGCGCCCGCCCGCCGGGATGCGCGACATCGCCACCCCCGGACGCCAGTACGCCGCCCCCACCTCGCAGAGCGTCCTCGACCGGCTGGCGAGCGAGGACCGCCCCAAGACCAGGGCCCGCAGCCGCCGATAGCAACCCGCAGAAGGACACCGCCATGGAAAACGAATGCATCCTCTGCGACGCGCCCGGCGGCTACCCGTACTGCAACGAGGACTGCCGCGAAGCCGACAACCCCGACCCCGACGACGATTCCTGCATCATCGCCGGCCAGTAGCTCAGCCGGGGCGCCCCTCGAATGCCTGGAAGCGACCAGGGGCGCCCCTGGTCGCTTCCACCGACCGCGCATCAGCGCAGAAGGCAGCCCCTACATGACCACGCTCACCCGCGCGCCTGCAACCCGGCCGCCCGACCTCACCCTCGACGAGCGGCTCGCCCTCGCCAGCCTCGCCATGGATGAGCGGTGCACGCTCGCGGTCCTCGCCGTCGATGTGAACTCAGCGCACATCCCGGCCGAGCCCCTCCCCGAGATCACCGTCCCGTACCTGCCGCAGACCGTGGTCCCGGCGCCGTACACCACCCCGCTCGCCGCCCTGCTGCACCGGGCCCGCATCCGGCTCGAGACCGACGGCTGGACTCGCGACGCCCTCGTCGACGAGCAGGGGCAACGCTGCCCGATCGGCGCCATCCGGGTCGAGGCGAGCAGCAGGCGGCAGGCTGACGACGCGTGCGTGCTGCTGCTCGAAGCGATCCGCCGGGACTTCGCCGACGAGACCATCCCGGCCTGGAACGCCCGGCAGACCGGCGCCGCGCCTGTCCTCCTCTACCTCGGGCGGGCCGCCGAACTCGGCCACGCGCGCGGGCTCTAGGCGGACACAGCGGGGCCCCGACCGCCTTCTTCGGTCGGGGCCTTCGCGTTGGGTGCGGGTACGGCCCGTGCGATCCACCGGTCGCCGGCCACCTGGGCGGGCAGCATGACGGGCACGAACCCGGCCTCCACCAGTTGCGCGAGGCCTTCGACGCACTCGTCGCGGGAGTCTGCCTGCACACCGAAACGGATCGCCATACCCGCAGTGTGGCCCGCGCGGTGGGGAAGCGGGGCGGGAACGGGCGAATCAGACCTCGTCAGCCTGAGCCTTCTTGAGGCGTTCCGCTCGTTCCCGGTAGCGCTCGTCGGGTTCGATGCCAGCGTCCCGGGCCATCTTGCGGACGTGGGCGCCGGTCCATCCGGAGGCTTTGGCTACCTCGGTCGGCTTGAGGTGGCCTTCGCGGAGGGCGGCGAGGACGAGGTCCCGAAGGTCGTCGCTGGACTTCTTGAGGCGGTCGGCGTCGCGCTGTCGGCGGGTGCCAGCTGCTGCGATCTCCTCGAGCGTGGGTGGCTCGGTGTGCGGGCTCGGATTCATGGCATCAATGTATCGCAACAGGCTTGCGGTGCCTACGCCTCAGGAGTACTGTCTGAGTCATCGCAAGCGCAACAGGGCATCGCTAGCAAGTTGCGGTGCAAAGCAAGGGGGACCCGTTGATCCGCACCAACCGCCACCGCCGCGCCACGCTGAAGGCCCGCACCCGCACCCAGCGCGCCGCCTCCCGCATCCGCCGCAACGGTGCCGGCACCCTCGCCTCCCACGCCATGGCCGCCGGACTCGCCCCACGCGAAGCCCGCTCCGTCGCCGGCACCCTCCGCAAGAAGGCCAAGGAGCTCGGCATCACCGGCCAGACCGCCCGCATCCACGCTGGCCGCCACATGCGAGACGACTGCCGCCGGTACACCCCCGCCCAGGTCGCCCGCATCGCCATCGCCTACAAGCCCCGCAAGCCGGCCTACAAGGTCGTCGCCGCCCGCCTCGCCCTCGCCGCGTAAGGAGGTCCAGCCGTGATCCGCGAGTCTCGCTTCCTGATCTCCCGCCAGCCCTACGCCGTCGACCTGAACAGCCTGAACGGCACCCTCAAGGCCACCATGACCACCCCGGTCTACGTGGGCACGATCGACGCCGTCTGGTTCCGCCGCCGCAAGGGCGCCGTCGTCGCCTGCATCGGCCAGTTGTGGGACTTCCAGTCGGTCGAGCCCGCCGACGCCGCCGAGTTCCTCGCCCGCCTCACCGACGGCCGGACCGGCGGACGCTGCCACGGCCGCTGGAACGGTCGCTCCTACTGGGCCGAGGACGGGCACCGCGAGGAGCGGGAAGGCCACTTGGCGATCCTGCGCCCGATGCTCGCCGACTATCCCGCCCTGCCGGACGGCTACGACGGCTGGTGGACGTTCCATGGAGGTACCCGATGACCGCCTCGCTCCCGCCCGCCGCCCAGCCGCTCCCCGAGTGGGAGGAGACCCCGGCCGAAGCCGCGCGCGCCGACGACCGTTACTGGGATCTCGACCGCGACTGGCCCACCGAGCCCGACGACCCGTCCGACCACTACAACTACTAGGAGCGGCTATGCGTGTCGCCCACCCGCTCGTCGTAACCGACACCGAGGACGGCCGGGGTCTCGACTGGACGCATCCTGCTGACTGCCCGGACGGGGAGCGGTGCGAGATCCTCACCCGCGCCAACACCGCCCCCGCCGGCTACATGACCGGCCTCGCCGACGGACTCCCGCCCGGCGTCTACCTGCTCGGCCTGTTCTGGGACACCGGGCTCTGCCTCCTCGACCAGCACGGGCAGACGATCCAGACCGAACAAACCGCCGCCTGACCACCCAACACGACAGGATGGACCACGTGACTGACATCCGGCCCGCGCAGGGCACCCACTTCTGGTTCATGTCCCTCATCGTGCCTTCGCCTGTCGGGTTCGATAGCTACAGGCGCTGCGGCCACTTCACCCCGGACCCTGGCATGACCCGCCACGATGCCTTCGAACTCCTGCTGGCCGCAGTAAAGGAACAATCGCCCGAACTGCGAACGCACGCTGTTGTGATCTCCTTCGACGTCCAGCCCAACCAGCTCTGACCCCACAGCAACCCGAAGGGCCCGATCCCTCGCCACCCAGTGGGGATCGGGGCCTTCGCCCTGCGCGCGCACCTCAGTCCATGAACGAGCCGTCCGCCCGCCGCTGGTGCCGGGACTGCAGGTGCTTGCACTGCGGGCAGTGCGACATGCCGCCCCGCTTCACCACCCACGAGATCCCGCACGTCATCAGATGCATGAACCCGACACCCAGGTTCTGCCCGAGCCGGGTGAGCCCCGGCATCGTGCACGTCTGACAGTCTCTGCAGCCCCCAGCCATCACGGCCCCCTCCTGTGTAACGGAGACCCGATGCTAAAGCCACAGACGTGATCTGGCGCCTCGTCGGTTGAATCTCGCCCCGAACGGTTACCGCCTGCGGCCCTTCGCCTGCTGGGTCTTGGCCGCCTTGCGGGCCATGAGGGACCGTCCGGCGCGCGTGCGGCCCTCGTTTGAGATCTCCGCCGCCTTGGTCTTCGACATGCCCTTGCGACGTAGGGCCCTGTAGACGTTCCAGCGCGACCGATAGACGAAGCCCCAGCGGCCTCCGCGGTCCGAGACCATCACTTGCCCCTGCGGGCGGCGGCCCTGTGGCCGGCCTTGGCCATGGCGGTCATCTTCGCGGCGCCGAACTTTTTGCGGCCGGCGGCGGCTGCGACGGCGTTGGGGTTCTTCGCACCGGACTTGCGGGCGCTGGCCGCGACTGCGGCGAATCGCTTGCCGGTTCCGAGCTTGGGCGTCTTCTTCTTCGCTGCCATGTCTTCCATGCTGCTCCTGTGGCAGACGTTCCGGTAGGGGAGTGGGCGACTAATCAGCCCGGATGTCCTACGATTTGAAGGTGATAGGCGTGTGAAGCTGAGGAATCAACGGGAGGCGTGGTGGCGCGACGAGGGGGACCCAAGCCGTACACCCGCATCAACAAGGCCGCCCGCGCCGACCTCATCGCCCTCGTCTTCGACCTCCGCATCCAAGGCCTCTCCTACCGCGCCATCGAAGCCCTCACCGCCGACCCCAACGGGCCCACCGGCGGCGAACGCATCCCCTTCAGCACAGCCTGCGAACTAGCCGAAGAGGAGTACGCGCGCCGTATCGACCCCAAGGTCGACGAATACCGGGCCCTCGAACTCGCCCGCCTCGAAGCCACCCTCGAACGCCTCCACAACATGGAGCAATCCGTGCGTGAGGTGATGGGCCGCAAGCACATCACCGTCAACAACGGCCGGGTCATCCGCGCACTCAACCCCGACACCGGCGAGGAAGAGCCCGTCGAGGACGACACGTTCGTCCTCCAGGCCGTCGACCGGCTCACCCGCATCGAGGAGTCCCGGCGCCGCACCAGCGAATCCATCCGCAGGCTCCTCGGCCTCGACATGCCCGTCAAGGTCGACTACACCGTCACCGAGACCACCCAGCAGGACATCGCCCTGCAGGAGATGGTCGCGGAGATGCGCGCCAAAAACGCCGCCGTCGCCGAAGGGTTGCGCGCGGAGCGGGAGCAGGGCGAGTGACCACCGCCGTCACCCAGGCCCGGATCGCCGACCCCTACGACCCGGCCGCGAACGCCGACACGTTCGACTTCCCCGCCTGGGTCACCGGCATCGACGCGCGCCTCCTCGATGGAAGCGAGCAATACCGCGAAGCCCGCATCGAAGCCACCCGCTACGACCCCCTACTCTTCGCCGTCCTCTACTGCCTGCACCACCTACGCGACCCCGAGGGAAACGTCACCTTCGCCGACGCCCACCTCGAATGGGTGCGCCTCGCCCGCCAGTGGGCCATCCCGCCGTCAGCGCCGATGGAACAGCGGGACGCCTTCCTTGCACCCCGGGACACCGGCAAGAGCACGTGGATGCTGTTCATCCTGCCGCTGTGGGCCGCCGCGCACGGCCACGTCAAGTTCGCCGCCGTGTTCGCCGACTCCGGCCCGCAGGCCGAGATGCACCTCGGCACGTTCCGTAAAGAGGTGGATGAGAACCCCGCCCTGAAGCGGGACTTCCCCAAGCTGTGCACCGCGGGCCGGCGTCCGTCCGGCGCCTCCGAGTCCGACGCCAAGCACATGGTCATCCGGGCGAGCGGGTTCATCTTCGCCGCCAAGGGCATCGACGCGTCGAGCCTCGGCATGAAGGTCGGGCAGCAGCGGCCCGACCTCCTACTGCTAGACGATGTGGAGCCGGATGAGGCGTCGTACTCGGCGTACCAGGCTGACAAGCGTCTGAAGACGATCACGGACGCGATCCTGCCGTTGAACATTTACGCCCGCGTTGTGCTGTCCGGGACGGTAACGATGCCGGGGAGTGTCACGCACCAGTTGGTCAAGTGGGGCAAGGGGGAGCGGACCGAGGCGAATGAGTGGGTGGGGGAGCAGCAGTTCCGCGTCCACCACCACCTGCCCATCATTCGCGACGACTCCGGCCGCGAACGGTCGATGTGGCCGTCAAAGTGGCCCATCGGCTTCCTGACGAAGATCCAGCACACTCGCAGCTATCGCAAAAACTACTTGAACGATCCGATGGCCGCCGACGGTGCCTACTGGTCCGAAACCGACTTCACCTACGGCACGTTCCCCACGGCCCGCACCTACCTGTCCGTTGACGGGGCCGTCACCACCAAGAAGAAGAGCGACTTCACCGGCCTGTCCGTGGTCAGCTGGGCGCCCGCCCAGGAGGGGAAGCCGGCGCGCTGCCTGGTCAAGTTCGCGCAGCGCGTCAAGCTCAAGGGCGACCCGCTACGCAACCGCGCGCTGCAGATCCTGGACTCCTTCCCGGAGATCGGGGCGATCCTTGTCGAGGGCAACCAGGGCCAGGAGCTGTGGCACGAGGTCTTCCATCACATGCCGGTGAAGGTCGTCATCTTCTCCAACAGTGAGAAGAAGGAAGCACGAGCCGAACGTCTCCTCAACCTGTACCAGTTGATCCCGACGCGGGTGGTGCACGCCGAGCCGTTGCCTGATCTGGAGGAGGAGATGGTCGGGTTCCCGAAGGCGCCGAACGACGATCTCGTCGACAGCGTCGGGAACGCCGTCCTGCGGTTCCTGAAGCCGCCGCCGCGGAAGGCGCCGCCGTCGGCCGCTAGCGCAAGCTACGTCTAGCTCCTGCGATTTGCAGCCTCAGGCCACTTCTGGCAACGCTATGTATCACCAATGGCCTCAGCTATCCTTCGAATCAAAGGTGACGCTGGGAGGTCTGCTTTGGATGAGTCGCTCGCCGACCTCATGTACGGCATCGAAGAGCTCGGCGAGGCCCGCCCCGGCTACGACCAGGCGCAGACCTACTACGACGGCAAGGTCCCCGAGGTCTTCACGAGCATCCGCATCCGGCGCGCGCTCGCCCGCCACGACATCGACTTCGACCTCAACTTTGCCAAGACCCCCGTCGACGCAGTCACCGACCGCCTGGAGATCGCGGCGATCACCGGGCAAGACGACACCGTCACCGCACTGATCTCGAAGATCTGGCAGGACAACCAGCTCGACTTGGAGATGCCCGACCTGTTCCGCCGCGCCGGAGAGTACGGAGACGCCTACCTGTTCGTGCTGCCCGTCGAGGACGACCAGGGCAACGTCGTCCGGGTCGAGATGTACTACAACAGCCCGCAGACCGTGCGGGTGATCTACAGCGAGGACAACCCCCGTAAGAAGGCGTACACGATCAAACGCTGGTGCGAGGGGAAGTACCAGCGGGCCGAGCTGCTGTACGACGACCGCATCGAACGGTGGACCACCGGCGAGAACTCCGATGGCATCAAGCCCGCCGACTGGATGCACTGGCCCGCCGACCCAGAAGACCCCGAGTCCTGGCGCCTCGACCACGACTGGAACGAACAGCCCGTGTTCCACTTCCGCACCGACCGCCCCTACGGCACACCGGAACACTACGGCGCCTACGGCCCGCAGAACGCGATCACCAAGCTGCAGCAAACCCACATGGGCACGGTCGACTACCAGGGCTTCCCGCAGCGGTACGCGCTCACCGAGGCCGCCAACACCGACACCTCGGATCTCGAGCCGGGCGACTTCGCTGACGACGACTGGCCGCTACCAGAGAAGGGCGTCGGCCCGTCCGACTCCGGCGACGACAGCAGCCTAAAGGCAGGGCCGGGTGAGCTGATGCTGCTGCGCGGCTTCAAGGCTGTGGGCCAGTTTGACGCCGCGAACCCGTCCGTGTTCCTCGACCCGATCATGTTCAACGTGCGGGCGATGGCGCAGATCACCACCACACCGCTGCACCTCTTCGATCCCTCCGGGGAGCAGCCGTCCGGGCAGTCCGTGCGTGCGCAGGACGCGCCGTTCACCCGCAAGGTCGGCAACCGGCAGCTGAGTTATGGCGCCACCCTGCGGGAGGCCTTCAGCTTCGCGTTGCGCCGCCTCGGCATCGAGGACCCGGTGGTCACCGTGCACTGGAAGCCCGCTGAGACCGTCGATGACAGCGAAGGCTGGCAGACCGTACAGGCGAAGATTACTGCCGGGGTGCCGCGCCGACAGGCCCTGGTCGAAGCCGGGTACCGGGCCGAGCAGGTCGACGCTTGGCTTGCGGGCGTGGATGACGCTGAGTTGCAGCGCCGTGTCGACATTCTGACCTCTCTCGCCGCGTCCGCTCAGCAGCTCGGGTCCGCCGCCACTCTCGGCGTCATCAGCAGTGACCAGGCTGCGGCGCTGCTGTCCGGCACGATCGATGACCTTGAACTCCTCGCTCAGGCGCAGGAGGAGGGCTGATGCCGTACTCCAGCGACCGCCTCACCCGTCTCGTGCAGGATGACCACACCGGCGAGGTCATCGACCTGGAGAACCGGCTCGCCGGCCGGGCCATGCGCGGTTCGGATCGGGCGTTTGAGGAGTTGATCCGCCGCGTCCTCGCCGCCTGGACGAAGGCTTTCGGCGGCCCCGGCCAGTCCGCGCTGCCCGGCGATGTGCTGCGTCGCATCATCGACACCGCCCGCGCTGCTGTGCGCCGTCTGCTGGACGACCTTGCTGGGCGGGCGCCCGGCATTCTGCAGGATGGTCTCGGTCCGGCGCTGGCGATGGGGGTGCGGCAGGGCGCGGAGTTTGTGCGGGCCGCGTCTGGCCGTCGTCGCCGTGAGCCCCGTGTGCCGTCCGTCGGGCGGGCGTTGCGGGATGAGGCGCGTCGGATCCGGGACATGGTTGTCGAGCGCCGCGACCGCGCGCTGCACCTGTTGCATGAGGACCGCGTGTCGCGCTGGTCGCACATGCTGGCCGGGCTCGGTGCCGCCCGCGCCGCGCTGCCCGCAATCCGCGCGCACATCGCGTGGGTCATCAACGCCGCGGTCCATGAGGGCCTGGACGCGGTGGTGCGGGCGACCGCCCCGCTGCGTTTGTGGGTGGCGGAGGCGGACGCGTGCGTGCGCTGCCTCGCCTACACCGGCCGCAGCGCCCGCCCGGGCGAGGCGTTCCCGGGCGGCCTGTCCTGGGACCCTCGCCAGCGCAAAGCGCGCGCGGCCGGGGTGGACGGCCCACCGCTGCACGCTCACTGCCGCTGCCGGACCGTGCCCTGGTCCGACTCGTGGACCACCGAGGGGGTGCCGTTCCCGCTGGCTTTGCAGCGTGAGGCGCACCGGTCCATCGCCTACGGCCGCGCCCGCCCGTCGGAGTCCCGGGCTGCCCGCATCCGTGCCGTGCGGGAGCTCCTGCTCACCGAGCGGGACCTGCTGCCCGCTGTCCAAGCCCGCGCCCGCACCGCGGTGCGCACGGGGCGCTTTGCCCCTGCCGCATAACCGGCGCCCGAGACGGGCCGCCGATCAGCCCCCGTGATGGAGGAACACCAGATGGGCATCCACACCACCACCGACCAGGCCGACGGCATCAGCCTGCCCCCTGGCGCGATCCTCGGCTACCGCGCTGACGGGCGTCCGATCTACGTCATAGCCGGCGCCGCCGAAGAAGGCGACGACGACGGCCCGGACATCGAGGTCCCCGACGAGGAGGAGCCGGAGGTCGAGCCGGAGGAAGAGCCGGAGGAGGACAAGCCGAAGCCCAAGCCGCCCGCGAAGAAGACCGACGACGACAAGGCGGACGACTACAAGCCGCCGTCGAAGGACGAGTGGTCGCGCACGCAGGCCGCGTTGAAGAAGGCCAACGACGACGCGAGGAGGCACCGGCTCCGTAACAAGGAGTTGGAGGAGAAGGCTCGCGGCGACGAGACCGAGCACGAGAAAGCTTTGCGGGAGGCTCGCGAGGAAGGCGAGAAGCGGTACCGCACCCCGCTGGTCCGGACAGCGGTGCGGGGCGCGCTGGTTGAGGCGGGTGCGCTGGCGTTTCTGCAGGAGGAGAAGGACCCGGACTCCTCGGCTGCGCGGGAGAAGGGTGAGAACCGGCTCAAGCGGCTGCTGAAGCTGGTCGACACCGACGGGCTGGACGTCGACGAGGATGGCTCGGTGTCTGGCCTGGAGGCTGCGGTGGATGAGCTGCGCCGCGACTACCCGGAGCTGTTCGCGGTGCCGGCGCGGAAGCCGAAGCCGCGGCCGACGGGTGCGCCTCGTTCGCCCGCGCAGGAGAAGCCCAAGAGCACGGCGGAGTTGCACGCTGCCCGGCTTCTGGGCAGGGCTTGACCACAAGAGGTATATTCAGCAACAGGTGAATTGCTCCGGTGATCGGAGCGAGCCGCCGCCCTTGCTTGCGAAGGCGCCCGTGATGGGGCCCGAGCCTCAACCGCTTCCCCCATCACGCCGCCCGCAGGAGGGCCTCAGTGACACGCAACGCCATGGAAGCCTGGATTCCCGAAGAGTGGGAGACCAGCCGCGTCGTACAGTCCATCACCCAGATCTCCGCCGTCGAGTCCCTCGCCGCCCGCATCCCGATGGGCTCCGACACCAAGCACGTCCCCCGGACCGCCGGCATGGGCGTGGACGTGGTCGCGAAGGGCGGCGCCTACGGCGAGGACACCTCGCTGAACGACGAAGTCCTGCTCACGGCGGTGAAGTTCGGTAAGGCCGCGCGTATCGCGGAGGAGGACATCGACGACTCGGTCGCCAATGTGATCGAGGCGAAGATGGTCGGCTGGGGCAAGTCCTACGCGAAGATGATCGACAACGCGTCTCTCGCGGTGTCGGCGGCGGCCAACGGCACCACCGTCCCGTTCACGTCGCTGTACCAGCTGCTGAACACGACCGACGCCACTCTCAGCTACACCGGCGGCACGAACATCACCACCGCTGCGTCCGCGGGCATCCCCACCTACGCCGAGTTCTCCACCGCGATCGGCAACGTCGAGTCCGGCGACTACTTCGACCCCGGCAGCATGGTCGCGATCGCCCACCCCGCGTTCCGCAAGAGCCTGCGTGGCGTCGTCGACGGCCAGCAGCGCCCGATCTTCAACGAGAACGGTGCCGGTACCCCGGACACGATTTTCGGTGTCCCGGTCCGCTGGTCCCTCGGCGCGAAGATCTCCGCGACCGCCACGCCCACCCCGACCGGGCGGCCCATCATGGCCTTCGTCAACCCGGAGTTGATGTTGCTCGGCGTCAGGAGCGGCCCGGAGTCGGTGTTCATCGACGGACGCGACGGCCTGTCCGCCCTGACGGACGAGTCGATCCTCAAGATGCGCGCCCGCCGCGGCTGGGCCTACGGCCACCCCAACGGCGCATCCATCCTCGTCGGCTGACCTTCATCGTGGTGTTCCGCCCGACGGCTCCGGGCGGCACACCACCCACAACAGGGAGGTGAGCCATGGCAGCAAGGAAACCCACCAGCAGCAAGCCCGCCGACACCGAACAGGCACAGGCCCAGGCGGCGAAGACCGAGGACCGCGAGCAGCTCCGGCAGCGGCAGTTCCCGGCGAAGGCCGGCGCCCCGGAGGTCGAGGTCGATGAGCGTTCCGCCGACGGCGCCAAGGGCACGCGGCACGTCAAGGAGTTCGTGGTGCGCTCCGACCGGTGGACCGGTGAGGACTACCAGCACGAAGCCAACCGTGCCGCCCTCGTCGGTGAGGCCATCCAACGTGGCCTGCACCCGCGCGGCGACGTGTCCTTCGACGGGCAGGAGGAGCACCCGGACGGCAAGTCGCTGGTGCTGACCTACTCGGTGGAGACCGTGCCCGCGAGCGTGGACCACGCCCCGGAGGACACCACCACGCCGCGCGACGTCATCGAAGCCGACGGCAAGGACACCAGCAGCAGCAAGGCCGAGGGCTAACCATGGTCAACGCCTGGGCGACCGCGCAGCAGGTCATCGACACCACCGGCGTGTCCGTGACCGACGCTCAGCTTGCCCAGGCGCAGGACGACATCGAGATCTTTACCAACCGGGTCTACGAGGACACGCCTCGGATCCGGACGCGGGATCTCTACTGGCTGGGCCGGGCCGTCGCCCGACAGGCAGCGTGGCTGGCAGGCCAGTACGGGCTGGAGACGCGGCTGGATGCCACGCAGATCCAGCAAGATCAGGTCTCCACCACGCTGCAGGGCGACGGCCTGGTCCTCGCACCCATGGCCGCCCGCGCCCTTAAGCGGGTGTCGTGGATGCGATCCCGATCGGTACACATCCGCTCGGCTGTCGAAGGCGCGGGACCGCTCGTCGGTGACCCGCTGGCGGAAGGGATCGACGACTCGCTCGTCTGGGCCCCGTACACCGGAGGCCCGTGATGCAGGCCATCGCCACCACACAGATCAGCGTCCTGCGCGGCACCACCACCGACGCGTGGGGTGACGAGCAGGACACCGACACTCCCGTCCACACGAGCATCCCGGCCGCCCTGACGGAGCAGACCAGGCGGGTCACCACCCGCGACGACCCCACGCCCCGCATCGTCCGCTACGCCGTCGCGCGCGTCGCGGCCGGCACGGACGTCACTGACCAGGACCGGGTGCGTGACGAGCGCACCGGAGCGATCTACACCGTCGACACCGTCTCCTCGATGGCGAACCCAGCACTCACCGCAGATCTGCGACTGGACCTGCGGCGCACCACCTAACAGCACACGGCCACACAGCCCGGGGAGACCGGGCGGCCGGCACGACCACCTTCGGAGAGGAGGCGGCCATGGCGCGATCCGGTGTGCGGATCGACCCTTCCGCGCGCACGCACGTCGACGCGGCGATCAACGACTGGCTGGAGAACCGTATCGGCTCCGCCATCCTCGACGACGCACGGGCATTGGTCCCCAAGCAGTCTGGGCGCCTGCAGAAAAGCCTCCGCGCCGAAGTCCACGACAAGGTGCTCCGCGTCGGCTCCCTCGACGTCAACTACTGCACGGCCATCGAGATGGGCCTGCCCCCGATGACCATCTTCCCGAAGCACAAGAAGGCGCTGTTCTGGGAAGGCGCCGCCCACCCGGTGAAGAAGGTCAACCTCCCCGCGCGTGAGCCTCAGCCGTTTTTGAGGCCCAGCTTGTTCCAGCGGAGGACGCCGTGAGCCTCCGTCTGCGCGCCACTCCCGAACTCGTCACCGAAGCCTGGCTGAAGACGATCGTCGGGGACCGGGTGGCCACCACCCTGCCGAAGGACAACAGCAGCTGGGCGGCGTCCGGGTTCGTCACGCTCGTCACCGCGGGCGGCACCCCCGACCGGTACGTGCCGCTGCGGGAGCCCGTCATCGGCGTGGACTGCTGGGCCGTCAACCCCGCCAGCCAGAAGCCGCCGTGGAACAAGGCCGCCGCACTCGCCGAGGCGATCCAGGCGGCCTGCTACGACCATCCCCGCATCCCGCAGGCTGTCGCCCTGCCGTCCGGGTATCCGGCCGCGCTGGTCCGGTCGGCGTACACGACGGGCGAGCCGCGCCGCATCCACGACGACCCGTCCTCCTACGCCCGCTACTCGATTCCGGGCCTGGTCATCGCCTGGGTGGAGGTGCCGTCATGAGCCGCTACGCCCTCCAGGGCACCACCTCGCGGGACCTCCTCACGTGGAACGGCAAGGTGCTCGTCCACGACAACGCCGCGGAGATGGAGTTCCTGTTCGCCGGGGACGTCCGCGTCATCCCCTGCCCCCGCGACATCCCGCCCGAGCAGACCCTCGAGATCCGCTACCACCCCCAGCTCGAAGCAGTGACCTGGCCGCTCAACCGTAAGGACTTCCGGTGACCCACACGATCCGCACCACCATGCAGCCCACCGTCGAACTCGAAGTCGACGACACCGAGTACCTCGACCTGAAGCGGCAGGGACTCCTCGCCTACGACGACGCCGAAGAGGCCACGCAGGCGGAGTCCGGCCAGCCCGCCACGTCCGGCAATGAGGCGGCCGCGCCCCCGCGCGAGCAGGGCCCGGCCGCGAACCCGGCCACCCCTGACCAGGCCCAGGCACCCGCCCCGGCCACACCCAGCAAGCCGGCCAAGTCGGCGACCAGCAAGGAGGGCTGACCCGTGGCGGTCACCGCAACGAACCTCGTGCAGGGTCCGGCGACCCTGTACTCCGGCGCTTTCGGCGCGACCGAGCCGGCCGACGCTGCCGTCAACACGGCCCCGCCCGCCTCGTCGTGGACGGACGTCGGCGGCACCGACGGCGGCGTGAAGCTGACCATCGACCAGAGCTACGTCGAACTGGAAGTCGACCAGATCGTCGACCGCGTCGGCTCCCGGCTGACGAAGCGGAACTTCACCGTCGAAACCAGCATGGCCGAACCCACGCTCGCCAACCTGTCCCTCGCCCTCAACGGCGGCACCTCGGCGTCCGCGGCCGGCTACGCCTCGTTCGAGCCGTCCTTCGCGAGTTCGGCGACACAGCCCACCTACAAGGCGCTCCTTTTCGACGGCTGGGCGCCGGGCACCAGCGGCTTCATCCGCCGCGTCATCGTCCGCAAGGCGCTGTCCACCGATGCCGTCGACCTGGACTACACCAAGGACAAGAAGACCATGTACGGCGTCAAGTTCTCCGGCCACTACGTGTCGGCGTCCATCGCGCCCATACACATCGTCGACCAGACCAGCTAGCCGACGACCACCCCTGTCCGTAGCGAGGAGCACCACCCATGGCATCCACCACCCCCGCCCGTACCCGCCAGACCGCCGCGGCCCGCAAACGTGCGGCGGCCAGGCCCGTCAACGGAACCGGCGAGCTGGACTTCGAGCCGATCCGGATCGAAGCCGACGACGACTACGTGGAAGAGCGCGTGCCGCTCTTCTACATCGGGGACACCGAGTACACGATCCCGAAGGAGATCCCGCCCGGCGCTGCGCTGCAGTTCATGCGTGAGGCCCGCGAGCACGGCCGTGAGCTGGCCGCCGCTCCGCTCCTCATCCGCGTGCTCGGCGAGGACGCATACATGGCGCTAGAGAAGTCGCGGGCGCTCACCGAGGAACAGATGAAGTGGATCGTCGACAAGGTCTTGGACCTGGCCTTGGGACGGCAGGAGAAGCGAGGGGGAAAAGCAGCGAGGTAGGCCCCGGATGGTTCCGGCTACTGGACGAGGCGCTCTGCGAGCCGGACTGGGCCGAGGCCATCGGGGAGCGGGTCGACGAGCTCCTGTGGGTCCTCGACTACCAGGACGATTTGGACGCCGACTTCCTCGCCATCTACGGCATCGATCTCCTTGAGCAAGAGATCAGCGCAAGACGGTACTTCGCGCTGGCGCACCGGCTGACCGCCTACACCGGCGTGATGGCGGCCCGCGTCGAAGAGGAACGCGAGCAACAGCCGAGCACCACCCCAACCCGCACACACAGCGAAGCCCCGCCCACACGGCAGGGCAACGGAGCTGTCAAGGAAGTCAGCTTGACGGCGTTCCGGGTCATGTTCCCCGGAATCGTGAGCGGAGGAAGCGCAGGTGGCGGGTAGCTTCAGGATCGCCGAGGGCTACGTCGAGGTCACGGCCGACGAGTCGAACTATGACCGTGCCATGCAGCGTCTGCGGTCGAAGAAGAACACGGCCACCGTCACCCTCGACATCGACGACTCCGCCGCCCTGGCCAAGCTGCGCCGCTTCGCCGACGAGCACGCCCGCACCGTCCTCAAGGCCGTCATCGACGCCGACCTGTCCGAGACGTCGGTCCGCCGGGTCTCGGCCGCCCTGGACAGGTTGACGAAGGACCGGGTCGTCAACATCCGCGCCGACGTCGACACGCGCACGGCAGCGGACGACCTCGCCCTCCTCACCCGGCCGCGTACCACCCGGATCACGGCGGACGCTGACACCCGAACCGCCGCCGACGACCTCGCCCTGTTGACCAGGGCGCGCACCACCCGCATCACCGCAGACGCCGACACGGCCGACGCGCGCGCCCGGATCGACGCCCTCACCCGCGACCGGCGCATGAACGTCCGCGTAGACGTCGACCGGTCCGCCCTCTCCCGCCTTACAGGCGCCCTTGGGGGCGGAGGAGGCGGCGGGAGCAGCGCGTTCGGTCTCAAGAGCATCTACTCCGCTCTGACCAACCTGAAAGTCTTGATCGTTGGTTCCCTTCCCACCATCGCCTCCCTTGGGCAGACCCTCATCCAGATGGGCCCGGCTGCCGCAGTCGCCGCGCCAGCGGTCCTCTCCCTCGGTGCCGCGTTCGCCGCGATCAAGATCGGCACCAGCGGGATCGGGGACGCATTCAAAGCGGCATTCGCGCCGGCCACATCGTCGGGCAACGCGGCCGCCGCCGCCACGCGCCGCGTCGAGGACGCCCAGCGGTCGCTGGCTCGCGCGCAGCAGGGCGTCAAGGATGCCGAGGAACGCGCCGCGGAAGCCCGCGTACAGGCAGCCCGGCAGATCGAGGACGCCCAACGCAGCTTGAAGTCAACGGTGTCCGACGTCGCCGACGCCAACCGCCGCGCTGCCGAGCAGGTCGCCAAGGCCGAGCAGGACCTCGCCGACGCCCAGCGGGCCGCACGGCAAGCCCAGCTCGACCTCACCCAGGCCCGCAAGGACGCCGCCCGGCAGCTCGAGGACCTGGCGAACCAGCAGAAGGATGCGGAGCTCGACCGGCGCGAGGGACTCCTGCGCGTGCAGGACGCGAAGGCGGAACTCGACAAGACGCTCGCCGACCCGAAGGCCACGCAGAAGCAGCGCGACGAGGCACAGCTGACTTACGACCAGGCCGTACAGCACCTCGCCGAGATCGAGCAGAGGCAGCAGCGCTTGGCGCAGGACGCCGACGCCGCGAACCGGGCCGGCGTCGAGGGCTCAAAGCAGGTCACCGACGCCAAGCAGAAGATCGCTGACGCCAACCAGTCCGTCTCGGACAAGACGCGGGCGTTGAAGGACGCGGAGATCGAGCAGGCGCGCACCGCGCAGGACGGCCTGCAGAAGGTCGCGGCCGCGGAGCGGGCCGTCGCCGACGCCAGGACCGCGGCAGCGAAAGCAGCACGGGACGGGGCGCGGTCCATCGCCGACGCCCAGCAGGCCGTAGCGGACGCCGCCCGCAACCTCACCGACGCGCAGACGTCGGGCGCCGCAGCCACCAACAAGGTCGCCGACGCCATGGCCCGGCTCGCCCCGAACGCGCGGGCGTTCGTCAACGCCGTCCTCGCACAGTCGGGCGCCTGGCGGGCGCTGAAGCTCGACGTCCAAAACCGGCTGTTCCAAGGGCTCGGCACGTCCTTCACGACCATGTCTAAGGCGATCCTGCCGTCCCTGCACACCGGCCTGACGGGCACGGCCGGCGTGCTCAACCAGATGGCCAGGAACGCGGCCGGCGCGGTCACCCAGCTGGGCAGGACCGGCCAGCTGAAGCAGCTGTTCGCGGGCCTCAACGACGGACTGAAGCCTCTCTCGCGGATACCGGGCCAGTTCATCAAGGGCCTGACACAGATCTCCATCGCGGCGGCCCCGGCGTTCAAGCGGGTGACGACGGCGGCTGGTGGTGTCTTCGACCGGATCTCGAAGCAGATCGACACCGCGGCGAAGAACGGCCACCTCGAAAAGATCATCAATCAGGCCCTCGATATCGCCAAGCAGGTCGGCCATCTGATCGGCGACATCTTCGGCACGCTCGGCAACATCATGAAAGCCGCGTCCAAGGGCGGCGGTGACGCGCTCGGCGCGATCGGTGAGGCATTCAAGGAACTCCGGAAGATCACCGCAATGCCGGAGGTGCAGAAGGCCCTCACGAGCATCTTCCAGGCGATCAACGCGATCGCGAAGCTCATCGCCGGCACGCTCGGCGCGGTGATCCAGGCGGCGCTGCCGCTGCTCGCCGCGCTCGCACCGGTGGTGACGAAGCTCGCCACGCAGTTCGGCCCGGTCCTCGCTCAACTGGCAGGCCAACTGGGCAAAGCCCTGATGCCGGTGATTACCGCGCTGCTGCCGGTCGTGACGCAGCTCGGTGGTGTCCTCGTCGGGCTGGTGAAGGCGGTGATGCCGCTGCTGCAGCCGATCGGGAACCTGCTTGCGGTGATCGTCAAGGCGCTCGCGCCGATCATCGCCTCGGTTGGCGGCGCGCTGGTCACTCTGGTTGGCGCGCTCGCTACGGGGCTGGCGCCGATCGTGCAGGCTCTCGTCCCGGCCATCGGCATGATCGGGAAACTGCTCGCCGCGCTGGCGCCCATCTTTCCGCAGCTCATCACGGCGCTGATGCCGCTGATCCCGCCGATCTCCCAGCTGATCGTGTCGCTGCTGCAGCTGGCGATGCAGGTCATCACCCCGCTGATGCCGCTGATCACCGGTCTGGCGCAGCTGCTGGCCACCGTACTGGCGGGCGCGATCAACATCCTCGTCCCGGTGATCACGACGGTGATCGGGTGGCTGACCGCGCTCGCCGACGGGGCGAAGAAGGTCGTCGGCTGGATCGTCGACGGCTTCCAGTGGCTGTACGACAAGCTCGTCGGGCACTCGATCATCCCCGACATGATCAAGGCCATCGTCGGCTGGTTCGGCAGCCTGTGGGACAAGACGAAGCAGCTCTTCACCACCTTGAAGAACTGGGTCGTCGACACCTGGAACAAGCTGTGGAACGGCGCCCGGGACAAGTGGAACAGCTTCTACAACGGCCTGAAGAGCGCCGTGTCGACCGCGTGGAACTGGATCCGGAACAGCGTCTCCACCGTCAAGAACGCGATCACGAACACCTGGTCGTCGCTGTGGAACGGGGTCCGAGACAAAGCGACGGGGATCTTCAACACGATCCGCGACAAGATCAGCAGCTTCAAGAGCAGCATGCAAAACGCTTTCGGCGCACTCAAGGACGCCCTCGGCAACATCTGGAACGGCATCAAATCGAAGATCAGCGGCCCCGTTCGGTGGGTGGTGGACCATGTGTACAACTCGGGCATTCGGAAGATGTGGAACAGCATCGCGGGCAAGATCTCCAGCAAGATCACCCTTCCGGCCGTCCCGCTGAACTTCAACCGCGGTGGCGTCGTCCCCGGCACCGGCAACCGCGACACCGTCCCCGCCATGCTCACCCCCGGCGAACGCATCCTCTCCAACAGCCAAGTCGCCCAGCTCGGCGGGCACCGGGCCATCGACGCCATGCTTGGCCAGGACCGGCCCACGAAAACCGGCGGGAACCCCACCCAGCAGCAGGAACGCCGCCGCGAACAAGCCGGAGGCCAGCACTTCGCGTCCGGCGGCATCGTCGGCGCCATCACCAGCGGCATCAGCTCCGCCGCCTCCTGGGCCAAAAACCTCGTCATCGGCGGCCTCAAGGACGCGGCATCCAAAGCCCTCAGCTCCCTCGTCAGGCCCCTCATCAACCGGATCCCGAGTGGCGGCGTCGGCAGCCTCATGCGCGGCCTCGCCAACAAAGCCGTCGACGGGATGATGAGCTGGTTCGGCAACGAGGACAAGAAAGCCGTCGGCGGGCCCGCCGTGCAGCGCGCCCTGTCCTGGGTGAAGACGCAGGATGGGCTGCCCTATCAGTGGGCTGGAAACGGAAACCCGTCATGGGACTGCCTTACTCTTTCTTCTGTGATTACAACTCCGCAGGGACACATGGCACTTCGCGACCTCCACCCCGGCATGGAGGTGATGGCCTACCAGGACGGGAAGCTCGTCTCGTCCAAGGTGCTCGCGAAGTGGAACACCGGCGAACAGGAACTCTTCAAGGTCCGCACCCGTAACCGGTCCATACGCGCAACCGCCGGGCACAGGGTCCTGGTTGCAGCCCCCGTCAAGCGCCCGATGATGGACGTATCCGAGCGGGTCTCCATGGCCGAGTGGGGCACCGAGTGGAAGCACGTGCGCGACCTCACCCCGTCCGACTACCTGGTCACCTACACCGGGTCACCGAAGGAAGGCGGCGAGGAAGTCCCCGAAGACCTCGCCTGGCTGATGGGTCTTTGGCTGGCCGACGGCAGCATCAACCAGAGCAGCGGCATCCGGATCTGCGTGTACGACGACCTTGCCGAGAAGGCGATGGCCGTGCTGCGGAAGTACTCGCCGCACCGGAAGGTCACCCACCACCCGCGTCACGGCGTGATGATCAGCGACATCCAGCGCGTCCGGTGGATGCTCCGCAACGGCTTCCACGGCAAGTCCCACGAGCGCACCATCCCGCCCGTCGTCATGGAGTGGAGCCAGAGCGCACAGGACGCCTTCCTCCAGGGCTACGCCGACGGCGACGGCTCGTACAAGAACGGCAAGAACGGCGCCACCTTCGAGACGGCGGAACTCATTGAGTACAAGGCGACATCCAACGAACTCATCGAGGGTGTCCGAGAGATGCACCTTCGCCGCGGAGACCGCGTCTCGGTCACCAACACCCGGGTGCGCACCAAGGATGTCTACATCGGCGGCAAGAAGATCGAGAACGCCCGCCCCATCCACAGCATCGAGGTCGCACCGGGCAGGGGCGCCAACCAGACCACCGGGGCTGGCCACCGTCCCGGCCTGCTCCGCCTCATGGCGCAACTGAGGGCCGAGAACATGTCGGTCCAGCGAGTGCTCTCCGTGGAACCTGACGGCGTGGAGGAGACCTGGGACATCGAGGTCGAAGACTCGCACTCGTTCGTCTCCGACGGACTCATCAGCCACAACTGCTCGGGTCTGATGTCCGCGATCGAGTCGGTGATCCGCGGGGAACGTCCGCACCGCCGCTGGGCGACCGGTGCATTCCCGCCGGGAACGTCCGGTTGGGTGCGGAACCTGAACTCCCCGTTCATGATCGGTATCACGAATGCGGGCGTCGGCCACACCGCGGGCACCCTCGCCGGAATGAACGTCGAAAGCTCCGGCGGCCGAGGCGTCCACATGGGCAAGTCCGCCCGCGGCTACAACGACCCCATGTTCACCAGCCGCTGGGGCTTCGCACCCGCCGCAAAGTACGACAGCGGCGGCCTGCTCCAACCCGGCGCCACCATGGCCGTCAACGCCACCGGCCGGCCCGAGCGCGTCCTGTCCGCGGACCAGACTTCCCAGTTCGAAGCCCTACTGAGCGGGGGCGCCGGCATCACGATTCAGGCCGTCAACGTCAACGGAACGTTCGACTTCTCCAGCCCCGCAGACCGCCGCGCGGCAGCGAACGCACTGGTCGCGGAGATGAAGGAAGCTCTCCGCAAGTTCGATAGGAGCCGCGCCTGATGGGCCTGTTCAACTGGGGCGATGTCCAGCTCGGCCGTATCCCCCTCCGGGAGACCTTCGTCGTCACCGAGGCCGGCGGCGACGGCCGCGGCCTCGACTTGGAGGGCCAGGAGTCGAATCCGCCTCTCACACGGGCGCAGGTCATCGCCCGCCACGACGGCATCAACGCCCTGATCCCCGGCCAGGTCATCCCGGTCACGTGGACCGACAAGCCGGAACGTAGCGGCTACTACACGGTGAAGAGCGCCTCGTCGACGTACACGGAGTACCTGGGCGAGGTGGTCACAGCCGACTGGAAGGTCAGCCTCGACCGGGTCGGCTCCGACGCCGAAACCGACCTCCAGAGCAGGCTCACCGGTGCGGTCCGCCTCAACGACTTCTCGCTGTCGGGGGAGCGGTGGCACGCCCCGCCGATCGGCCACTACGGCTACTACACCGGCGCGACCAACCCGACCACGATGACCCGCTCGGGCGCGGACGGCACCATCACCGTCTACCGCGGTGTGCCTGCGAACGTCTCCCCACGCTGGGGGTGCCCGCCGACCAGCTACCTGACCGGCCGGGTGAGGGCGACGACCACGGGCGGTCAGGAGGTGTACGGCGTCGACGTGCCCCTGGCCGCCTCCGGGTGGTCCCTCGCGAACGGCCTCGTCAACGTCACCACCAGCGCGTCCGCCACCCTCGATGTCCAGACGTACACGGGCGGCGCCTACCGCTCCAAACTGTGGAACATCTCCGTGGCCGGCTCCGCGTCGTCCATCACCTCATGGGACGGGGCGACGCTCCTGCGCAACGACCCCGAAATGTGCATCCTCCGCCTCATCAAGGGCCTCAACCCGGGCCGCGCCACCCTCGACCTCACCCTCCGGCGCGGGTCCCGCACCATCGAGGGCTACCTCCAGACCGGCACCGCCGCCACACTCGCCGCCTACCGCAGCACCCTGGAAACCAACACGTCGTTCGCCGCCTCCGGGTACGTCACAGCCACCGGCAACGACCCGGACGGCAACCAGTTCACCATCGGATCCGCCCGCACCTTCACCGCCCACACCAACGGCGGCATCACCAAGTCAGCCGCGACCAACATGGACTTCTGGATCGGCTGCGTCGCCTCCCAGCCCACCCTCAACTCAAATCCGACCTTCGACACCGACGTCGTGGGCTGGACCGGCGCCAGCGCAACCGTAGCCCGGTCCACAGCAGTCGTGCACCCGCAAGGCGTAGCGTCGATGCTGGTCACCCCGGCAGGCGGTGTCGCCTCCGTGAGCGCACGCTCAGACCTCACCGCTGTGGGCAGCGTCATCCCCGGGCAGCAGTACCGCATCTCAGGCTGGTTCTACAGCCCGGCCGGCTGGTCGGCACTGTATCCGTCGGCCCAGTGGGCGGACGCCGGGGGATCGATCCTGTCGTCCGGCGGTACGGCTCGCTCTGTGCCTGCTGGGACGTGGACGTACTGGGAGGACACGGTCACCGCTCCGGCGAGTGCGAGCAGGGTCAGGATCACGGCGCGCGCCGACAACACCCCGACGGCAGCGGACATCTACTACGTGTGGAACCTGCGGTTCCGTGCGTCGACGCCGTCCGGTGATATGGCCACCGACCTGCGGAACATGTACATCGCCTGCATGCCGGAAGCCGTCTACGGCGTGAGGAGGTAGACGGGTGGCCGTTCAAGAGGTACTGAAGGCGCTCGGCTCGTGGGAGGTGAAACTGCTCCCCAGCACGCCCCGCGACGTCCTCGATGCCCTCGACTACTTCGGGCACGTCGCGATCGTGCCCGGCCGCCTCGACCCGCTGCAGTACGGCGACAATCTCCTCACCGCGGCCCGCTACGTCGGTGTGCTCCGCGCCCGCACTATCGGCGACGACGGCCGCACCAGCGCACCCCAAGACGACCTCAGCATCGGCGGCTGCGGGATGGCGTTCTGGCTCGGCGACGAAGACAACAAAGGCGCCGTCTACGAGAACGCCATCACACCCGCCTCCGCGTCCTTCGCCGCCACGATCAACATGCTGCTCCCAGCATCCGGCGCCTATCCGGTCACCGTCGGCACCCTCTACCCCGTCGCAGGCCAGTACACCGGCCGCCACCAGTACGAGTCGCCCCGCTCGGCGATCAACTACGTGTGCGACACCATGTCCACCACCAGCGTGCCCGTCTCCTGGCGCGTCAACGGCAACGCCACCCTCGACGCCGGGCCGGATAGCAACCTGTTCGTCACCAACCCGACCTGCGTCATCATGGCCATCGGCTCGGGCGAGGACATGGCGCTGCGTGCCCTGCCCGGCAGCATGGACGTCACCCGAGACGTCGAGGACTACTCCACCCGGGTGGTGCTGCTCGCCGAGGGGCAGGGCTCCAGCATCGCCACCGGCGCAGCGGACATCACCCCGGCGACCCCGTACAAGGACATCCACGGCAACCCCGTCCGCCTGACGCGGCTGGTGTCCGAGTCGGACACGGCCACGGCGAACGCAGCCAGCCGGGCGCAGCTAGCCCTCAGCCAGTTCACGTCCACCCGCAACGCCCTCACCCTGTCGACGGCGGACTACGACGTCCACGGCACGTTCCAGGTCGGCGACCGGGTGTGGGTGTACAACCCGGACGCCGGACTGATCGACACCACCACGGAGATCACATTCCGTGGGACGCGGATCAACCCCATCAAACTCCAGGTCACCGAAACATCGTGGGCGATCACCAACCAGTACACCGTCGCCTACCGCGCCGGCGACGGCACGTGGATCGACCTCACCCAGTACGTCGAATGGGAAACCGACAGCACCAACACTGTCACGGTCGGGGACTTCTCCCGGCAGCTCAATCAGACCGGCACCGAGCCCATCGGCTCCCGCCCCAACGCCGACACCTCGACCCCTGGACAGCCCGTCTTCATCACCCCGTTCACCGGCGTCGCCTACCTCGACAACCGCGGCTTCACCCGCGCCCGCGTCGTACTGAACTGGAACGCGCCGTTGAACATCGACGGCAGCACCGTGCTCGACGGGGATCACTACGAGATCCGGTACGCCGTCGACACCGACATGATCTACCCGGCGACCTGGGCATCCGTATCACAGGTCCGCTGGCAGGACATGCAGCTATGGCGGCAGCCATTCGCCGCCCCCACCGGCCAATGGCAGACGATGGTCGTGCCGTGGGACTCCACCACCGCCCAGATCCAAGACCTCTCCCCGGGCATCGGCTACGACATCCAGATCCGCGCCGTCGACAAGACCGGCAACACCGGCGCCTGGTCGCCGACGACGACGTTCGTAGCGTCCGCCGACAACATCCCGCCGAGCACGCCGGCCCCGCCGTCGGTGGCCGGCTCGCGGATCGCCGTGCAGATCACGCACACCCTCGGCAAGTCGAGCGGCGGCACGTTCAACCTGGAGTCGGACCTCGACCACCTCGAGATCCACGTGAGCTACGAGCCGACGTTCACACCGGACGCCACCACGTTGAAGGGCAAGGCCCTCGCGACCGCGGGCATGATCCAGGCGCAGATCCCCGTGGTTTTCACGGTGCAGGTCGAGGAGACGTCCGCCCGCTACGTGCGGGTCATCGCCGTCGACAAAACCGGCAACAAGTCCGGGCCGTCCGACGCTGCCACCGCGACGGCGCTGCTCATCGACGACGCGCACATCTCCGACCTCACCGTCTCCAAAGTCACCGCCGGAACCATCAACGCCGACTGGATCGTCGGCGCCCGCATCAAAACCGCCGACACCGGACCCCGCGTCGAACTCAACTCCGCCGGAATGCAGGCCTACAACGCGGCCGGCACGCAGACGGTGAATATCGCCAGCGCGGACGGCTCAGTATCCATCGTCGGCACCCTCAAGTCCGGCACATCCGGGCGCCGCCTCGAGATCAACCCCACATCGACGTACCTGCCAGAGCTCCGCTTCTACGCCAACAACGGAACCGACTTCGGATACATCAACGGCGTGAGCTCCGGAGCGGACGTCAACTTGGGCATGAACTCCTCGCAGTACGACGACGGAACCGGCACCGGCACCCAGGTCATTTCGCGCGTCTACCTGAACACCGGAAACGCAGAACTCTCCGTCGTCCGCGCCGACGACCAGACACGGCGCGGCGGCTATGTATGGGTCGCCGCAGGGGCGCTCTTCGCGGGATACAACCGGGGCGGAGTCGAGGCAGGCACCCTGACTCTCTACTCCGGCGAGGGCACCATCGGCTGGGACGACGGGGGCGCCAACGAGAACCGCATGAAGTTTGTCAACGACGGCGTCACCCGGCACATCGGCAAATGGCGCGACTACGTGGCCGCCGACACCAACGAGGGCCTGTTCACCGGGCACGTAGTGGTCAACGGCGGGACTGGCATCGCCCTCACTTACGGGCCAACCATGGAGAGCTTCCTACGGCCCATCATCTCCGTCTACGACGACATCGACCACCAACTCCGCATCTCCGCCGAGAGCGCAACCGGCTTCACCGCAGCCCTCAATCCAGCCGGTAGCGGCAACTGGGACCTCGACTTCTGGTGCTTCAGGACGTGACATGACCACCGAATACACCATCACCGACGTCGGCGAGGACCCCCACCGGGACCTCTGGTACGTGGCCTACGAGGACGCGGCCGGGGAGCGGCACACGCACGTCTTCCCCAAGAGCACCCTGGAGTGGCGGGCCGCCGAGTACGGGCTGACCGACCCGGCGGAAATCCTCGACGTCATCCTCCACGAGGCCCACACGCCCGACCCCCGCCCGCGGCGCGTCATGCGGTCCCTCACCTCGCCTACGGCCCACGTCAAGGCTGAGGTGGAGCCCGTCACGCTCTACACCGCCACCAGCACCACCCAAGCGCGTACCGCCCACCTTGATCGGATCCGCGCCACCAAGACGGGCCGGGCCCGGATCGTCAACCCGCCGTCCGACCCTCTCGCCGTCATCCGCGCCCGGCACGGCATTACCGCTGAGGGCGTCCGCGCCAAGCGGGAGCGCGTCGACGTCCACCGCTGGAACAGCTTGTACGGGGGCCTCCCCGTGCCCGTCCCGTCTGCCCTGGAGGTGCCTCGTGCCTGACCCGTCCACCACACGCCTCGCCCTGTACAAGTCCAAGAGCGACGGCTCCGAGCTGGTCAACTACACGCAGGACCTGGGCCAGAACTGGGACAAGGTCGACACGGCGGTCGGGTTCCAGATCGTCACCTCGTCCACCCGCCCCTCCTCGCCCTACCCGGGCAAGCCCATCGCCGAGTCCGACAACAGCTACCGCACCTACTTCTCCAACGGCACGGCGCCCGCGTCCGCATCCTGGGTCGAGATCCCCAACAGCTCCGCCACCTTCAACAACAACATCAAGTTGGCGGGCGGCAAACAGATCAACATCGGCGCCTCCAGCTCCGTCGCAGCGGTCGCAGTCCTCGCCACCGCCACCAGCGACGACGTCATGTCCTCCCGCGTCACCGGCGACACCGTCTCCCGCTACCTCATCGAAGCCGACGGCGCAACGTTCTGGGGACCCGGCGGCTCCACCGGCGCCGACACCAGCCTCACCCGCAGCGGCACCTCAACCCTCACCCTGGCAGGCAGCCTCACCATCACCGGCAACCTCACCGTCTCCGGCACCGGCCAAACCCTGCCCAAATACAAGGCGGCGACCACCAGCCGGGCCAGCACCACCACCATCACCTCCGACCCCGACATCACCTTCAGCGTCGTCGCAGGCGCCACCTACCTAGTCGAAGGCCTCCTCCTCTTCGCCGCCGACCCGGCAGGCGACTTCAAGATGGGGTGGACTGCGCCCGCCAGCGCGAATTTCCAGTGGTCCTGCTTCGGACAGGCGAGTACGGCTAGCGCCGGCTCGGGCTCCGTCATCACCGACGGCCAGGACCTCACCTCGAACAGCTTCGGTCTGGGTGGCGTCACCGACAACAACAAGACGATGACCGCGCAGGTGAGGGGCTACCTCACGACCGCCGGCACCGCAGGAACGTTCGCACTCCAGTGGGCACAGATCACCTCATCCGCCAACGCTACGAAGCTACTGGCGGGCACCCACGTCACCCTCACACGCGTCGCCTAGAAGGGCGCCGCTCCGCTTGTCGAGGTACGAGCCCGCCGGGACCTGGTCGGGTTCGGCCGGCGCGTGCTGCTGCGCCTCGCCCTGGAGGCGGGCCACCTCGCCCTCGAGCTCCGCAACCCGCCGCTCCAACCCGGCGGCCTGAGCGCGCAGGAGGACGTTCTCGTCGGCGACCTCGCCATGCCGCTTCCGGAACGCCTCCAGCGCGTCCTCCACGCTGATCTGCTGGGCCATCACGCCACCGCCTTGTCTGCGAGCTCCCGGTACCGCTCCAGGAGATCCGTGTTGTTGAGGAACGGGTGCTGCGGGAAGAAGCTCCAGTGGCTGACCACGGCGTTCCCGCGGAGGATGTTCGGCACGCCCTTCGCGACCGGCTGGTGGATCGTGTGCCACGACTCCTCCTCATCCGGGACGAGGACGCCCGGCGTGGGGAGCGCCGCATAGTCCTCGCCACGGGACGCGAAGCAGCTGACGGAGAACTGGGTGCCGGGCTGCAGCGGGAAATCCTGGTACAGGTACAGGTCTTCTACCGTGCCGGCCTCGACGTGCGAGAGCAGCAGCTCGTGCAGCTTCACCGCAAACGGTCCGTTGGCCCAGCCGGTGGGGTCCATGCAGTACGGCTTGACCTCACCCCACTCCATCGGGATCTTCCCGCACAGCTGCAGGAAGTGGGAGCAGATCGCATTGTTGATGATGATCGGGAACACGGCGACCGGCGCCGGCATCTCGATCCGGGCGCGGACCAAGTTCTCGACTGCGTCGTCGTGGATGTAGACGACGTCATCGTCGAGGCGCAGGTAGACCGTGTCAGGGTCGGTCATATACCGGTACGCCAGACCGGTGTACCGCTGCTTGGGCAGGTGGCCGAGGCTGACGCCCTCCGGCCGGTGCTTCAGGTGCACCCAGTCGAACTCCTCGTCGAGCTCGTGGGCGTAGGCGATGTCGTCTTCCTGGCCGACGGGGTCGGTGTTCATGAACGCCCACGCCTCGTCGATGAGGCCCCGCTCGACATCCCGCTGCAGGTAGCGGGCCAGAATGCTGTACGTTCTGCGGCGGCCGTAGGGGGTCCACGCTACGACGCGGCGGCCATCGATCATGACGGGTCCTGTTCTGCGCGCCATTCCGCGCGATAGTCGGGGTGGTGGTCGGCGTAGGGCATCCCCAGCAGGCGTACAGTCCGACACGGGTACTTCGGGCCCCAGTCGTGGACCTCGTAGCCCTGGCCGCATTCCTTGCAGCCCACGTGGGAGGACGCCCCGTTCCACGAGTCCGGGACGTGCAGGGCGAGCAGCGCCTCCTTGGCGTCGAGGTCGGCGAGTACAGCCGGATCAGCAGCCGACTCCCCGTACTGCTCGACGAACGCCTTCACCTCGATCCGGACGCGACCCGCTTGGACATACTCGCCGTTCTGGTCCAGCCGCCACTCCCACTCGAAGGGGCAGTCGCGCACGGTCCACTTGCTCTCCTCGCGCGCGCGTGCCTCGCGGTACCGTGCGGCCAGGAACTCATGCAGACCTGTCATGCGCCCACCCCCACAGGGGCGCACAGCGCCGCTTCCCACTGGGTGTTGATGGCTTGCAGGATCGACCCCGAGGCCTCGCCGCGGGCCGCCATGCCGACCCGCTGCCGCAGCTCGGGGTCGTCCGTGAGCCGCTTGAGCCACTTCCCCCACTCGTGCTCGTACCGGACCAGGAACCCGTTCTCCCCGTGCCGAATCACCCGCCGGTACGGCTCGATATCCGAGGCGATCAACGGGATGCCGAGGATGCTGGCCTCGAGGAACTTCGTCGGGAACTTCGCCCGATTGAAGGCGATGTCCCGGTACGGCGCCACCCACACGTCGAACTCACCCACAGCCTGCAGATAGTGCTCGATCCGCTCCACCCAACCCAGCGCGCCGATCCGCCGACCGCGGAGCCCGAGCCCCATGGCTTGCTCGGGGCTGATGCCGACGATCCGCACCTGCACCCCACCCGGGCGCGGGTACTGGGAGATCCGGTTCAGGGCGCGCACCGCCTCCGGGAGCTCAGCGACGGTGGACGCCGTACCGGCCCAGCCCACGAACAGCGGCCGATCCTCCGCCGCGTAGTCCCGCGGCGTCCCCAGGTACTGGGCGGGCAGCCCGTTCGGGATGACCCGCACGTCCGCCGCGTAGTCCCGCAGGACGGCCGCCAACGGCTCGGAGCAGCAGGTGACGACGTCCGCCACCCGCATGTTCGCAACCAGGCGGCCCAGCATGTCGACATCCCAGACCCGCCGCGCGGCCTCATTGCTGGGGTCGATGTGGAAGTAGTCGTCGTCCAGGTCGAGGACGAGCCGCTTGCCCTCCGCCTTCAGCTTGTGCCACATCAGGGACGGCTCCCGCTGCGCCACACGGCAACCGACGACCACGTCCATGGCGGGCCAGTCCATGGGGAGCCGCATCCCGCACGACACTGCATGCCCGAGCCACTGCAGACTCATGCCGGGGAGGACAGCCCTGTAGAAGGACGATCCCGCCTCGTCAGCCGACCACAAGTGGACTCTCATCGAGGCCACCGGCCTTCCATCCGGGCGAGCCGCTGCGCCTTCTGGATCTCGTCCAGCACCACTTCACGCACGCGGCTGAGGTCGCCTTCGACGTGAACCATGGGCGGTTCGACCGGGGTTCCGTTGGCGGGGATGTCGACGGTCTCCACGAAGATGAGCACGCCCCGCGCGCCAATTTCCTCACCGGCGCGCCGCCAACTGGATTCCACGGTCTCGACCATGTCGAGGGGGACGCCCTGGCACTGGTCGATGACGAGTACGAACGGCGGTCGGTCATCGCCGGAGCCTTCGGGGAGTTCCAGGATCTGCAAGCGGGCCACGGCCGCCTCCTACTTTCCTTCAGCTCGGTAACGGGGCAGCCAGTGGCGCGCGTACCAGGCGACGACGTCGGCGATGCCGTCCTCGAGCGGCACGAGCTTGTCGGCACTCATGCCGACGAGGGGAAGCGTGCTGGTGTCGGCGGTCACGCGGGCCCCGGGGATCTCACCGGGCCGCATCGGCAGATGGGTGAGCGGCACCTCGTCGAAGCCCAGGTCGACAGCGGCCTTGATAACCAGCTCGGCAACCTCGTTCACCGTGCGGTGGTCGGCTGGCCCGACCTCGACGGCCTTCTCCAGGACCACGCCTTCGGCCGCCTTCTCAAGGGCGGACACGAGCGCCTTCGCCCCGTCGGTGACGTGCACCATGTCGGACACCTGCTGCCCGTCGCCGTAGACCTCGATCGGCTGCCCGGTCAGCGCGCGACACACGAACGAAGGCGTGATCTTGCGGACCTTCGCCGCGCCGAACGGGGGCGCCACCGACTGGTACGGACCGTAGGCGTTGACGAGACGGACGATGTTGCAGCGGGTGCCGCGCTCCTTGTTGAACATGGCCACGAACCGCTCGACCGTGGTCTTGCTGATCGAGTAGGTGTTGTTCATCCAGTGGTTGCCAACCCCGATGTACACACCCGGGATGTCGTACTGGGCGATCGCTTCGAGGAAGTTGAGGCCGCCCTGCACGTTGGTCTCGGCAGCGGGACGCGGGTTCTTGATGGTCTCCTGCGTGCCGAGGCAGGCGGCCAGATGGATGATGCCGTCGACGTGGGCGGCGAGTTCGCACATGGCGACGGGGTCGCGGACATCGCCCATGAGGACGGGGCGGTAGCACTCGGGGATATCGCTGCGAGCCGTCCGGCCAAGGTGGTCGAAGATGACGGGTTCGTGGCCGCGCCGGGCCAGTTCGTCGACCACGTGTCCACCGATGAAGCCGGCCCCGCCGGTCACGCCGATCTTCATGCCTCTGTCTCCTTGTTGCAGGTGCAGGTCTTGCAGTGGTTGGCGGCGCCCTGGTGCTTGGTCTTGGCGACGTCGCGGATCGCAGCAACGATGAGGCAGCCGAGGCCGTAGATGGCGACGATCAGCGTGATGGCGATGGCGGTGTTCACGGCTGCTCCTTGCTGACCAGGCGGGCGTAGGGGCAGACCTTGCAGTGCTCGCACTGGGGCGCACTGTCGGGGCAGTCACAGCGGGGGCAGCGGCGGGAGGACGGGCACTGGATCGGGTTGCCCCAGCCGTCGGTGTGCACTTCGCCGCCGCATTCCGGGCGCGTGCAGGGGCCGGTCATCGGCTGCTCCCTGTGGGCTCGGCGAGCGCCTCGTCCCACTCGTAGCCGCAGCGCAGGCACTCGCGGTGGAGGCGTTCGTTCTTCGTCAGACCAACGGTGCAGCCGCTGTCGTGAAGGCACCGGCCGACGGCCCTGTACTGGGTGCTGGCGTCCTCGTAGCGGCACTTGGGGCAGACGGGCGAATCGCCGCTGAAGGGCGGCAGAGCCTCGCTCATCGGCTGCTCCAGGCGGCGATCGTGTACGCGATGTGGTCAGCCGGGGTGAACACGGCGAACGCGAACAGGAACGCGAGAGCTGCGCATATGGCTTTCATGGGTGCTCCTGTGCGGGTTGGTGTGCGGGTTGGGGCGCGGGTTTTGGTGTGGCGGGGACGCGACCCGCACGGACACGTCCCCGCCACCGGTCCCTGAGCAAGAACCTACCGCGATAGTACCTGTGATTCGTAGGTTAATCGTGGGGTTCAGGCTACGATTCGAAGGTATTGGTAGTCCTGAGGGGAACCGCATGGCCACACACCAGGCACAAGGCCTCGGCCGCCACGTCGAACACGACCCCCGGTCTCTCGCCTTCGCCCACAGCGTCCTCCCCAAGTCCGCCATCAAGAGCGTCGACTGGGTACGCCGGGCGCCCATCTTCGACCAGGGCAGCCTGGGGTCCTGCACCGGGAACGCCGCAACCGGCCTACTCGGCACCGACAACGCGGCCCGCCCCGGCCTCACCTCGGTCGAGATCAGCGGCAATGTGCTGCCGGTCGACGAGACCCTGGCCGTGCAGGTCTACTCTCTGGCCACCCAACTCGACAACATCCAGGGCACCTACCCGCCCGACGACACCGGATCATCCGGACTCGGCGCCGCGAAGGCGCTGGTCAGGCTGGGGCTGGCCACCAAGTACCGGCACGCCTTCTCCCTGGACGCCCTCAAGTCCGCCCTGCAGGCGGGCCCGGTCATGGTCGGCACGGTCTGGCTGGAGTCGATGTTCGACATCGACCCCGATGGCTACGTCATCGTCGACCGCAAATCCCCGGTGGCCGGCGGCCACGAGTACGTCATCTCCGCCTACGACGCCCACCGGCTCTCGTTCCGCATCGACAACTCGTGGGGCGAGTCGTGGGGCGTCCGCGGTAGCGCCTGGTTCAGCCAGACCAACCTCACCTGGCTCCTCTCCCAACAGGGCGACGTCACCGTCCCCGTCTGGGCGGCGGCCCCCACCCCTCCTCCGTCGCCCACGCCTTCTCCAGTGGATCCTCGCCTGGTTCAGGCACTGGATCTGATGCAGGCGTGGGCGCACGACAACCACGTGACAGGAGCCTGACCATGGCCGACCTCTGGATGCCGGGAGCGATACGCGCCGACGTCGGCGACCACGCCCCGTGCGACACGCAGTACCCGCCGAAGGCGATCTCCCACATCACCTGGGACCGCAATGCCACCGCGGCAAAGCCCGCCGACCTGGTGCCGTTCTCCGCCCTCAAGGACTACTTCACAGGCGGCGGCCGGGGCATGGCACCGCACATCCTGTGGTCGCCGTTCACCGGCCAGTTCTGCCAGTTCTACCCGGCGAACTCCCGCTCCAAGAGCGTGGTGGACCTGACTGGGGGGACCAGGACCAACCGGGCCGGCAAGGTGGTCATCCAGATCGAGGCCCTGTTCTTCCCCTACTGCCGCACCCCAGACGGCAAGGTGTGGGCGAAGCTCGCCGACACCCCCTGCAAGGGCTGGGAGCAGCTGCAGAACTGGGTGCACTCCTGGGGAGTCCCGAACGCCTGGCCCATGGGCAAGCCGGTCGACTTCACCCCGCACCGCGACGAGCACGTGTGGGAGACGCAAGGCGGCTGGTACGGGCACAGCCAGGTCCCGGAGAACACCCACCAGGACCCTGGTAGCTGGCCCGCGTTCGTGAACGTCTCCCCGCCCAAGCCGGCCACCAAGCCGAAGGTGTCCCTCGCGCACATCGTGTACGCGGCCAAGCACGATCCCGCCTCCGCCCAGGGCCACACCAGCTACAAGAGCGAGGTGCTCCTCGTCGAGCGCGCTCTGCACGCCGAGGGCCTCCTCGACTCCCAGTGGGTCGACGGCAGCTTCGGCAGCAAGACCATCACCGCCTACGCCGCCCTGCAGCGCCGCTACGGCTACAGCGGATCCGGCGCAGACGGCATCCCCGGCAAGACCAGCCTGACCCGACTCGGCGACAAGCACGGATTCACCGTCGTCGCCTGATCTGCAAGGAGTTCACCATGCACCCCACCGACGCGCAGCTGTGGTCTGCGGCCCTCGGCTACCTGCTTCCCCTCGCGATCGCCGTCGTGGCCCAGCCCCGCTGGTCCGGCGCCGTCAAGGGCCTGCTCATGCTCGTCGTCGCCACCGGAGACGGCCTCGGCACCGCCTACTTCAACGGCGAATTCTCCGGCAAGTCCATCGTCACCTGCGTGCTCGTCGCCGCCGTCGCGATCGGAGTCGCCTACCACACCGTATGGAAGCCCTCCGGAATCGCACCCGGCATCGAGCGGGCAACGTCGACGGGTGGGGTATCGGCACAGCAGCCCCGCGGCGTCTGATCCTGCCCGGTGCGAGCCTCTGGGAGGTGGCATGGATGCCGCCCTCGTCACGGCCTTCGGCGTGATCGGCGGAGCCGCCGTGACGGGGGTTGCAGCCATGTACGGCTCCAAAGTCGCGGGGCGCGGCCAGCGGGAGGGCACGGCATTGACCGGCTACGACAACCTCACCCAGCGCCTCATCGCCGAACGCGACAAGGCAGAGATGGATGAGAAGACCGCCGAGGCACGGGCCAGCGCAGCCGAGGCGAAAGCGTCCGCACTCGAAGCGGAAGTTGCGCGGCTCCGACTACTCGTGACGCAGCTGGGAGGCACGCCATGACGCGCACCAAGCGGGTGCTCGCGCGCCGTTGGCGGCCCATGGCCCTCCTCGCGTTCCTGCTGGCCCTAACCGGCGCCGTCCTCCTCGTCTACGTGCGCGTCCAGGCGGAAGCCAATCGCGCCGACCAGTTGGCGGCCGAGGCCGACCTGCGCGGCAACGCGGTGTCGACGCTCGCCGGAGACGTGCGAGCGCTACGGGCACAGGTGAAAGCCGCGGGTAAGACGCCCGTCGCGCCGGACCCGACGAAAGCGGTAAGCAATCTGCCAGCGCGGGCCGAGGTGCCGGTGCCGATCCCGGGGCCGAAGGGCGATAGGGGCGAGGCCGGTTCGCCCGGACCGTCCGGGTCGCCGGGCGCGGCCGGCAGGAACGGCAGCAACGGTCAGCCCGGCGCGTCGGGTGCCTCCGGTCAGCCCGGGGCCGCCGGGGCCGCCGGACCCGTTGGACCCCAAGGGCCTCAGGGCGAGCAGGGCCCGGCGGGACCGCAGGGGCCGCCCGGCAAGGACGGGGCGGACGGCAAGGATGGCGCGGACGGCCGCGACGGGCAGACCTGCCCCGACGGCTACAGCCTCCAGGCGCCGGCCTACGACCCCGACGCGCTCGTCTGCCGCAAGGACGGAGCCCCCCAGCCCAAGCCCGGCAACGGTGGCCTGCTCGGCATGGGCCTCGACCCGCAACGCCGCCAGTACGCATAGGAGACCGCGATGCCTTTCCCGCCTGGTGTACAGCAGGTCACGGTCACGGCCGGGGCGTCCGGCTACCACGCCCCCGACGGCACCCCCTATGCCGGCACGATCCGATTCACACCGTCCGTGCCGCGGGTTGTATCCACCGAGCACGGGGTGATCGCGCTCGGCCCGGTCAACGTCACGTTGGGCGCGTCCGGCGACTTCACAGAGACGCTCCTCGCCACAGACGCCGCCGACTTCAGCCCCAGCGGCTGGACGTACCGCGTCGACGAAGAATTCACGAACGCGCCCAGCCGCGCCTACAACATCAGCCTCCCCGCATCCGCTGGCAGCGTGGACCTGGCATCGCTTACCGTCGTCGAGTCGAGCACCGGGATCGAGATCGGTGCAGACGCCGCCGGCACGGCAGCTGCGGCGGTCGCCGTCCACAACGCCGACACAACCGACGTCCACGGCATCACAGACACGGCGCTCCTCGAGACCTCGACCGGCGCCGCAGCGAAGGTCACCGCGCACGCGGACGCCGCGGACCCGCACGGAGACCGCGCCTACACCCTCACGCAGGTCTCCACGAAGGTCACCGGTCCGGCATCGTCGACGGACAATGCGGTCGCCCGCTTCGACGGCACTACGGGCCTCGTCATACAGAACTCGACGGTCATCATCGGCGACGACGGCAGTGTGACCATCACCGGCAACCTGACCGACGCCGGGAACCTCGTCGTCCGCGACTCCAACACGGAAGCCACCAAGGGCTACCGCTTCCGCACCTCGGGCGGCTCGCTCGACACCGAGAGCGGCGGCACCGACTGGTTCTGGTCGACGTTCCCCAACCCGGACTTCACCGGACCGCAGAACAACTACTTCCGCATGGAGTCTGGCGCGGCGATCCTCCACGTCACTGCCGAGGCCCGCTTCGATGCGACAGCGTTCGGCGGGCGAGGCCACACCCTCGACGGGCCGGGCAGCAAGGTCGGCTTCTACGGGGCGGACCCGACGGGCCGCCCTACTGTGACGGGATCCCGCGGCGGCAACGTTGCGCTCGCGTCCGCGCTGACCGCCCTGGCCACGCTCGGTCTGATCGTCGACAACACCACCGCGTAGGAGCTGCTGTGTCTGAGCCGATCCTGCGCCTGCCGGACGACGACCCCGCCACCCCGTTCTACCTGTCGCCGTGGCCGTTCCTCGAACCCCGCTACCCCAACCCGCCCGACTGGCCGCCGCCCGACGAGACCGCGTGAACAACGCCCCCTCCTGCCTCGGCGGGAGGGGGCGTTCTGCTGTGTGGTGGCGCCGAGTTGGACGGCAGGACTCTCGATAACATGCCATATCGCGGGCGAAAAAACGGTACAATTAGCCATGTCTCTGAACCCCCAAATCAACTCTGGACCAGGCTGGTACGAGGTGATCAACCCTCGCAACGCCACCACCTGCATCGCCCTCGTGTACGAGGACGGATCGCTCTACCTGCCCGAGGGGCAAGGTGCCCTGACCGCCGAAGAGTTCGCGTTCGCCGCAGCCCGAGGAAACGCGCACCGGCTTGTGCGAGCCGACGAAGTGCCGGGCGGCGCATCCCTGACTCGTGAAGAGGTCTAACGTGACCGTCAACGTGAACCTTGGCGACGAGCAGGGCCTGGACCGGACTCGCCGTTACCTCCGCCCCGTAGCTCGTCTCCGCCTGCCCGACGAGCCGGACCTCGTACACCTCGCCGTGTACGAGTGGCTGCCCATGTTCGAAGCGTGGGCCACAGGCCCGGCAATCTGTGGGCGCTCGACCGCGCAGGGACCGCTGCCGGATGGCACCGAAGCGACTTGTCGCGCCTGTCTCGCGTATCAGCCGAAGTACCAAATGATGATGCGGCCGACACAGACCCCCGTCGTCCAAAAGGCGCTGAACGAACAGGTGCGAGCGGCAGTAAAGGAGTCCGGGCTGAAGCAGGCGTGGATCGCGGAGCGACTCGACATTACTCAGAAGCACCTGAGCCAGCTACTGACGGGCCACGCTCCGATGTCGCTGGAGTGGGCCGAGAAGATCTTCTTCCTGTGCGGGAAGCGGATCAGGATCGCCATCGAGGAAGCAGCGTGACCGACCTCGCCCCGCGCCAGCCGGACGCCACCCCTGCCGTCTACGACGCTGCGACGCTCGCCGTCCTCGCCGCCATGGAGAAAGCCGCCGACGAACACCTCGAAAGGATCATCCCCGACAACACCAAGCGCGGATACGCCAACGACTGGGCACTCTGGGAGGAGTTCCACGACTGGCTCGCCGAACGCACCGGCAGCCGTCTCCCGTCCACTGCCGTCACCAAGGGCACCCTCGTCGGGTTCGTCGTCTGGCTGGACACCATCAAGTTCGCGGCCCCCACGTCGATCGACCGGCGCATCACCGGCGTCACCGTCACCGCACGCGGGCTCGGCGTCGAAGTCCCCAAGCTCGCCACCGTCGCCGCACGCAAGGCCCTCAAGCCACTGAAGAACGACCCCGAACGGCAGGCACGCGGCCGAGGCAAAGCCGCCGCCGTCACCCCCGAACAACTCCGCCAGATGAACGCCGCCGTCGCCGACGGACTCACCGGCCTCCGCGACCGCGCCCTCTGGCTCATGGCCTTCGCCATCGCCGGACGCTCCGCCGAAGTCGCCGCACTCCGCGCCGACACCATCGTCCACGTCAGCCAAGGACTCGAAGTCCACGTCCCCGCCGTCAAAGGCCGCCCACCCCGCGACGTCGTCGTCGGCTACGGCCGCAACCCCGACACCTGCCCCGTCCGCGCCTGGCTCACCTGGCGCGCCGCGGCAGGCATCACCAGCGGGCCCGCCTTCCTGCCCATCACCGTCCATGGCCGCCTCGGCGACCGCGCCCTCTCCCCGGAAGCCGTCCGCGAAATCATCGCCCGCAACGCCGAACGCGCCGGACTCTCCGTCCGCCTCACCGGACACTCCATGCGGGCCGGATTCATCACCACGTCCCGGCGGGCCGGGAAGCGAGAGGAGAAGATCCGCGAGCAGTCCGGCCACGCGGAAAACTCGCCGGCCTTCTGGGGGTACATCCGCGAAGCCGACAAGTGGACAGACGCCGCATCCGAGGACATCGGCCTCTGAACACGCGAACGCCCCCGCGGCCGTCTGGCTGCGGGGGCGTCGTGCTGTCCGGGTTCAGCCCCAGGCGGTGTCGTCGCTCATGGCCCCTCCTCGCGTGTGGGTGCGGCCTGCCTGCGGGGTACTCCCCACGCCCCGGAGGGTCGCTGCGAACGAGGCAGGCCGCCCGGCCACGGTACGTGGAGGGCGGCCGTCCTGTCAGCCCTCCGTGCCACACTGGATCCGCGCCCGCCTCGCCCCCCGTCGAGGCGGGCGTCCGCGTTGTCGGTGCCCACGGTTACGCTGGGATCGTCATATCAGCAGCAGCTGGCACTGTGCTGATGCCCCGCCCGGAACAGCGCCCGGCGCGGGGCTTGCCGCTGTCAGGCCGCCTCGACGAGCCGGTTCCGCTCCGCCGCAACGGCGACCGTCCACTCCGCGATGAGCAGCTCGTACCGCTGCCGCGTCTCCCCATACAGCCAGCCGCCGCACGCCTCAACCAGGGCGCGGATGTCCGCATTCACGGCCGCGGCAGACCGCGCAGCACCCTGCGGCGGGGGAGTGGAAGGCATGACGATCAGCCTAGCCGCGGGGTCGGACAGCGGACTACGAGTTCGCCCCGTCCATGACGACGAAGGTCCCCTTGTTCGCCAGCGTCACGACCAGGCCACGGTCCCGCAGCTCCTGCACTGCCCGCCGTGCCGTCCCGGGCGCGACCCCGTACTGGGCGCCCATGTCCCGCTCGTTGGGTAGCCGGGCACCTTTCGGCAGCCGGCCGGACCGGATCTCCGCCTCGACCTGGTCGGCGACCCGCATGTACACGTAGCCGATCGGCTCCTCACTCATGATCGAAACGTAGGGCGGTGCCAAGCTCCCAGCATCCGCAGGTGGTCCCATGGGGCCACATGGGGCGGTATATAGCGGTACCGTCTGAGCAGCAGAAACCCCCGCGACCGTGCGACCGGCCCGGGGGCATGGCCGACAGCGAGCAGGAGCCGTCAGCGTGGACGAGCCTAGAGACACCCCAGCCCAGCCGGGAACCCGTCGGCCAGCCGTCGTCGCCGCGGGCACCAGGCTGAGCCCCCTGCAAGAGGCCTACGGCGAGTACACCGCCCACACCCTCGAGTGCCCCCGCTGCCGTGCTCTCGACGGCGGCCCGTGCGACGACTCCCAGCGGCTGCGGCACGCGTACCTGGCGCTAGGGGGCGACGCGTACCGCGCACTGAACGGCGAGTCAGCGTGACCTCCGAGGCAATAAACGGGCGTTAACCGTTGCCTCCGAGGAAAGCCCTGGCCAGAGCATGGCGAACGGCAGTTGACACCCGCGACGGAGGCGTGAACGCGTGTAGGTAATTGCTCGTTGAACCTTGCTCTTACCTAGGGGTGCATGTTGAATCAAAGTCAGGGCTAAGCGACCGCTCGCCCGTTACGTGCAGCTATCCATGGAGGAGGTCGGTCACGTGGCACCTGAGAGCGTGAGCGATGAGCAGGAGATCCGAGAACTGCGGATCCCGGACCGCGTTCTCGTACCGCTGAATCGACCTGCGCTCCATGCCGGCCATGTGGGCTAGCTGCTCCTGTGACAGCTCCTGCTGCCGCCGGAGATCCGCGTTGCGGTGACCGAGGGCGACACGTCTTTGCATGACCCAGTCGGGTCGGGGATTGCGGCGGGCTGGCACCCGTCACACGCTTAGGCGTTAGTGATCTTGTGTCAGTACCCAAGTGGTCGCCAAATGATCAATATTGAAATGCGTGCGACGGACGGACGTGCCCGCGTCGTAGAGAAGGTGAACGCACCGTGTAGCCCTGCGGTGACTGGCATATGCCGCAGGGCTCCGTGTAGTGTCCAGTAATCGAACGTGCGTTCGCTCGAAAGGGTGAATCCCTGCATCGACCTGCATCCCTCAGGCAACACGGAAGGTCGAAGCACCCGAAGACGTGCCGGCCCCGTCGTCAGGTCCCCCCCTCGGGGACGGTGGCCGGCACTTGGGGCGGCCCCCTGCTCCCCGCCGGCGCGGGTCGGCAGGGGGCCGTCTGGCTATCTGACGTGCAACAACAGCTTGATCGTTTAGGGGAGATTTAGGGGGCAGTGCACCGCACCACTAAGGAGCTACCGAGTATCCGCCAAGCCTCCACCAAGGTACTGACGTGGCGCGGCATCCCACGTCGAACAGTCCTTACCTGCGAAGACGCCGGATGAATGGAGGTCAGGACGCGACCCCGCCTTCGCGGAGAAGCTGCTCAACTTCATCATCGCCGAGGTCATCCGCCACCACGAGCGCATCGCCGAGGGCGCCACGTCCACCGCCGACACACCGAAGAACTGACCTCCGCGCCGCACGGCCCGTGCCGGTCGGCGGGACACCGCTCGCCCGTTCGGCCGAGTGACTCTTTGTCAGGTCAAAGGAACGCGGGGTAGGACGGTTCGGGCATAAGCTGGTTGCCCAAACGAGGGGACGTCGGGCCATGCCGTCTGATGCGAGCATTCTCATCGTCGACGACCACGAGGACATGCTCTACGCCCTGGAGAGTGCACTGGCCCCGCTGGGCTACCGGCTCACCCGTGCGACCAGCGGCGACGGCGCGCTCAAGGAGGTCCTGCGGGGCCAGGTGGGCCTCCTGCTCCTCGATGTGCGCATGCCCGGGGTGAGCGGACTCGACGTCGTGCGCTACATGCGGCGCGTGGAGCAGACCCAGCACATCCCGGTCATCCTCCTCACGGGTTTCGGTCCCGACGCCGCACTCACCTCCGCCGCCTTCGGCCTCGGTGTCGCCGACCTGTTGATGAAACCGGTCGACCCCTGGTCCCTGCGCACCAAGGTCCGCTACCTCTACAACGCCCACCAGCACTCCCAGGCCCTCGAACGGGAGGTACGCGCCCTGCGCGCCCGGCTCGAGGGGGCCGGCGCGCCCCCGGCGCGCGCCCTCCCGCATCCGGACGCACACCTGCCGGGCCAGCGCGAGGACACCGCCGACGGCACATCCCGCGGGTGCGCCCCGGCGCGGCACGAGAGACACCCCTAGGTGCCACGGGCGCAGCCCGCAGGCCGCACGGGACGTGTCCTCAGGCGTCTCGGGACACGTATGCGGACGGCGCGAAGGGCGCACGCGAACGGTACAAAACGTGCACGTGGGCGGCGCGAGAGGGAGCGAGAAGGCGGCAACGGAGTCGGACAAAGGGTGTGTACCGGGACCACCCCTGTGCGCTGTCGGCGGCATCAGGCAGCATGTCCCTCATGTCCGTACTGACGCGCGACGAAGCGCAGACCCGTGCCCGTCTCCTCGACGTCCACCGCTACGAGATCGCCCTCGACCTGACCCGCGGCGACGAGACCTTCGACTCCCGTACCGTCATCCACTTCACGGTGCGCGGTGACCGGAAGGCCGCGGACACCTTCGTCGAGCTGAAGCCCGCCGAGCTGCGCTCCGCCACGCTGGACGGACAGCCCCTGGACCCCGAGACGCTCGACGAGAACCGGCTGCCTCTCAAGGGCCTCACCGCCGGCGAGCACGAACTGCGCATCGACGCCGCCATGCGCTACTCGCACACCGGTGAGGGCATGCACCGCTTCACCGACCCCACCGACGGCGAGACCTACGTCTACACCCAGCTGTTCCTGGACGACGTCCAGCGCGTCTTCGCCGCCTTCGACCAGCCCGACCTCAAGGCCGTCTTCGAGCTGACCGTCAAGGCTCCCGAAGGCTGGAGCGTCCTCGCCAACGGCGTCACGACCCACGAGGGCGACGGCACCTGGCGCGCCGCCGCGACCCCCCTCATCTCCACCTACCTCGCGGCCGTCGCCGCCGGCCCCTGGCACTCCGTGCGCACCGAGCACCGCGGACTGCCCTTCGGCATCCACTGCCGCCGCTCCCTCGCCCCCTACCTCGACGCCGACGCGGACGAACTCCTCGAGATCACCCGCCGGTGCTTCGACCGCTACCACGAGAAGTTCGAGGAGCCCTACCCCTTCGACTCCTACGACCAGGCGTTCGTCCCCGAGTTCAACGCCGGAGCCATGGAGAACCCCGGCCTGGTCACCTTCCGCGACGAGTTCGTCTACCGCTCCGCCGTCACCGACACCCAGCGCCAGACCCGCGCCATGGTCATCGCCCACGAGATGGCCCACATGTGGTTCGGCGACCTCGTCACCCTGCGCTGGTGGGACGACATCTGGCTGAACGAGTCCTTCGCCGAGTACATGGGATACCAGACCCTCACCGAGGCCACCCGCTTCACGGACACCTGGACCGACTTCGGCGTCGCCCGGAAGGCCTGGGGATACGACGCGGACCAGCGGCCCTCCACCCACCCGGTGGCCCCCGACGCGGTCGACGACACCGCCTCCGCACTCCTCAACTTCGACGGCATCTCCTACGCCAAGGGCGCCTCCGCGCTGCGGCAGCTGGTGGCCTGGCTCGGCGAGAAGGACTTCCTCGCCGGCATCAACACCCACTTCGCCCGCCACCGCTTCGGCAACGCCACGCTCGCCGACTTCGTCGACTCCCTCGCCGACGCCACCGAACGGGACGTGCACGCCTGGGCCGACTCCTGGCTGCGCACCACCGGCGTCGACACCCTCACCCCGCACCTCACCCAGGCCGACGACGGCACCTACTCCCTGACCGTCACCCACGACGGCAGCCGCCCCCACCGCATCGCCGTCGGCCTGTACGACCAGGACCTCTCCGACGACGGCGGCCTCACCCTGCGCGAGCGCCTCGAACTGGACCTCCCGCAGACCGCGCCGCAGCCCCTCGGCAAGCGCCCCGCCCTGCTCCTGCTCAACGACAGCGACCTCACCTACGCCAAGGTCCGCTTCGACGCCGACTCCTTCAAGGCCGTGCGGGGCGCCCTGTCCGCCGTGCCCGAACCGCTCAGCCGCGCGGTCGTGTGGAACGCCCTGCGCGACGCCGTCCGCGACGGCAGCCTCCCCGCCGCCGCCTACCTGGAGACCGCGCGCACCCACCTCCCGCAGGAAACCGACCTGGCCCTCGCCGAAGGCGTCCTCGCCTTCGCCTCCGCCCAGGTCGCCGACCGATACCTGCCCGCCGGGGAACGGCCCGCGGCCCTCACCACCCTCACCCACCTGTGCCGCGACCTCATCCGCCGGACCGAGGACGGTTCCCACCCCGGGCTGCGGCTGATCGCCGTACGCCACTTCATCGACGCCGCGGCCCACCCCGACACCATCGCCGCCTGGCTCGCCGACGGCACGGTGCCCGGCGGGCCCGAACTCGACCCCGAACTGCGCTGGCGCATCCTCGGCCGCCTCGCCGTCCTCGGCGCCGTCGACGAGGCCACCATCGACGAGGAACTGGAGCGCGACCCCAGCGCCACCGGCCAGGAAGGCGCCGCTCGCTGCCGCGCCGCCCTGCCCGACCCCGAGGCCAAGCGGCGTGCCTGGGACGCGATGTTCGCCACCGACGACCTGTCCAACTACCTGTTCACCGCCACCGCGCAGGGCTTCTGGCAGCCCGAACAGGCCGACATCGTCGCGGAGTACGTCGACCGCTACTGGACCGACGCGCCCGCCGTCGCCGCCCGCCGCGGCCCCGCCATCGCCGCCGCCACCGGCCGCTGGGCCTTCCCGCGCCACGCCGTCGACGCGGACACCCTCCGCCGGGGCGAGAAGTGCCTGCGCAAGCAGGACCTCGTCCCGGCCCTGCACCGCAGGCTCGTCGACGAACTCGACGACCTGGCCCGCGCCCTGCGCGTCCGCGAGGCGTAGCCGACGCCGGCCGGCCCCCGTCCACGTGCGTCGGGGGCCCGTGTCCGGGACCCGGCCTGGGCCGGCGGCTGCATGCGTCACCCGCGCGTCGGTTGGCACGTGCCCGGCACCGGGTGCGGGGAGACCGGCGCTCGCTGCTGGGCGCGGGTCAGCGAATGCCCGTGCCGGGGGTCGGCAGGCGTGCGCGTGTTTGCGTGTGGGGATGGGCGGGCCTCCGGTTTCTGGGTGTTCCGGTCGGCACGCACCTCTCATGGGCCGCCGGTCGGTGTTCTTGCCCGGTGCGGGCCTGCGCGCACGCCTGCCACCGGGCGTCGGCCGGCGTGCCCCGGAACAGGCGTCGGCGGGCCGGTTCCCGGGTGTTTCGGTCGGCACACGCCGTTACGCGGCGTCGGCCGGTCCGTGCTCGTCACCGGACGCGGGCAGGCGTGCGTCACCCGGGCGTCGGTTGGCGCGCGCTCGTAGTCGGTGGCCGGTCGGTGTGCGCTGGCTGCTGAGGCGCGGGTCAGCGAATGCCCGCGTTCGGGGGCCTGCCGCCCCTCCCGGGGCCTCCGGTCGGCGCACCCCCCTCACGCGGCCGCCGATCGGCGAACGTCCGCCACCGGGCGCCCGCCGGCGTGAGCCCACACAGGGTGGCGGCGGTCCGTGAACGTGCTCTCACCCCGGCGGTTCCCTCCTGACGTGTCCCGCTCGCCACCGATACCCCCTCCCGGGTCGGATCGTTGTTCTCTGTGAGCGGGTGAACTCCCTCGTATGCGGGCCTGATTCCCCCCGACCAGTGCCCGGAGGACGTCCATGAGCTTGCCGCCCCTCGCCTCAGGCCCCGAAGGCCCGGCTGCCCTCGGGCCACTGCTCGCCACCGTCCTCGACGCCCTCCGGGAAGGCGTACGGCTGCGCGGCGGGCCGCTGCCCGCGGGCGGTCCCGCGGCGGTCGCCGCACGGGTCCGCGACGCCGTCGGCGACGTGCTGCCGCAGAAGGGCGACCCGGACGCCGTACGCGCCCTCGTACGCGCCTTCGCCGAGGGCGCCGCCGACCCCGCCCACCCCCTCTGCGCCGCCCACCTGCACTGCCCGCCCCTCGCCGTCGCCACCGCCGCCGACCTCGCCGCCTCGGCCCTCAACCCGTCCCTGGACTCCTGGGACCAGGCCCCGGCGGCATCCGAACTGGAATCCCTGGTCACCGCGGCCGTCGCCCAGGAGGCCGGTGCGGCCGCCGCCCTCGTCACCACCGGCGGCACCGAGTCCAACCAGCTCGCCCTCCTCCTCGCCCGCGAAGCCCACGGCCGTGTCCGGCTCGTCTGCGGAGCAGGCGCCCACCACTCCCTGGCCCGCGCCGCCTGGCTCCTCGGCCTGCCCGAACCCGTGGTGCTCCCCGCCCCGCGCGGCACTCTCGACCCCAGTGCCCTCGCCGAAGCCCTCAGCCGCCTGTCCGGCCCGGGCGAGCCGGTCCTCGTGGCCGCCACGGCCGGCACCACCGACGCCGGACTCATCGACCCCCTGCACGAGATCGCCGATGTGTGCGCAGCCCATGGCGCCCGCCTCCACATCGACGCCGCGTACGGGGGCGGACTCCTCTTCAGCGACCGCCACCGCCCCAAGCTCCACGGCCTGGACCGCGCCCACACCATCACCCTCGACCTGCACAAACTCGGCTGGCAGCCCGTGGCCGCCGGCCTCCTCGCCGTGCAGCGCCCGCACGACCTGCGGGCCTTGCAGCACCGCGCGGACTACCTCAACGCCGACGACGACACCGAGGCGGGTCTGCCCGACCTCCTCGGGCGCTCCCTGCGCACCACCCGGCGCCCCGACATCCTCAAGATCGCCGTCACGTTCAAAGCCCTCGGCCGGACCGGACTCGGCAACCTCGTCGACCACGTCTGCGCCCGCGCACAGGAACTCGCCCAGCTCGTCTCGGCACACCCCGCCTTCGAGCTGTACGCCCCGCCCACCATCAGCACGGTCCTGTTCCGGCCCGCCGGAGCCCCCGACGACAGCGTCGCCGCCGTCCGCCGCACCCTCCTGCACCACGGCCGCGCCGTCCTCGGCCGCGCCCGGCTCGACGGCCGCCTCTGGCTCAAGGCCACCCTCCTCAACCCCCACACCGGGCCCGGCGACCTGGCCGCGCTCCTGAACCTGGTGGAAGGAAGCACGCCCCGATGATCCACCTCCCGTACCACGACCTCCCGGCTCCACGCGACCTGGTCGGCATCGGCATCGGCCCGTTCAACCTCTCCCTCGCCGCCCTCGCCCAACCCCTCGCCGAACTCGACAGCGCCTTCTACGAACAGCGACCCGGCTTCGACTGGCACCCCGGCCTCCTCATCGACGGCGCCACCCTCCAGGTCCCCTTCCTCGCCGACCTGGTGACCCTCGCCGACCCCGCCAGCCCCTGGTCGTTCCTCAACTACCTCAAGAGCCGCGAGCGCCTCTTCCCCTTCTACTTCGCCGAGCGCTTCCACATCCAGCGCGCCGAATACGACGCCTACTGCCGCTGGGTCGCCGGCCACCTCCCCGGACTCCACTTCGGCCACCAGGTCGACACCGTCCGCTGGGACCCGGAGAACGACGTCTTCGAAGTCGACTTCACCCGGCTCGACCCGGACGGCCAGGCCGAGGCCTTCGGCCGGACCCGGGCGCGCAACATCGTCCTGGGCGTCGGCACCGAACCGTACGTCCCCGAACCGCTGGTCCCCCTCGCCGAGGCCCCCGCCGTGCCCGTCATCCACGCCGCGGACTACCTCCGCCACCGCGAGGAGTTCCTCACCGCCCGGCACATCACCGTCGTCGGCGCGGGCCAGTCGGGCGCCGAGGTCTTCCTCGACCTCCTGCGCCACCGGCCGGCCGGGCACGAGCGGATCCACTGGCTCGCCCGCACCGAGGCGTTCGCCCCCATGGAGTACTCCAAGCTGGGCCTCGAGCACTTCACGCCCGACTACACGCGTTACTTCCACGCCCTCGCCGAACCCGTGCGCGACCGGCTCGTCTCGGCGCAGTGGCAGCTCCACAAGGGCATCGACACCGCCACCAGCGCCGCCATCCACGACGAGCTGTACCGCCGCACCCTGCACGGCGGCTGGCCCGACGCCGTCCTCACCCCCGGCGTCCACGTCCACACCGCGGAACGCCTCGCCACCGCCAGGATCGAGCTGCACCTGGAACACACCCAGCAGAACGTCCGTTCCCGCCTCACCACCGACGCGGTCGTCCTCGCCACCGGCTACCGCGAGCGCCCCCTCGACCGCATCCTCGCCGGACTCGCCCCCTACCTGCGCCGCGACAGCAGCGAGCGTCACCGCATCGACGACCAGTTCCGCATGGTCCTCGACCCCTCCGTCACCGGCCGCCTCTACGTCCAGAACGCCGAACTCCACACCCACGGCGTCGGCACCCCGGACCTCGGCCTCGCAGCCTGGCGCAGCGCCACCATCCTCAACTCCCTCACCGGCAAGGAGCCCTACCCCCTGCCCCGGCGCACCGCCTTCACCACCTTCGGACTCCGGTATCCGGGTCCACCCGCGGCCCGGGCCCAGGATGACGGGAGCTGGACCTGGGAAGACGGACCCGGGGCCCCGGAAGACACGATCCGAGGCCCCAGAGGACCTGTTGCCCCAGAGGACCTGTTGCCCCAGAGGACCTGCTGCCCCCAAAGGGTCTGATGCCCCAAAGGGCCTGAGGCCTCGGTTTTCTGAGGCCTCAATGGGCATGGGGCCTCAGAAAACCGAGGCCCCAGCAGATCCAAGGCCTAGAAGACCGCCGTGCCGTTCCGCGTCAGCTTCCAGTCCACGGACGCGAAGTCCTTCGGGTCCAGGACACCCTTCGCGGTCACCCATTCCGCGATCCGGGTCCGGATCTCCGTCGACTCCGACCACAGCTCCTTCGCCGAGGCCACGTACGGGAAGGCGCCGCCGCCGTTGGCGCGGTAGTTGTTCACCGCGAGCACGAACTGCTGGGCGTCGTCCAGCGGGGCACCGCCGTAGGTCAGGTTCTTGACACGGGAACCCGCCGCCTGGGCGACGTCGATGTCGTAGCGCAGCCCCGACACATAGTCGTAGTTGTAGTCCGGCCGGCCGCCCGCGTTGGTCAGCTTCTCCACGTCCACCGCCGCATCCGCGGCCGTCTGCACGAAGTACCCCGCCGAGTACTCCAGGTACGCCCGGAGCTGCGCACCCGTCATCAGCTTCGCCACCAGCGTGTTGTCGTACACGTACAGGCCCGACAGATCCCGGATCGTCACATCGCCGGCCGGGATCTCCGAGGTCCGCGAGAACGGCGACGCCTGCGCCAGCACCGGCAGCGACGCGTACTCGGTGCCCGCCAGCGCCGCCTTGACCACGTCCTCCTGCACCTTGGTGATCAGGTCGATGATCGGGGCGTCCTTGTAGCGCGCCTCCACCGTCGTCAGCGTCTCCGTCGCCCGGCCGACCACCTGGTTCACGTACTTCACCACGGCCGCGTGCTCGTCGGACAGCAGCTTGGTGATCTCCGGGTCGTCGGCGACCGTGTTCGTGTTGCGCAGGGAGGCCGCGACGGACTCGACCTCCCACCGGCCCTCGGCGAAGACCAGCTCGATGTCGAAGAGCGTGAGCCGCTCCGCGTAGCACAGCGGCTCGGACAGTACGACCGTCTTCCCCGTCTGCTCGTTGGTGACCTTCAGCTCGGGGATCTCCACATGCGCGTGGCCCACCAGGATGGCGTCGATGCCCGGCACCTGGCGGGCCACATTGGCGGCCGCGTTCTCGACGTACGGCAGCTGGTCACCGTACGACGAGGTCCCGGAGGAACCGGAGTGCGCCGACACCACCACCACGTCCGCGCCCATCGACCTGAGCTTCGGCACCCACTTGGCCGCCTGCTCCTCAAGGCCCGGGAAGGTCAACTTCCCCTGCACATAGGCCTTGTCCCAGATCGCGATGCCCGGGTTGGTCAGGCCGAGGACCGCGACCTTCACCGGCGGGGCGCCCGGTACGTGGAACTTCTTCATGAAGTACGGGGGGAACGCCGGCCTCTGCGTCTTCGCGTCCAGCGCGTTCGCGCCGAGCAACGGGAAGTGACACTGCGACTCGAACTTCCGCAGCGTCTCGATACCGTAGTTGAACTCGTGGTTCCCGAGCGCCACCGCGTCGTACCCGATCGCGTTCATGGCCTGCGCCATCGGGTGCACGGGGCCGCCCTTGGCCGTGATCGGGTCGACCTTCGCGTAGTAGTACGTCAGGGGAGTGCCCTGGATCGTGTCGCCCGCGTCCAGCAGCAGCGTGTTGCAGTGGCCCTTCTCCTGCCTGATCTGGTTCACCAGGGTCGAGATCCGGGCCAGGCCCATCGCGTTGCCGGCCTTGTCCGCGTACTCCGCGTCCTTGAAGTAGTCCCAGTTGAAGACGTGTCCGTGCAGATCCGTCGTCCCCATCACCGTCAGCGCATACCGCTTCGGGCCCTTCTTCGCCGGGGTCGCGGACGCCGCCTGCGCCGCCGGAGCCGCCGCGGAACCCGCAAGCGCCACCCCCGCTCCGGTCACAGCGGATCTCTTCAGGAACTTCCGGCGATTCAACGGCATCTCTCGTACCCCTCGAGGACTGGTCAACAACGCGCGTAGATTCTGACCCGGTCACGACCGGCCGCAACAGACCCCGGAGGTTTCGATCTGATGACCGGTGCATGACTCCCCGTCAGACCGTCGGTGACAGAGCGGGGATCGACGCGTGCGTCATCACGGCGCCGCCCCGGACCGGCCGCACCGCATCACGAGGGCCAGCGGAATACGGGCGTCAGCGAAAACCGCGCGTATTTCGCTCCGGTTTTCCTTCGGGATGCTCATCGGAGCGCACCACCGCACAATTCAACACTTGTCAATAAGGCTTCACGTAAAGGTCGTTGGGTAGTCACGCGCAACGAATTCTCTACCGGCCGGTAAGGCATACGCTCGAACCATGCGCCGAGCGAAGATCGTCTGTACATTGGGGCCCGCCACCGACTCGTACGACCAGATCAAGGCACTGGTCGAAGCCGGAATGGACATCGCCCGCTTCAACCTCAGCCACGGCAGCTACGCCGAACACGAGGAGCGCTACCAGCGCGTACGCAAGGCTTCCGACGAGACCGGCCGCAGCGTGGGAATCCTCGCCGACCTTCAGGGCCCGAAGATCCGACTCGGCCGATTCACCGAAGGCCCCGTACTCCTTGAACGCGGGGACACCTTCACCATCAGCGTGGAAGAGGGCGTCGAAGGAGACCGCCAGATCTGCGGCACCACGTATGCGGGCCTCGCCTCCGACGTCACCCCCGGTGAACGCATCCTCGTCGACGACGGCAAGGTCTGCCTGGAGGTCACCTCCGTCGACGGTCCCCGGGTCCACACGACGGTCGTCGAGGGCGGCATGGTCTCGGACCACAAGGGGCTGAACCTGCCGGGCGTCGCCGTCTCCGTCCCGGCGCTCTCCAAGAAGGACGAGGACGACCTCCGCTGGGCCCTGCGCACCGGTTGCGACGTCATCGCCCTCTCCTTCGTCCGCAGCGGCCGGGACATCAGGGACGTCCACCGCATCATGGAGGACGAGGGCCGCCGCCTCCCCGTCATCGCCAAGGTGGAGAAACCGCAGGCCGTCGAGAACATCGACGAGATCGTGGCGGCTTTCGACGGCATCATGGTGGCCCGCGGCGACCTGGGCGTCGAAATGCCACTGGAACAGGTGCCCATCGTCCAGAAGCGCGCGATCAAGCTCGCCAAGCGCAATGCCAAGCCCGTCATCGTCGCCACCCAGATGCTCGACTCGATGATCGAGAACTCGCGTCCGACGCGCGCCGAGGCCTCGGACGTCGCGAACGCCGTCATCGACGGCACCGACGCCGTGATGCTCTCCGGAGAGACCAGCGTCGGCAACCACCCCGTCGAAACGGTCCGCACCATGGCCCGCATCGTCTCGGCGGCCGAGGAGGACATCCTCGCCAAGGGCCTGCCGCCCCTGACCGAGAGCAACAAGCCGCGCACCCAGGGCGGCGCGGTCGCCCGCGCCGCGGCCGAGATCGGCGACTTCCTCGGGGCGAAGTTCCTGGTCGCCTTCACCCAGTCGGGCGACACCGCCCGCCGGCTGTCCCGCTACCGCTCCCCGATCCCGCTCCTCGCCTTCACCCCCGAGCCGGCCACGCGCTCCCAGCTGAACCTCAGCTGGGGAGTGGAGACCTTCCTCGGTCCGCACGTCGACTCCACGGACGCCATGGTCGACCAGGTCGACGAGCTGCTGCTGAGGTACGGCCGCTGTCAGAGGGGCGACATCGTGGTGATCACGGCCGGCTCGCCGCCCGGGGTGTCGGGCTCGACGAACATGGTGCGGGTCCACCACATCGGCGAGGACGACAGCCCCAGCTAGCCCGACCCCACGCGCGAAGGGCCCTTCCGGGCCCTTCCGGCGTCCCAGGGGTCAGTACTTGGGTCCCACGTGGGCGTCGAGAAGGGCGAGGGAGGCCTTGCGGGCCACGGAGATGTCGTGAGGGCTTCCGTTGCGGGTGCAGGGCGTCCACTCGATGCCGAGCTTGCCGAGCGTGTCCGTACAGAGCGGGCGGATGTCGTCGGAGACGTTGGTGAAGAAGTACCGCGGATATTCGTAGCGCTTCCGCACCCCGCCGACGAGGCGGGTGGTCCAGCTGGTGGTGCGGCAGCCGTCGGAGTGCAGGAGGCCGCGGAGGAATTCCCAGGGATGGGCGTCGACGATGTCCCGCTGCCAGGGCTCGAGAACGATCCGGCGCTCGTGCTTCCTGCCGGGGCCGTGTTGGGGGAACATGCAAGTCCAGTGCTCCGTGTACGACTTGACCTCGACGCAGCCCGCCTTGTGGCCCCGCTTGATCGTCGGCAGGGGCATCACCCTGCGCATCGCCTCCTCGGCCGCGGCGATCAGGCCTGTCTGGTTGGCGTTGCAGAAGATGGACAGGTGGTGCTGCCCGGGCTTGGCGATGATGTGGCCATCACCGAGGTGGAGACCGAGCAGATAGGCGTACGCCTCGCGGTCGAAGCCGCGCCCGGTACAGCGGGGGCAGTCCGTGGGCCGCTCGTATGTCTCACCGCGCGCTCTGCGGTCTTCGCTGCGCCACCAGCCGACGGTGCCGCGCGGGACACTCAGCTGCTCCGCGACCACGCGGTTCGACCCCTTGGCGCATGAGTGCGACCGCGTGGGCGCGAATCGAAGGACTGTGCTGCTCCATACGGCCACTCTGCGTCACGGCACGTGACTTGGCGCAGCAAAAAGCGGAGGTTCACGCGAACGTGAGCCTCCGCTTCAAAGAATGTGCCGGGTGCGGGATTCGAACCCGCAAGCCCTCACAGGCAGAGGTGTTTGAGACCTCCGTGTATACCGTTCCACCAACCCGGCTCGGCACTTCCGAGAGTGTACCGGGTCATCATCGTCCGGCGCCTCTAGGTAGGCTGCATAAGCAGCACTACCTGCCCCAGCCCGTATCGAGGAGCCCGAGTGACCGCCCCCGAGTCGCCCCAGCCCGTTGACGACGACGACAAGTCGCATGTGCCTCCGCTGACGACCCGTGTCGTCATCGCGGAGGACGAGGCGCTCATCCGGCTCGACCTCAAAGAGATGCTCGAGGAAGAGGGCTACACGGTCGTCGGTGAGGCCGGCGACGGTGAGCAGGCCGTGGAGCTGGCCCGTGAGCACAAGCCCGACCTGGTGATTCTCGATGTGAAGATGCCGAAGCTTGATGGCATCTCGGCGGCCGAGAAGATCGCCGAGGAGCGTATCGCCCCGGTACTGATGCTGACCGCCTTCTCCCAGCGCGACCTCGTCGAGCGTGCGCGGGACGCCGGTGCCATGGCGTACCTGGTGAAGCCGTTCAGCAAGAGCGACGTCGTCCCGGCGATCGAGATGGCCGTCTCCCGGTTCAACGAGCTGAGGACGCTGGAGAAGGAGGTCGCGGACCTCACGCTGCGGCTGGAGACCCGCAAGCTGGTGGACCGGGCGAAGTCGATCCTGCAGACGGAGTACGGGCTGACCGAGCCGGCCGCCTTCCGGTGGATCCAGAAGACCTCCATGGACCGGCGCATGTCGATGCAGCAGGTCGCAGAGGCCGTCATCCAGGACGCCGAGGAGAAGAAGGCGTCCAAGGGCTGAACAGCTCCGCGTACGGCGTGCGGCGAGGCCCGCACCCCCTGACACCGGGGGTGCGGGCCTCAGCGTTGCCGGGCCGCGGGACGGGTCAGTCCTCGCCGAGGTACGCCTTGCGCACCGACTCGTCGTGCAGCAGGTCCTGCCCGGTGCCGGAGAGCACGATGTTTCCGACCTCCATCACATGACCGTGGTCGGCGAGCGACAGCGCCGCCTGGGCGTTCTGCTCGACCAGGAGGATCGTCGTGCCCTGGGACTTCAGCTCGGCGATCGTCGCCATGATCTTCTGCATCATGATGGGGGAGAGACCCATCGACGGCTCGTCGAGCATGAGCAGCTTCGGCTGGGACATCAGGGCCCGGCCCATGGCCAGCATCTGCTGCTCACCGCCGGACAGGGTGCCCGCGGCCTGCTTCCTGCGCTCCCCGAGGATGGGGAAGAGGTCGTAGGCCCGCTGGATGTCCTTCTCGATGCCCTGCTTGTCGCTGCGCAGGAACGCCCCGAGCCGCAGGTTGTCCTCGATGGTCATGCGGGGGAAGATGTGCCGGCCCTCGGGGGAGTGGGCGAGGCCCAGGGAGACCACCTGGTGGGCCGGTATCTTCTTGAGCGACTTGCCGTCGAACTTGATCTGGCCGCCGACCGGCTTGAGGAGGCCGGAGAGCGTGCGCAGGGTGGTGGTCTTGCCTGCGCCGTTGGTGCCGATGAGGGTGACGACCTCGCCGGCGTCGACCTTGAAGGAGATGCCCTTGACGGCTTCGATCTTGCCGTAGGCGACCCGGAGGTCCTCGACTTCGAGCAGTGCGGTCATCGGTCGTTCTCCTTGCCGGGCGCTGCGTCCGTCGTGGTCTCGGCGTTTGCCTCGGCGGCCTCGACCTCGGCGACCTCGTCCTCGCCGGGGGCGTTCTCGAAGGGTTCTCCGAGGTAGGCGGCGATGACGCGTTCGTCGCCCTGGACGGTCGCGCTGTCGCCCTCGACGAGCTTCTCGCCCTGGACGAGGACGGCGACGCGGTCGCAGAGGTTGAAGATGAAGCGCATGTCGTGCTCGATGACGAGGACGGCGATGCCCTTGTCGCGGATGGCGAAGACCAGTTCCTCGGTGGCGCGGGTCTCCTGTGGGTTCATGCCGGCGGTGGGCTCGTCGAGGAGCAGCAGGCCCGGTTCGCTGGCGAGGGCGCGAGCGATCTCGAGCTTGCGCTGTTCGCCGTAGGGGAGGTTGCGGGCCAGGTGGTCGGCCTTGCCGGCGAGGCCGACGAACTCCAGGAGTTCCATGGCGCGTTCGCGGGAGGCGGCCTCCGCCTTGTGGAACCCGGGGCCGCGCAGGAGGGCGGACCAGAGGCCCTCCTTGGTGCGGGTGTGGCGGCCGACGAGCACGTTCTCCAGGACGGTCATGTTGGCGAACAGACGGATGTTCTGGAAGGTGCGGGCGATTCCCGCCGCGGTGACCTTGTAGGACTTGGGCGGCAGGACGTTGCCCTTGTAGCGGACCTCGCCCTCGGTGGGGATGTAGAGGCCGGTGAGGCAGTTGAAGAAGGTGGTCTTGCCGGCGCCGTTGGGCCCGATCAGACCGACGATCTCGCCGCTCTTGACGGTGAAGTCGACGTTGCGTACAGCCGTCAGACCGCCGAAGCGCATGGTGACGCCGCGGGCGTCGAGTACGACCTCGCCGGGGGCGGAGGCGCCGGCGGTGGCGTCCTTGGTGGTGGTGTCGGTAGTCATCGTGGTCAGGCCCCTGCCTTGGTGAGGACGGCGGGCGCTTCGGTCTCTTCGTGGAACTCGAGCTGGCGGCGCCGGTTGGGGATGAGGCCCTCGGGGCGGAAGCGCATAAGCAGGACGAGCGCGACGCCGAAGGCGAAGAGCTGGTAGTTGCCCAGGAACTGGAGCTTGGCCGGGATCAGGTAGAGCAGTGCGGCGCCGACCAGCGGGCCGGCGATGGTGCCCATGCCGCCCAGGACCACCGCGGCCAGCAGGAAGGCGGAGTTGGGTGGCACGACGTGGGCGAACTGGTACTGCTCGGGGGTCACGGTGTAGGTCACGTGGGCCTGGACGGAGCCGGCGAGGCCGGCCAGGCAGGCGCCCAGGGCGAAGGCGATGAGCTTGACCCGGAAGCCGTTGATGCCCATGGCGAGCGCGGCGGTCTCGTCCTCGCGGATGGCGATCCAGGCGCGGCCGATGCGGGAGTCGCTGCTGCGCCGGAACACCACGACCACGATGAGCGTGATGAGCAGCATCAGCAGGAAGTAGTTGGCGAACCGGCCGATGGTGGCGCCGAGGAACGTGTGGTCCTTGCCGAAGTCGAACCCGAGGATGTCCAGGTTCGGGATGGAGGAGATGCCGTTGGAGCCGTTGGTGACGTCGGGGCCGGAGGTGCCGTCCATGTTCAGGACGGTGATGCGGAAGATCTCACCGAAGCCGAGGGTCACGATGGCGAGGTAGTCGCCGCGCAGTCGCAGGGTCGGTGCGCCGATGAGGACGCCGAAGACCATGGCGACGGCCGCGCCCAGCAGGGCGGAGGCCCAGAACGGCCAGTTCACGTGCAGGGGCGAGGACGGCGAGCCGGAGACCAGGGCCGAGGTGTACGCGCCGACGCCGAGGAAGGCGACGTAACCGAGGTCGAGGAGGCCGGCGAGGCCGACGACGATGTTCAGGCCGAGGGCGACGGTGGCGAAGATCAGGATGTAGACGCCGATCGTCGCGTACTGGTCGTCGGACTGGGTGAAGGGGAAGGCCGCCGCGGCGACGAAGGCGCCGGCCATCGTCACGGTGCGGTGCCGCCCGGTGATCGCGGAGACCCGGGCCACGATCCCGGACTTGCCGAGGGCGGCGAAGCCGAAGCCGGCGGTGATGAGGAAGCCGATGAACAGTTCGTCGTACTGGGTGCCGATGCCGTAGGTGAAGACGAGCAGGCCGGCGGCCATGGCCGCCGCGATGACGAGGATCTCGGCGTAGGCGGGCAGCAGGCGTGCCGGTGCCGGGGCCTTGGAGGCGAAGGCCGCCTTGAACACGTTCCAGTTCTGCCGGAGGTTGTGCCGGATCCGTTCCAGGCCGGTGTCGTCCGGGTCGGCGAGGTCGGGGGCCGGCCGTTCGAACGGCAGGGCCAGCGCGCCGACCAGGGCGGCCAGGGTGGCGACGGCGACGAGGTAGCCGCCGGGCTCCAGGTTCACCAGGCCGCCGAGTTCGACGCTGATGGCGACGACGGTGTACCAGGCGGTGGCGAAGGTGCCCAGTGCCGCGAGCTTCAGGGCGCTGTCGGCGCTGCCGGGGGCCAGCCATCGAAGGCCCTTGATGCCGTAGGAGGCGAGGCCGAACAGGGTGGTGAAGACGGCGCCTATGAGGACGAGGACCTGCAGGCCGCCCGGGTAGCCGTAGACGGTGAGGTCGCCGGGGAAGTCGGCGGTCCAGGTCCAGGATAGGAAGGTGGAGATGACGGTGAGGGCGCCGCCGCCGGTGGCGAGGGCTCGCCCGAGCTGATGCGGGAGGCCGATGAGGCCGGACTGTGCGGCCGCGGGCGCGCTGGGGGTCTCTGGTGCGGTGGTCTGTGTGGTCATCGGTGTCACGCCCTGTCCGCGACGCGCTCGCCGAGCAGGCCCTGGGGCCTGAACAGCAGCACAAGGATGAGGAGTACGAACGCCCAGACGTCTGCCCAGGACTGGCTGCCGAACTTGTCCATGCCGGGGATGTCCGAGATGTAGGCGGTGGACAGGGCTTCGGCGACGCCGAGGACGATGCCGCCGAGCATGGCGCCGTAGATGTTGCCGATGCCGCCGAGGACGGCCGCGGTGAACGCCTTGAGGCCGAGGATGAAGCCCATGCGGAAGTCGATCTGGCCGTACTTGAGGCCGTAGGCGACGGATCCGACGGCGGCGAAGGTGGCGCCGAGGGCGAACGCGATCACGATGATGCGGTCGGTGTTGACGCCCATCAGCTTCGCGGTGTCCGGGTCCTGGGCGGTGGCCTGCATGCCGCGTCCGGTGCGGGTCTTCATCACGAAGTAGGCGAGGACGGCCATGCTGATGGGGGCGGCGACGAAGAGGAAGATGTCACCGGTCTGGAGGGTGACACTGCCGAGGTGGAAGGGGCCGCCGTCGATCTGCGGGAAGATACGGGGTGACTTGGCGTCGGGGTACCAGGCCCAGACCGCCTGCTGGAGGGCGAGGGAGAGGCCGATGGCCGTGATGAGCGGGGCCAGGCGGGGTGCGTTGCGCAGGGGCCGGTAGGCCAGCCGCTCAGCTCCCACGGCCACCATGACGGCGACCAGGATGGCGCCGATGAGCATCAGTGGCAGGGCGACCCACATGGAGGTGCCGTCGGGCAGGATGTATGCGTAGACCGTGAGGGCGCCGAACGCCCCGGTCATGAAGATCTCGCCGTGGGCGAAGTTGATGAGCTGGACAATGCCATAGACCATTGTGTAGCCGATGGCGACCAGCCCGTACATGGATCCTAGTAGCAGGCCGTTGACCAGCTGCTGCGGCAGTTCGTTCACCGCATGTCCTCCGAGACTTTCGGACGTTCGACGGATGTGGCCGGATGCGAGTCCGCGCGGGGCGCCAGTGGAACAGCGCCCCGCGCGGCTCGTGGATGGTGCGGGTGGGAGGGATCAGCCGGTGTAGGTGCCGGACTTGACCGTTGCCCAGGCACCGTCCTTCACGGCGTACACGGTGAGCTGCTTGTTCGTCGTGTCACCGAACTCGTCGAAGGAGACCTTGCCGGTCACGCCGTCGAAGGAGACGTTCTGCATGGCGGCGGTGACCTTCGCGCGGGCGTCGGAGGGAAGCTTTCCGCCGTTGTCCTCGACGACCTTCTTCACGGCCTCGATGACGGCCCACGCGGAGTCGTAGGAGTAGCCGCCGTACGCCGCGTACCCCTCCTTGTAGCCCCCGGCCTTGTAGTTGGCCACGAACTCCTTGGCGGAGGGGAGCTGCTCGACGGGGGCACCGACGGAGGTGGCGAGGTCGCCGGTGCTGTTGCCGCCGGCCAGCTTGATGAACGTCGGGTCGTAGATGCCGTCGCCACCGACCAGCGGGACCTTGGCGCCGGCGGCCTTGATCTGCTTGCTGAGCGGGCCCGCCTGCGGGTACTCGCCGCCGTAGTAGACGACGTCCGCTCCGGAGTTCTTCACCTTGGTGGCGACCGCGGAGAAGTCCTTGGTGTCCGGGTTGATGTGCTCGCTGCCCACGACCTTGCCGCCGAGCTTCTTGAACTCGTCGGTGAAGGTGGCGGCCAGGCCGGCGCCGTAGGTCTTCTTGTCGTCGATGACGAAGACCTTCTTCTTCTTGGCGTCGTTGTAGACGTACTGGGCGGCGAACGGGCCCTGGATGGCGTCCGTGGTCGCGGTGCGGAAGTACGACTTGTACTGGCGGACCTTCTTGGTCTGCCAGTCCGCGCCCTGGGTGAGGCCGGGGCCGGTGTTGGCCGGGGAGACCTGCACCAGCTTGGCGTCGTCGAAGACCTTCTGCATGGACTCGGCCACGGAGGAGTTGAGCGGGCCCACGGCGCCGAGGACGCTCGAGTCGGCGACGAGCTTGGTGGCGTTCTGCTGGCCCGAGGAGGGCTGCGCCTGGTCGTCCAGCGCCTGGATCTTGAAGGTGACGCCCTTGACGTAGTTCTGCTTGTTGGCGGTATTGACAGCGAGGTCCACGGAGTTCTTGATGCCCAGGCCCAGCGCGGACAGGTCGCCGGTCAGGGGGGCGTCCACTCCGATGGTGACGGTGGTGCCGCCACCCTTGCCGGAATCCGAGCTCTTGCCGTTGTCACGCGAGCCGCAGGCGGTGAGGGTGAGCGCTCCCGCCGCCAGCGCGGCGGTGATGGCGATGAGCGAACGTTGACGCACGATCAGTCCTTTCCCTGGCACGGCCCTCCACCCTGGAAGTGGCCGAGTCGAGCGCTGGGCCGAAGTGAACATTCAGACCGCGCGGTGACTGGCCGTGACTCTAAGCGTGGGTGGGGAACGTGGAGGAGGGTCTGACCCAGGCTGTGACGCTCTTGTTATGACACGAGGTAATGCAGAGCGGTACTGGACGGGTGATACAGCGGAATTCCGGCCGATTCGCCCGGTCCGCATAGTGAGAACCCGCAGGACGCGCGCCGCTGTGTTCAGGTGTGTCAGGTGTTTTGGTGATTACCGGGAATGGTTGCCGCAGGCGACGTGCAGGGCCTCGGAGAGGTCGTGGGCGTAGCGCGAGCCGAGGATGTAACTGTGGTCCTCCATTGCGCGCTTATTACGCAGAGTTACGTCGAGGAAAGGGAGTCCGGCGTTCTCGGACACCTTTCCGCATTCGGTCACGCGCATGGTGATGGCGATCTTGCGGGTGGAACCTGCGTTTGTACGGAAAGGGAGACGCGGTGCCGAGGCCACGGAAAGACCCGCATAGGGCTGGGCTATCCGGGTCACCGTGACCGGCGGGCCCGACTCCACGCTCAGCAGTACCGAGAGGGTGAAACTCCGGGGAGGAGCGCCGCGGGGCGCGGGCCGCGCGTCCAGGTAGGCGACGCTGACCACTTGGGAGGGGTACGGCGGTGGCGGTGCCGGCGGTCTCTGAGGCCGGGTCGCGTAGAGGTAGCCGCCGCCCGCGAGGAGGGTGGCGACCGCCGTCGCCGTGAGGAGGGCGGGGCGGTGCCGGTCGTACAGATGGGCGAGGCGTCCGTGTGGAGGACCGGACGGGGGCGAGGCGTCCGGGTCGTCCCATGCGTGCGTGCCCTCGCCGGGCTCGACGGGGCCGACGCCGCTCACTGCCACGGGCCCTTGCTCGGGCCGCCGGTGCGGTACCAGCCGGCGCATCCCTCGTGCGCCTGACGGTCTATCAACCGGTCGGCGGCAAGGGCGCCTTCTCGCCTCTTCTCGGCCCGGGCGGCGTCCACGACCGTCCGCAGGATCTCGTACTGCCCGTTGGACAGCCCCATCGACTGGTAGTCGCCGTAGGTGTCGCTGTCCAGCACCCTGCGGGACCAGTAGGCGACGACCCGCGCGCACAACTCGTCGGGAGGCGTGGCCCTGAGTGGTGCCGAGGCGGTGACGGCCGCCTCGGTGCTCCTCGCGCCGGCGGAGCCGGAGCCGGCGGTGCAGGCGGCCGTCGTCACACTCGTCAGGAGGGTCAGCCCGAGCCGGAGTCCGAGCAGTGTCAGCCCCGGCCTGGGGGCTCCTCCCGTTGCCATGGCATGACGCTAAGGCGCCGGTGGTCCCGGGGGCAACGGCGCTGCGGACGCCGGCTCGCCGACTCAGCCCGCGCTGGGGATGTGGTCCCCGTCGCCGGGCCGCACATCGCGCAGCAGACAGGTCAGGCGGGCCGTGCACACCCGCTTGCCGTCCTCGTCGCTGATCACGATCTCGTACGTCGCCGTCGACCGCCCGCGGTGGACGGGGGTGGCGACGCCGGTGACCAGTCCGGAGCGCACCCCGCGATGGTGGGTGCAGTTCAGGTCGACACCCACGGCGATCTTGGAGGCGCCGCCGTGGAGCATGGAACCGACCGAGCCGAGGGTCTCGGCGAGGACCGCGGAGGCACCCCCGTGGAGCAGTCCATAGGGCTGGGTGTTGCCCTCCACGGGCATCGTGCCGACGACCCGCTCCGCTGAGGCCTCGACGATCTCGACGCCCATGCGGGTGCCGAGGTGTCCGGCCGAGAAGAGGGCGGGCAGGTCGACGCCGAGCGCGGCGTACTCGTCGACGACGTCTTGCGGGAACTTCACGGTGTGCTGCTCGCCCATGGGGCCTGGCTCCGTTCGTGGGGTGGTCGGTCACTCGCCTGTCGCTGAGCAAACGCTCAGTCGGTCGCCGATTGTTCCAGGCGCACCACGACGGACTTGCTCGCGGGGGTATTGCTGGTGTCGGCCGTGGCGTCCAGCGGGACCAGCACATTCGTCTCCGGGAAGTAGGCGGCCGCGCAGCCACGGGCCGTGGGATAGTGCACCACCCGGAAGCCGGGGGCGCGCCGCTCGACGCCGTCCTTCCACTCGCTCACCAGGTCGACGTACGACCCGTCCGCCGCGCCCAGCGCCCGCGCGTCCTCCATGTTCACCAGCACCACCCGGCGGCCGTTCGTGATGCCCCGGTAGCGGTCGTCGAGTCCGTAGATCGTGGTGTTGTACTGGTCGTGCGAGCGCAGGGTCTGCAGCAGCAGCCGGCCCTCGGGCAGGCTCGGGTACTCCACGGGCGCCGCGGTGAAGTTGGCCTTGCCGGTGGCGGTGGGGAAGCGGCGCTCGTCGCGGGGCGCATGGGGCAGCGCGAAGCCGCCGGGGCGGGCCACGCGCGCGTTGAAGTCCTCGAAACCGGGGATCACTCGGGCGATACGGTCGCGGATGGAGGCGTAGTCCATCTCGAACTCCTCCCACGGCACCTTGCTGCCGTCGCCGAGCACGCGGCGGGCGAGGCGGCACACGATCGCCGGTTCGGACAGCAGGCGCGGGCTCGCGGGCTCCAGTCGGCCTCGGGAGGCGTGCACCATGCCCATGGAGTCCTCCACGGTCACGAACTGCTCGCCGCCGGCCTGCACATCGCGCTCGGTGCGGCCCAGAGTGGGCAGGATCAGGGCACGCGCGCCGGTGACGGTGTGCGAGCGATTCAGCTTGGTCGACACATGCACGGTGAGGCGGGCCCGGCGCATGGCCGCCTCGGTCACCTCGGTGTCGGGTGACGCGGAAACGAAGTTGCCGCCCATCGCGAAGAAGACCTTCGCCTCGCCGTCCCGCAGCGCGCGGATGGCCCGTACGACGTCATAGCCGTGCTCGCGCGGCGGCGCGAACCCGAACTCCTTCTCCAAGGCGGCCAGGAAGGCGGGCGCGGGCCGCTCGAGGATGCCCATGGTGCGGTCGCCCTGCACGTTCGAATGGCCGCGCACCGGGCACACACCCGCGCCGGGGCGGCCGATGTTGCCGCGCAGCAGCAGGAAGTTGACGACCTCGCGGATGGTGGCCACGGCGTGCTTGTGCTGGGTGAGGCCCATGGCCCAGCAGACGATGGTGCGCTTGGAGGCGAGGACCATCCGCAGGGCCTGCTCGATCTCGGCGCGGGTGAGACCGGTCGCGGTCAGCGTCTCGTCCCAGTCGGCGGCCCGCGCGGCCTCGGCGAACTCCTCGAAGCCGTGGGTGTGTGCGCGGACGAACTCCTCGTCGACCGCGCCCTCGGTCTCCAGGACCAGCTTGTTGAGGAGACGGAACAGGGCTTGGTCGCCGCCGATGCGGATCTGCAGGAACAGGTCGGTCAGCGCGGCACCCTTGAGCATGCCCTGGGGGGTCTGCGGATTCTTGAAGCGCTCCAGGCCCGCCTCGGGCAGCGGGTTGACGCTGACGATCCTCGCCCCGTTCGCCTTGGCCTTCTCCAGGGCGGAGAGCATGCGCGGGTGGTTGGTGCCGGGGTTCTGCCCGGCGACGATGATCAGGTCCGCCTTGTGGAGGTCCTCGAGCAGCACGCTGCCCTTGCCGATGCCGATCGTCTCCGAGAGTGCGGAACCGGACGACTCATGGCACATGTTGGAGCAGTCGGGCAGGTTGTTGGTCCCCAGTTCGCGGGCGAAGAGCTGGTAGAGGAACGCGGCCTCGTTGCTGGTGCGGCCCGAGGTGTAGAAGACGGCCTCGTCGGGGGAGCCCAGCGCGGCGATCTCCTCGGCGATGATGTCGAAGGCGCGCTCCCAGCCGACCGGCTCGTAACGGTCGCCCCCTTCGGGGAGGTACATGGGGTGCGTCAGCCGCCCCTGCTGGCCCAGCCAGTAGCCGCTGCGGGTCGCGAGGTCGGCCACGGGGTGCGCGGCGAAGAACTCCGGGGTGACCCTGCGCAGGGTGGCCTCCTCCGCGACCGCCTTCGCGCCGTTCTCACAGAACTCGGCCGTGTGCCGGTGCTCGGGCTCGGGCCAGGCGCAGCCCGGGCAGTCGAAGCCGTCCTTCTGGTTGACGCGGAGGAGGGTGAGGGCGGTGCGGCGCACACCCATCTGCTGCTGGGCGATGCGCAGGGTATGTCCGATGGCGGGCAGGCCCGCCGCCGCATGCTTCGGCGCGGTGACCTGCGGCGCGTCCTGAACCGGGTCCTCCGTGGGCGGCTTGCTGGCCATCTCGGCCCTCCCCTTCACCTGCACCTGTGAACTAGGTATCCGATCCTCGCACGCGCCGCCGGCAACGAGACCCGTGCGGTCATGGGGAGCGCGGCGGGCGCGCTCGGGGCGGCTGTGTGCGGTGACGCGGCTGTGTGCGGTGACGCGGCTGTGCGCGGTGATGCGGCTGTGCGTGGTTATAAGCAGTGGCGGCTCCGGCGGCACAGCGCCGGACGGGGCACTTGGCGCCGCGCGTGCGACGCTTCGCCGCCGGAAGCGCACGGTCCGTGACGCCGCGCCCTTACGAGGGCCACCGGCCGTCTCTTCCTGCGCCGCCGAGCCGCCAGGACCCGGGCGGGCCCGAGTGTCAGTGGAGCGTGGCAGGATCGGGGGCGTGGCAGAAACAGCATCGAAGAAGACCGAGAAGACCTCCGGCGGCGGCCGTCCCCGGCTGATGCTCATGGACGGGCACTCGCTGGCCTACCGCGCGTTCTTCGCGCTGCCCGCGGAGAACTTCACGACCGCGACGGGCCAGCCGACGAACGCGATCTACGGCTTCGCGTCGATGCTGGCGAACACGCTGCGCGACGAGGCGCCCACGCACTTCGCGGTGGCGTTCGACGTCTCCCGCAAGACCTGGCGCTCCGAGGAGTTCACGGAGTACAAGGCAAACCGATCGAAGACCCCGGACGAGTTCAAGGGCCAGGTCGAGCTGATCGGCGAGCTGCTGGACGCGATGGGCGCCCAGCGCTTCGCCGTCGAGGGGTACGAGGCGGACGACGTCATCGCCACGCTCGCCACCCAGGCTGAGGCCGAGGGCTTCGAGGTGCTGATCGTCACGGGCGACCGGGACTCCTTCCAGCTGGTCTCCGAGCACACCACGGTTCTGTACCCGACGAAGGGCGTCTCGGAGCTGACCCGGTTCACTCCGGAGAAGGTTTTCGAGAAGTACGGGCTGACGCCGGCGCAGTATCCGGACTTCGCGGCGCTGCGCGGCGACCCGTCGGACAACCTGCCGGGCATCCCGGGCGTCGGCGAGAAGACGGCCGCGAAGTGGATCAACCAGTTCGGCTCGTTCGCGCAGCTGGTGGAGCGCGTCGACGAGGTCAAGGGCAAGGCCGGGCAGAATCTGCGCGACCATCTGGAGTCGGTGAAGCTGAACCGCCGGCTCACGGAGCTGGAGCGGCAGGTGGAGCTGTCGAAGACGGTCGCCGACCTGGGGCGGGCCCCCTACGACCGCAAGGCCGTCGCGATGGTCCTGGACACCCTGGAGATCAGGAACCCCTCGCTGCGCGAGCGGCTCTTCGCCGTCGACCCCGGGGCCGAGGAGGCGGAGACGACGCCCGTCCCGGCGGACGGCGTCGAACTGGCGGGAGCGGTGCTGGGCGCGGGCGAGCTGAAGCCGTGGCTCGCCGAGCACGGCGGCCGGCTCCTCGGCCTGGCCACGGTCGACTCGTGGGGGCTGGGCGTGGGCGCGGTCGCGGAGATCGCGCTCGCCGCGGCCGACGGGGCGGCGGCGTGGTTCGACCCGACCCAGATGGACGAGGCGGACGAGAAGGCGTTCGCGCAGTGGCTCGCCGACCCGGCCAGGCCCAAGGTGCTGCACAACGCCAAGGGCGCGATGAGAGTCTTCCCCGAGCACGGCTGGTCCCTCGACGGCGTGACCATGGACACGGCGCTCGCCGCGTACCTGGTCAAGCCGGGCCGCCGCTCCTTCGCACTGGACGCGCTGTCGCTGGAGTACCTCGGCCGGGAGCTGGCCCCCGCGGCCACGGCCGACGGTCAGCTCGCCTTCGGCGCCGACGAGGGTGCCGAGGCCGAGGCGCTGATGATCCAGGCCCGCGCGATCCTCGACCTCGGCAAGGCCTTCGAGGAGAAGCTGCGAGAGGTCGGTGCGGCGGATCTGCTGCGCGACATGGAACTGCCCGTCTCCGCGCTGCTCGCCCGCATGGAGCGGTACGGCATCGCGGCGGACCGCACGCATCTGGAGGCCATGGAGCAGCTGTTCGCCGGCGCCACCCAGCAGGCGGTGAAGGAAGCGCACGCGGCGGCGGGACACGAGTTCAACCTGGGCTCGCCCAAGCAGCTCCAGGAAGTCCTCTTCGGAGAGCTCGGCCTGCCCAGGACCAAGAAGACCAAGACGGGCTACACGACGGATGCGGACGCGCTGGCGTGGCTCGCCACCCAGACCGACAACGAGCTGCCGGTGATCATGCTGCGCCACCGCGAGCAGGCGAAGCTGCGCGTGACGGTCGAGGGCCTGATCAAGACGGTCGCGGCGGACGGCCGGATCCACACCACGTTCAACCAGACGGTCGCGGCGACCGGCCGGCTCTCGTCCACCGACCCGAACCTGCAGAACATCCCGGTACGCACGGACGAGGGCAGGGCCATCCGCCGCGGCTTCGTGGTCGGCGAGGGCTTCGAGTCCCTGATGACGGCGGACTACAGCCAGATCGAGCTGCGCGTGATGGCGCATCTGTCGGAGGACGAGGGCCTGATCCAGGCGTTCACGTCCGGCGAGGACCTGCACACCACGGTGGCCTCCCAGGTGTTCGGGGTGGCCCGCGACGCCGTGGACGCGGAGATGCGGCGCAAGATCAAGGCCATGTCGTACGGCCTGGCGTACGGTCTGTCGGCCTTCGGCCTGTCCCAGCAGCTGAACATCGAGGCGGCGGAGGCCCGGGCCCTGATGGACACGTACTTCGAGCGTTTCGGCGGAGTACGGGACTATCTGCGCCGGGTGGTGGACGAGGCGCGGGCGACCGGCTACACCGAGACGCTCTTCGGCCGCCGCCGCTACCTCCCGGACCTGAACAGCGACAACCGTCAGCGCCGGGAAATGGCGGAACGCATGGCGCTGAACGCCCCGATCCAGGGCACGGCGGCGGACATCGTCAAGATCGCGATGCTGAACGTGGACCGCGCCCTGCGCGAGGCCGGCCTCGACTCCCGCATGCTCCTCCAGGTACACGACGAAATCGTCCTGGAGATCGCTCCCGGCGAGCGCCGGAAGGCCGAGGAGCTGGTCCGACGCGAGATGGCGGATGCGGTGCGGCTGAGGGCACCGCTGGATGTGTCGGTGGGAGAGGGAGCGGACTGGGAGTCGGCGGCGCACTGACCTTTAGGCGAACCGCCCCGAGGCATCTAGGTCCTGTGGCTGTGGCCCCGTCCCGTGCACGCGGACGGGGTCAGCGGCGCGTCGGCCGGGCCGGTTCCGGCCGCGGGGCCGAGGGGCCGGGGGCGGCCGGACGCAGCGCCCGGACCCCTGCCACGTAGAGTGCCAGCCCGACGGCGAGCCCGGCACCCGCCCCGAAGCACACCGGTGGGATCACCTCCCACGGCTTCGCGGTCGGCCCCCAGTACGCCCACCACCGGGACGCCCGCTGCACCGCGCCCACCGCCGCGCATCCACCGATCACCGCACCGGCCAGCCACCGGTCGGCCCAGGACAGCAGCGGCACACCCGACCCCGTGGCCGGGCCGGGGGGCGTCCGCCGGAGCACGACCGTCATGAACACCGCGATCACCACCGCCGCCACCGCTGAACTCCCGTACTGGAGGTACGTGTACAGCGGCGTTCCCTCGAACGGCGTCCTCAACACCGGAAACAGCCGCATCCCCCACCGGTCGAGATGCGTGAACGCATCCCACACCACATGGGTCAGCGCACCCAGTGCCGCCGAGACATACCAGCGGAGAACCAGAGGAAACGACACTTTGCGGCGCGGTGTACCGCAGCGCACCAGCGCCGCCACCCGCCCCTGTGCCGCGCGCGGCAGGAGTGCCACCACCGGCTCCCGCAGCAACAGCCACGTCCCCACCAGCGCCCACGCGATGAGCACGTCCACCGTGAACACCCCGGCGAAGGAGTGGGTGACGGCACCGAAGTCCATCGCCCCGGACACCGCGCTCGCCGCGAAATAGGTGATGTCGGGCGCGAACGAACCCGCGACGAGGACCGAGGGCACCAGTCGTCCGCGCCCGGACCCGTCCCCGCGCACGGCGGGAAGCACGGCCGCGGCATGGCTGAGGGTGAACGGCAATTCGGCTCCCTCGGCAGACGTTGACCGGGCACAACCGCCCGGCGATCACAGACGTCCAGTATGAAGGACACATGAAACGGGTGGGGTGATCCGCCCCGCTCCTGTGTCCCGGCCAAGCACGCATGACCAACCGGTGAAAACCGGGCACCAACCGGTGCCGACGCGAAGGAAGTTGTCGTAGGGTCACTTGGTCGCCGTGCCGGGGAGCGCGGTCGCACACACAAAGGCGCACCACTACACGGGGTCGTCGACGGAAGGGTTCACTCAATGGCGGCGCATATCGGCAGGAGGCTGCGCAAGGGGGCGGCAACCACGGCTCTGGCCGCGGCCACGGTCGCGGCTCTGGCGGCGTCCCAGGCTCCGGGAGTGACCACCGACGACCAGGGCAGACAGACCACCGGTGCGCAGACCACGCCCGAGACCGACGTCACCACCGCCCAAGGCGGTGACGGCACCGCCACCGGCAACGGCGGTTACTACACGGACCTCCCGCCGCTCCACAGCCCCACCGAGTCTCCCGCCCCGACCGCCGGCCCCACCCCCGCCGGCGCCGCGGGTACTGCGGAGTCCGGAATTCCGGCCACGGTCCTGGACGCCTACAAGAAGGCGGCGGCGGAACTTCAGCAGTCCAAGCCGGGCTGCAACCTGCCCTGGCAACTGCTCGCCGCCATCGGCAAGGTCGAGTCCGGCCAGGCCCGCGGCGGCCAGGTCGACGCGGACGGCACGACGTACTCGAAGATCCTCGGTCCCCTCCTGGACGGCAACGGCTTCGCGAACATCAGGGACACCGACCACGGTGCCTACGACGGCGACACCACCTACGACCGCGCCGTCGGCCCGATGCAGTTCATTCCGTCCACCTGGGCATGGGCGGGCCGCGACGGCAACCACGACGGGGTCAAGGACCCCAACAACGTCTACGACGCCGCCCTCGCCGCCGGCCACTACCTGTGCCGCTCGGGCCGTGACCTGTCCGTCCAGTCCGACATGAACGCGGCGATCCTCGGCTACAACGCATCGCAGGACTATCTGAACACCGTTCTGTCCTGGTACGAGTACTACCGCAAGGGCACCCACGAGATCCCGGACGGCACGGGTACGGTGCCCCGGCACCGCAGCGACACCGACTCCGGTGCGCACCCTGGCCCGAAGCGGGCGGGGACCAAGAAGCCCGGCACTCACAAGCCCGGCACTCACAAGCCCGGCAGCCACAAGCCCGGCAGCCACAAGCCCGGCGGCACCACCACCCCGTCTCCGGACCCGTCGACGCCGGGCGCGCCCAAGCCCAAGCCGCCGACCGCGAGCGACACGGTGGCCCGTCTGGCGGACGCCGGAACCGGAAAGCTCTCGGCCAGAACGGGCGACACGTTCGACCGGAAGATCGCGGTGACGGCCCTGACCAGGGCCGGCAAGGCGGTGCCGAAGGTGCGCGTGCGGTTCACGATCTCGGGAGAGACGGACGCCACCTTCACGAGCGGCGAGACCGTGGCGACCGTCGTCACCGACGCCTCGGGCCAGGCCACCGCGCCGGCGCTCGTCGCAGGCCGGAAGACCGGCGGGTTCACGGTCCGCGCCCTCCTCGTGGGCCGTAAGGTCACCGCCGAGTACAAGGCCACCGTCGTCGAACGCCAGGCCGACACCCTCGCCCGTACCAGCGACACCGCGCTGACGTGCACTCCGGGCGGCGAGTTCGCGGACCAGGTCGAGGTGAAGGCCACCTACAAGGGTGCCGTCGCGGACGGTGTCGCGGCCACCGCGACCCTCGCCAAGTCGGCCGACGACCCGACCGAGAACGACAAGGGCCCCTACTTCAAGGACGGGGAGGGCCACACCGTACGCACCCTCACGGGCCTTCAGACCGACGCCCACGGTCTGCTCGAGCTCCCGAAGCTGTACGCCGACGACACGACCGGCACCTTCCTGCTCCGCATCACCACTGCGGGCGGCGCGACCCTCACCGTCCGGCTGGACGTCGCTGCGGCCACCTCGTCTCCCAGCCCGACCCCGTCGGGCAGTACCTCTCCGAGCCCCACCGCGTAAGGACGCACCGGCCCGCGTGCGACGGCGGCGCCCCTCCCTCGGGGAGGGGCGCCGCCGCCTTGCGTGCGACGTGTTCTCATCTCGCGCGCCCGTTGCTACGGTGCGGGGACCTGACGGTATATCAGCTACGGGAGGCCCGTATGCGCGCCCTCGTCGCCGCCGCGATCGGTCTCGCCGCAGCGCTCGCCCTGGTCTTCGCCCTGTCGGCCATGGGCCCGCCGTCCGGCAGTACGTCACCGAAGCCGCTGCTGACGACGGTTCCCAGCCATCCGTGACACATGGTCCCCAGCCATCCGTGACGCATGGGCCCGAACGCCGTGACACGCGGACGCGGACCCGCACCGCACGCAGAGGGAGGACGCCGCGATGCGACGCAAGGCCGGCCTGATCCTGCTCGCCTTCGCCGTGTTCCTCACGGCGCTGTCCCCGCTGCTGCGCTGGTATGTCTTCCCGCGCGTGGCCAAGGTCCCCGCCAACCAGTACCAGACGATGGTCCTTCAGGCGAAGAACGCCACCCTCCTCGACTACAGCACCATGACCTCCCACACGGTTCCCGAGGTCACCGTCGTGCAGACCCTCAAGGGCAACGTGGAGGCCGCGAGGGAGGCCGGGAAGACGGCCGGCCGGGACGTGGTGGTCTGGGACGGCCTCTCCTACGTCCGGGGCCCCGGCGGGGAGATGGTCGCCCGCGTCCCCGAGCGCTACGTCTTCGACGCGCACAGCCAGGAACCCGTCCATGTCGCCGGCGAGTCGGTCGACGGCGACCCCGTCCGGCGCGACGGCATCGAGTTCAAGTGGCCGTTCCTGACCCAGAAGAGGGACTACCGGTACTTCGACGCCCAAGCGCGCGTCACCGCGCCCATCCATTACAAGGGCGCCCGGAACTTCCGCGGACTGACGGTCTACTACTTCGAACAGACCATCCCCTGGACCAAGGTCCCCTATCCCAGGGTGCTGCCTGTCAAGGGCCTCACCCGCGAGTGGGTGGCGAAGACCGGCACGACCCGCTGGTACACCACGGTCCGCAGGTTCTGGGTCGAGCCCGTGACCGGGGCGCCCGTCTACGGGGAGGAGATCCACCGGGAGGAACTGCGCGGCGGCGCACTCCTCGGGGGCCGCGCCAAGGTCACGGCGTTCGCGGGCCATGTGAAGATGCGCGAGGACTACATCAGGTCGACGGTCGCGCTCGTCAAGCACAACCGCCTGCCGATCCTGCTGCTGACGTCCTATCTGCCCTGGGGCTTCCTCGTCCTGGGGGTCTGTCTGCTGGCGCTGTCCCTCTGCCTGGAGGCGCGCGGCCGCCGCCCGGACGGCCCGGCGCCCGCCGAGCCGGCCGAGCCCGAGCCGGTCACCGCCTGAGCCGGGCGTTGGTGTGCCGGGTCGGCTCCGCGGAGGCGGGATCCTCGGGCCAGGGGTGCTTGGGGTACCGGCCCCGCAGCTCCGCCCGTACGGCCCGGTACCCGTCCCGCCAGAACGAGGCGAGATCCGCGGTGACGGCGACGGGCCGCCCGGCCGGGGACAGCAGATGCACCAGCACCGGCACACCGGCGATCCTTGGCGACTCCTGGAGCCCGAACATCTCCTGGAGCTTGACGGCGAGGACGGGCCGCTCGGGGTCGCCGTAGTCGACCCGGACGGCAGACCCGCTCGGGACGGTGATCCGCTCGGGCGCCAGCTCCCCGAGCCGGGCGGCATCCCCTGTGGCCCAGGGCAGCAGCCGGGCGAGGGCCTCTCCCGCGTCGACCCGCGCGAGGTCGGCGCGTCGCCGGGCACGGCTCAGCTCGGGCTCCAGCCACTCCTCCACGCGCGCGTGGAGCGCCTCGTCGCAGACGTCCGGCCAGGGCTCACCCAGGTGCCGGCGCAGGAAGGCGAGCCGCTGCCGCAGGACGAGGGCCCCAGGCGGCCATCGCAGCAGACCGAAACCCTCCTCGCGCAGTCCCGTCAGAAGGGCCTCCCGGACGAGGCCGGGGGCCGGGTCCCGCAGGGGCCGCACCGTCAGCTCCACCGCGCCGAGCCGTTCGGCGCTTCGCGCCACGACGTCCCCATCGGCCCAGCGGACCTCCTCGTCCTCGGTGTGCAGGGTGGCGGCGGCCCGCCGGGCCACGTCCTCGTCCACCGCCGCGGCGAGCCCCACGCGCGCGTGGACGTGGCCGACCGGCCGGTCGGCCACGGCGACCGCGAGCCACGGGGCGCCGCGCAGCCCGGATCCGTTCCCCAGCTCGGCACGGGTGCCGTTGACCATGAGGTACGAACCGCCGTCCGCGCGCGCGAGCCGCTCGGGGAAGGCGAGGGCCGCGACTAGACCGGCCACCTGATCGTCCGGCGCACTCGCCGGCCGCTCCGCGTCCTGAGGCAGGGTCCCGCCCGTGTCGGCGGGGAGGCCGTCCGCCGCGGCCCGCAGCCGGCGCACCTCCTCCCGCCAGCGCGCCGCGTACGCGTCGCTCCCGCGACGGGCCGCCCGCCAGGCCGCCGCCAGATCGTCCCCGTACTCCCGCGGCGGCTCCTCGCTCAGCAAGGCGACCACTTCGGCGGCCCGGTCCGCGCCCACCTGCGGCGCCGCGTCCAGCAGCGCCCGAGCCAGCCGTGGGTGCAGACCGAGGCGGGACATCCGCACACCGCGTTCCGTGGCCCGTCCCGTTCCGTCCACGGCCCCGACCGCCGTCAGCACCGAGCGCGCGGCCGTCATCGCCCCGCCCGGCGGGGCGTCCAGGAGCGCCAGCCCGGACGCGTCCGGGTCACCCCAGCACGCCGCCTGCAACGCGAACCCGGTCAGATCGGCGAGCCGGATCTCCGGCGCCGGGAACCGGGGCAGCCGCGCGTCCTCCGCCTCGGACCAGCAGCGGTAGACCCGGCCCTGCGCCTCACGCCCCGCCCGGCCCGCCCGCTGCCGTCCCGCCGCCTGCGAGGCCCGCACCGTCGCCAGTGCGCTCAGCCCGCGCGCGTGGTCCACCCGCGGCTCGCGAGCGAGTCCGCAGTCCACGACCACCCGCACCCCGGGCACCGTCAGCGACGACTCCGCCACGGACGTCGCCAGCACCACCCGCCTCCCGTCGCCGGGCGACAACACCGCGTCCTGCACGGCCGCCGGAGCCCGCCCGTGGACCTGAAGCACCTCGACGCCCGCCAGGTCCGCCAGCTGCCCCGCCACGCGCGCGATCTCCCCGACGCCCGGCAGGAAGCAGAGAACGTCGCCCTCGCATTCGGCCAGCGCCCGCCGCACCACCGACGCCACATGCGTCAGCAGCGCCGGGTCCACGCGCAATCCGTGCGGCGGCCGTACCGGGCGCCCGGGTGGCGCCCACACCACCTCGACCGGGTACGACACGCCCTCCGCCGCGACGACCGGGGCCCCGCCCAGCAGCCGGGCCCAGCCCTCCGCGTCCGTCGTCGCGGAGGCCGCCACCAGCCGCAGCCCGGGCCGCAGAGTCTGGCGTACGTCGAGCAGGAAGGCGGCGGCCGTGTCGGCGTCCAGGTGCCGCTCGTGGCACTCGTCGAGCACGACCACATCGACGCCCGCCAGCTCCTGGTCCCGCTGCAACCGCTGGAGCAGCACACCGGTCGTGACGACCTCTACGCGCGCGTGCCGTCCGGTCACCCGCTCCCCGCGCACGGTGTACCCGACGCTGTGGCCGGGCTTCTCGCCGAGCAGCCAGGCCATCCGCCGGGCCGCGGCCCGCGCTGCGATCCGGCGCGGCTCTGCGACGACCACGCGGCGTGCCGGGCCGCCGCCGACGAGCCCGGCGAGGACCAGCGGTACGAGGGTCGTCTTACCGGTGCCGGGCGGCGCGCACAGCACCGCGACACCATGCTCCTCGAGCGCGCCGCGAAGGGCGGGGACGGCGGAGCGGACGGGAAGGCGGTCGAGGGCGTCGTGGCGGATCACCGCACCAGTGTTCCAGGCGGCTCCGGCCCGGTGTCGCGGGAGAAAGGCTCGTTGTCAAGGGGGAAAGGCTCGTTGCCACTGGGGAAAGGCCCGCCGTCAGAGGCGAAACGTCAGAGGCGAAACGTCAGAGGCGAAACGTCAGAGGAGAAAGGCCCGTTGTCCGTCGCGGTGGAGAGGCCCGTTGTCACGGGAGAAAGTCGTGGTGGCACCGCCGGCAGAACTGCTTCCGGTGCCAGTCCGCCCGTCGCTTCGCCGTCTGGGCCACCTTGTCGCGCAGCGACACCAGCCAGAAGCCCCCGCCGGCCACTCCGACGAATCCCAGCCACGCTTCGGAGAGGAGGAGGGCGCAGCCCAGGGTGAGCAGTCCGAGCGGAGCCGTCCAGCGCTCGTCGTGCAGAGCGGGACGCGCGAGGTGGGGCGCCCCCGCCCGCCGTTCGGCCGGGAGCGTCCTCCAGTACACGCTGAGCTTGGTGGTCCTGTCGCTCCGCTTGCAGACGGGACAGACATGCATGCGCGTACCCCCACCGCCGGTACCGGTGACCGCAGCCCTGAGGGCGACTTGTCGACTCATCGGTTCTGCCCGGCCTGCACCATGTGCACACGCGTGCGGACGCCGTCACCGCCGATCGGCCGGAAACGCCCCGGCTCGGCTCCGCCTCCCGGCGCCGTACCGTCCCTCAGTCCCGCTCGCAGACGAAGATCGCCGTACCCGGGATCAGGCCGCCGCGCAACGGCGACCAGCCGCCCCACTCCGCCGTGTTCCAGACGGGCCACTCCGGCTCGACCAGATCGACGAGCCGGAAGCCGGAGGCCGCGATGTCCCGCACCCGGTCACCGAGCGTGCGGTGGTGCTCCACATAGACCGCCCGGCCCTCGTCGTCCTGCTCGACGTACGGCGTGCGGTCGAAGTACGAGGCGGACACCGACAGACCCTCGGGACCCGGCTCGTCCGGGAACGCCCAGCGGATCGGGTGCGTCACGGAGAAGACGAAGCGGCCGCCGGGGCGCAGTACCCGGCGCACCTCGCGCAACACCAGGACCGGGTCCGCGACGAACGGCAGCGCGCCGTACGCGGAGCACGCCAGGTCGAAGGAGCCGTCCCGGAAGGGCAGTGCGGCCGCGTCCGCCTGGACCAGGGGGAAGGCTCCGCCGATGCGCAGGGCGTGCTGGAGCTGGCGGTGGGAGAGATCCAGGGCCACCGGGCGCGCGCCCTGCGAGGCCAGCCAACGCGAGCACTGCGCCGCGCCGGCGCCTATCTCCAGGACGTCCCTGCCCTTGAGGTCCTCCGGCGCGCCGAGCAACTCGGCCTCGACCTCGTCGAGGCCCTCGGGTCCCCAGACGAAGCGATCGTCGCCGAGGAAGGTGCCGTGCTCGTTCTGGTACTCGTCCGCGTTCCGGTCCCACCAGCCCCGGTTCGCCCGGGAACTCTCCGTGACACCCGCGGCGCGTCGGGTGGCTTCCGGCTCGAACTGCTCGGGCTCTTGGATGATCGGCTCCCTCGTCGTACTCTTCCGTCCAACCCGCCTCGGCGGTGTCAGAGTGTGGTCTTGCGGGCCTGCGCGGAGGCGCGGCGTGTCCGGTATATGGGTGGTGCCGCGGCGGGTTTTGTGCCGGGAATGCGGCGATCCGCCCCGGGTGCGCCCCTTCGCGCATTGACCCTGTCCGGCTGCCCCCGTATGCTACAAGTTGCGCTGCGGGCCTGCGCACCTCAGACGTAGCAGGCTGCGCTCGCATCTGTTGTATGTCCCCTCGGTTGTCGAGGCGCCACAGGCTGTACCCGGTGTGGCGCTTCCTTGGCTGTCCGGCTTCTGCAGAGCGAAACGGGCTCCCGGCGTAAGCAGTGCCTACGACTTCAATGTCCGTACCGGAGCCCTTTCCCACATGACGAGCAGCACCGAGACCACCGCCACCACCCCGCAGGTAGCGGTCAACGACATCGGTAACGAGGAAGCCTTCCTCGCAGCGATCGACGAGACGATCAAGTACTTCAACGACGGCGACATCGTCGACGGCGTCATCGTGAAGGTCGACCGGGACGAGGTCCTGCTCGACATCGGTTACAAGACCGAAGGTGTCATCCCGAGCCGCGAGCTTTCGATCAAGCACGACGTCGACCCGAACGAGGTCGTTGCCGTCGGCGACGAGATCGAGGCCCTCGTCCTCCAGAAGGAGGACAAGGAAGGCCGCCTGATCCTCTCGAAGAAGCGCGCCCAGTACGAGCGTGCCTGGGGCACCATCGAGAAGATCAAGGAAGAGGACGGCATCGTCACCGGTACCGTCATCGAGGTCGTCAAGGGTGGTCTCATCCTCGACATCGGCCTCCGTGGCTTCCTCCCGGCTTCCCTGGTCGAGATGCGCCGCGTCCGTGACCTCCAGCCGTACGTCGGCAAGGAGCTCGAGGCGAAGATCATCGAGCTGGACAAGAACCGCAACAACGTGGTCCTGTCCCGCCGCGCCTGGCTCGAGCAGACCCAGTCCGAGGTCCGCCAGACGTTCCTCACGACCCTCCAGAAGGGGCAGGTCCGCTCCGGCGTGGTCTCCTCGATCGTCAACTTCGGTGCCTTCGTGGACCTGGGTGGCGTCGACGGTCTGGTCCACGTCTCCGAGCTGTCCTGGAAGCACATCGACCACCCGTCCGAGGTCGTCGAAGTGGGCCAGGAGGTCACCGTCGAGGTCCTCGACGTCGACATGGACCGCGAGCGCGTCTCCCTGTCGCTGAAGGCGACCCAGGAAGACCCGTGGCAGCAGTTCGCCCGCACCCACCAGATCGGCCAGGTCGTGCCCGGTAAGGTCACGAAGCTGGTTCCGTTCGGTGCGTTCGTCCGCGTGGACGAGGGCATCGAGGGTCTGGTCCACATCTCCGAGCTGGCCGAGCGCCACGTGGAGATCCCGGAGCAGGTCGTCCAGGTCAACGACGAGATCTTCGTCAAGGTCATCGACATCGACCTCGAGCGTCGTCGCATCAGCCTCTCGCTGAAGCAGGCCAACGAGTCCTTCGGTGCCGACCCGGCCTCGGTCGAGTTCGACCCGACCCTGTACGGCATGGCCGCGTCCTACGACGACCAGGGCAACTACATCTACCCCGAGGGCTTCGACCCCGAGACCAACGACTGGCTCGAGGGCTACGAGAAGCAGCGCGAGGAGTGGGAGCGCCAGTACGCCGAGGCGCAGCAGCGCTTCGAGCAGCACCAGCAGCAGGTCATCAAGTCCCGCGAGGCCGACGCCGTTGCTGCGGCCGAGGGTGGCGAGGCTGCGGCTCCGGCCGCGACCGGCGGTTCGTACTCCTCCGAGGGTGGCGACAACTCCGGCGCTCTGGCGTCGGACGAGGCGCTGGCCGCCCTGCGCGAGAAGCTGGCCGGCGGCCAGAGCTGAACGCTCGCCGCTAGGCGTTAGCCGATGAACTGAGGGCCCGCCCCACATGGGGGCGGGCCCTCAGTGCGTCAGGCCCCTCCATGACCGGGGCAGCCCTGAGGCGCCGTACGGGCCGCCGGCGGTCCTCGGCGCGTCGGCGCCCCGCGCAGCGCAGGGGCGCGGGCGTGTGTCGGCGCGCCGGCCCACTCCGGGCGCCTTCGTGGTGCCCCCCGGCTCCGTCCGGCGCCGTACCGCGTCTCCGTTCGTCGTCGTGCCGCCCTCCTGTCCGGTGCGGTCTCCGGCCGCCGTTCGTCGTCGTGCCGCCCTCCTGTCCGGTGCGGTCTCCGGCCGCCGTTCGGCGTCGTGCCGCCCTCCTGTCCGGTGCGGTCTCCGGCCGCCGTTCGGCGCCACCTCCCGTCTTCCGGAGTCCGTCTCCCCTCTGCCGAAGTCCGTTGCCGCGCCCCTCGGTTGCCCGACAAGGCCGCCGACGAGGGGTTGGTCGTGGGGGAGTTGACCGCCGTCGGCCACCGCGTCGCGACCCTTTCGCCCCGCATCCTCGGCTGCATCCCCAGCGGCCACCGCCTGAACCGGCAGAGCGAGGAAGGCGAAAGGGTGAGGGACGGGAATGCCCGCGCCCCGCAGCGCGTTGTGCCGGAAGAGACACGAGGAGGAGCGGTCCAGTGCTTGATCCGCAGGGTTTGTACGCATGGGAGCCGAAGGGGCTGGCCGTCGTCGACATGGCGCTCGCCCAGGAGTCGGCAGGCCTGGTCATGCTGTACCACTTCGACGGATACATCGACGCGGGCGAAACCGGGGACCAGATCGTCGACCGGCTCCTCGACTCGCTGCCCCACCAGGTCGTGGCCCGCTTCGACCACGACCGGCTCGTGGACTACCGTGCCCGCCGTCCGCTGCTCACCTTCAAGCGGGACCGCTGGGCCGGATACGAGGTCCCGGCCATCGAGGTACACCTCGTCCAGGACACCACCGGGGCGCCCTTCCTGCTGCTGTCCGGTCCCGAACCGGACGTGGAGTGGGAGCGGTTCGCCGCGGCCGTCCGGCAGATCGTGGAGAGGCTCGGTGTCCGTCTGGCCGTGAACTTCCACGGCATACCCATGGGCGTGCCGCACACCCGTCCGGTGGGTCTCACCCCGCACGGCAACCGCACCGACCTCGTGCCGGGCCACCGCAGCCCGTTCGACGAGGCACAGGTCCCCGGCAGCGCCGAGTCCCTGGTCGAATACCGGCTCATGGAGGCCGGCCATGACGTGCTCGGCGTCGCCGCCCACGTCCCCCACTACATCGCCCGCTCCGCGTACCCGGACGCCGCGCTGACCGTTCTCGAGGCCATCACGGCCGCCACGGGACTCGTCCTCCCGGGAATCGCGCACACCCTGCGCACGGACGCGCACCGCACGCAGACGGAGATCGAACGCCAGGTCCAGGAAGGCGACGAGGAACTGGTCGCGCTCGTCCAGGGGCTCGAGCACCAGTACGACGCCGCTGCCGGTGCCGAGACGCGCGGCAACATGCTCGCGGAGCCCCTAGAGATCCCGTCCGCGGACGAGATCGGCCAGGAATTCGAGCGTTTCCTGGCGGAGCGCGAGGGCGAGGGCTGACCGCAAGGGCCTGCCACCGGTCTGCCGCCGCGGCTGTCGGCGGCAGGCCGTAGGCTTCCCGTCATGCTGAAGGTGGGGCTGACCGGCGGTATCGGCGCCGGCAAGAGCGAGGTGTCGCGGCTGCTCGTGGAGTGCGGGGCCGTACTGATCGACGCCGACCGCATCGCGCGCGAGGTCGTCGCGCCCGGCACTTCCGGGCTCGCGGCGGTCGTCGAGGCTTTCGGGGAGGACGTCCTCACCCCGGAGGGCAGCCTGGACCGTCCCAGACTGGGCTCCCTCGTCTTCTCCGATCCGCAGAAGCTCGCCGTCCTCAACTCGATCGTGCATCCCTTGGTCGGCGCCCGCTCCCGCGAGCTGGAGACCGCGGCGCCCGAGGACGCCGTGGTCGTCCACGACGTGCCTCTCCTCACGGAGAACGGACTCGCCCCGCTCTACGACGTGGTGGTCGTCGTCGACGCCAGCCCGAGCACCCAGCTCGACCGGCTCGTCCGTCTGCGCGGCATGACGGAGGAGGACGCCCGTGCACGGATGGCCGCCCAGGCGCCGCGCGAGAAGCGCAGGGAGATCGCGGACATCGTCATCGACAACGACGTGCCCCTGGAGCAGCTGAGGCGGTGCGTACGGGAGGTATGGGCGGATCTCGTACGCAGGGCCGGGCGCTCACCGGAATAGCGATGGTCCCGGCATGGCGATGGTCCCGGCATGGCGATGGTCCCGGCATGGCGATGGTCCCGGAATAGCGATCGTCTCGGGGAGCGTTGAAACGCCGGAGCGAGGGAAGGATTCAGCCGTGCCCGAGACCAGCGATCCGACCGGACGGACCCCGGAGACTCATGTGATCGACTTCCGTGCCGCCGAGCAGTTGCTCGCGGCACGGGACCCGCGGGGCGCGGTCAAGCTGCTGGACGGAGTGATCGCCGCGCATCCCGAGAACACGGCCGCGCGGCTGCTGCGCGCGCGTGCCTTCTTCGCCGCCGCGCAACTGCGGCCTGCCGAGCTGGAGTTCAGCATCGTGCTGGAGCGTGAGCCGGACAACGCATTCGCACATTTCGCGCTGGCCCGCACCTACGAGCGTCAGGCGCGGCCCGAGGAGGCGAAGCGGCACTTCCGTCTGGCGGCCGCCCTCGACCCCAACCCGCAGTATCTGAAGGCGGCGCGCTTCGACTCGTAGCCCGGATGGCCTGGTGACCGCGACGGCCGCTACCCGCGGCGGTCCGGTGGCGGATAGGGCGGCACGTCGCGGCCCGGCTGCCAATGGGCCCCCTGCCGGATGTGCCGCACGATGAGGGCCATGTCCGCGCCGACTATCAGCCACAGCACGCCGCATGCGGCCGCCCAGCCCGGCCGGCCCACGAGCGTGAAGGCGACCACGCCGAAGGTCGCCCACGCCAGACCCCAGACACTCAGCCAGAAGCGCATCCGCAGCGCACTGCGCGCCGTCGCCGGTTCACTGCCCGTACGCATCGTCCTCATCACTCCTGACCGGACACGTACCCTTCCTGGTGCACATTCACCATGGACGGCGACCGGAATCCGAAGCCGTGGGGGCGCGGCCGGGGCCGCTCGGGGAGGCGATGGTGCTGCTGGAGGCGGTGCGGGCGGACGCGAGGCTCGCCAAGTGGCTGAAGGACCTCGAGCGCGAGGACGACGCGGGTGTGGCCCTCGTCCTGCCCGACGCGGACGAGCTGCCCGGCATCCTGCTCGACTTGACCGTGCCTCACGAGGACATCAACGAGCTCGTCGCGCTGCGCACCCGGCTGGGGCGGGACGCCGAGGCGATGACGCTGCTGGCACGGTGCGTCACCCGTTTCGTGCGCGACATGGGGGAGATCGGAAAGGCGTGTGAGCCGCCGCCCTTCCCGGACTCGGCCGGAGCCCTCGGGCGGTTCTTCCATCTGTACGTCTACGTGGCGTCGCTTCCGTATGTGCGCGCGTACCACCAGGAGCGCGGCGTTCCGGAAGAGGTGACCCGCCGCACGCTGGCGGACCTCGGGCGCCAGGTCGCGGTGCACCGCAGGCGGCGCGGCACCGGCGGACTGCTGTTTCCCTGGTGGCCGGCGCTGCACTTCCACGGGGAGCTCTTCCAGCTGGGGCGGCTCCAGTTCCAGCGCGCACGGCTGGGCGAGCGCACGGGCCGGGCCGTAGCTTCGGCGGGCCGCGGCCTGGGGCCCGGTGACCCCTGCTTGAACCTGCACATACCCGACTTTCAGGGCCCGCTGTCACCGTCCGCCTGCGAGCGGTCCCTGGCACTGGCGCGGCGGTTCTTCGCCCGTCACTATCCCGACGAGCGCCACGAGATCGCCGTATGCCACTCGTGGCTGCTCGACCCCCAGCTCAAGCGGTACCTTCCTGCCGGCTCCAACATCATCCGCTTCCAAAAACGCTTCGATATCGCGTACGAGGAAGCGACACCGGACGACGGTGTGCCGATCGGCTTCGTCTTCGGCGACCCCGACCTGCCGGTGGACGGACTGCCGCGGCGGACCGGCGTCGAGCGTGCGGTGGCGGACCACCTGCGCGGGGGCGGGCACTGGTACACGGGCCACGGCTGGTTCGCGCTCTGAGGGGGCACGGCGGCCGGCCTCGCTGAGAGGAGGCACGGCGACCGGCCCTGGAGCGATGAGTTCCGGGACGTCGGCAGGTCTGTATCCGTGACAGCAACCGTGCATCTGCTTCTCGCATCCAGGAGAGTCCATGTCCGAGACCGCCCCCTCAGCCTCCCGAGCCTCCGCCGCCACGTCGGTCTCCGCCTCCACGTCCGACGTCCCGTCGGTGAACCTCGGCCGGAGCCGTCGCGCCGAGATCTCCCTGCGCGCCCTTCAGATCGTCCTGGCGCTCTTCTACGGCCTCGCGAGCGCGCTGCCCAAGCTGATCGCGCACCCGACGGCCGTCGAGTCCTTCGACAGGATCGGCTGGGGGAGCACCGGGATGTACACGATCGGCTCACTCGAAATGGCCGGGGCCGTGGCGCTGCTCGTACCCCTGCTGTCGTCGGTCGCGGCCATGGCGCTCTGCGGGCTGATGGCCGGCGCCTTCGTCGTCCAGCTCACCGTCTTCGACGGTCAGTACGCGGCGACCCCGCTGATCCTGATCGTCCCGCTCACCGTGATCGCCCGGGCCCGTCGCCACCGCACCGCGGAGCTGGCCCGCCTGGTACGCCGCCGGGTGTGACCGTCTCCGCCGGTCCGCCCGCCCGCGCTCAGCGCCCCCCGGAGCCGCCACGCCCCTGGGGCCGGTTCCGTCCCTCGGACCCGCCCCGTCCCTCGGAGCGGCCCGGTCCCTCGGACCGGTTCTGGGCGCCCAGGGCTTCGGCGTATCCGCCGTAGGGACTGCCCGCTGCCGAGCCGCGAAGGCGTTCCATCTCGCGGCGGTCCCGCTTGGTGGGGCGGCCGGCGCCGCGGTCGCGGATGCCCGCCGGGGCCACGGCCTCGCGGGGCGGCGGGGGCGGGCTGTTGTCGATGTAGCACTGGACCGCCACCGGGGCCCCCACCCGCTTGCGAATCAGGCGCTTCACGACGACGATCCGCTCCCGGCCCTCGTGCCGCAGCCGTACCTCGTCGCCGATCCGCACGGAGTGCGCGGGCTTCACACGCTCCCCATTGACCCGGACGTGTCCGCCCCGGCAGGCGGTGGCGCCGGCCGAGCGGGTCTTGACGAGCCGCACGGACCAGATCCAGCTGTCGATGCGCACGCTCTCACCCTGCGACGGGCCGGCCGCCTCGGCGGCAGCCACCGCAGCGGCGGTCTTCGGGTCCATGGCCGGGGCGGCACCGCCGGTGCCCGGCGCGCCCGCACCGGATTCACGGGGATCCGTCCGGCCGCCAGGGCCTTCCCCGGACTCCTGGTCCCTCGCCGCGGCGCGGGTTCCCCCCGTCCCGCCCGCCCTCTCGTCGACCGCGCCCTCGACCGCGCTTTCGGAAGCCATGCCCCCGACCTTAGCTCGCCGAGCCCGTTGCACCCGAGGCCTTTTCCCCGCGGCGCCCGGAGCCCTCACGCCAGGGCCCTGGCCATCCGGTTCTACCGTGGAGGCATGGACAGCAGCAGTCTCACCGCGCTGGACGAGCGGATCACCGGGTGCCGTGCCTGCCCCCGTCTGGTCGCCTGGCGTGAGGAGGTGGCCCGCACGAAGCGCGCCGCGTTCGCCGACTGGACGTACTGGGGGCGGCCGGTGCCGGGCTTCGGGCCCCCCGACGCGAAGCTCCTCGTCGTGGGGCTCGCACCCGCGGCGCACGGAGGGAACCGGACCGGACGCATGTTCACCGGGGACCGGTCCGGGGACGTGCTGTACGCGGCGCTGCACGCCGTCGGACTGGCGTCGCAGCCCACCGCGGTCTCCGCGGGCGACGGGCTCGAACTCTACGGCGTGCGCGTCACCGCGCCGGTGCACTGCGCCCCACCGGCCAACAAGCCCACCCCCGAGGAGCGGGACACCTGCCGGCCCTGGCTGGTCCAGGAACTGCGGCTGCTGCGCCCGTCGCTGCGGTCCGTGGTCGCGCTCGGTGCCTTCGGCTGGCAGGCGGCGCTGACCGCGCTCGCCGAGGCGGGCTGGGCGGTGCCCCGGCCGCGGCCCGCCTTCGGGCACGGGGCGCGGGTGTCGCTGGACGGGCTGGAGCTCTTCGGCTGCTTCCACGTCAGCCAGCGCAACACGTTCACCGGACGGCTCACCCCTGCGATGCTTCAGGAGGTGCTGCGCACGGCGGCGCAGTCCGCGGGGCTGCCGACCGGGTCGTAGCGACGAGGGCTCCGGTACGTTGCGTTTCCATGGATGACGAGGCATTCCTCGACGGTGTGGCGCATCGCCTCGCCGCGCTCCCAGCCGTCCGGGCCGTCGCGCTCGGCGGCTCCCGCGCACAGGGCGTCCACGGCCCGGACAGCGACTGGGACCTGGCCGTCTATTACCGCGGCCCGGGCTTCGACCCCGCCGACCTCCGGGCCATCGGCTGGCCCGGTGAGGTCTCCGAGATCGGCGGCTGGGGCGGAGGTGTTTTCAACGGCGGCGCCTGGCTGACCGTCCGGGGCCGCCGGGTCGACGTCCATTACCGCGACCTGGACGTCGTGGAACACCAGTTGACGGAGGCCGAGGAAGGCCGCTTCCACGTGGAGCCGCTGCTCTTTCATCTCGCGGGCATTCCCAGTTACCTGGTGGTCGCCGAACTGGCCGTCAACCGGGTGCTGCGGGGCACCCTTCCGCGCCCCGCTTCGTACCCGGAGAAGCTGCGCGCCTCAGCCGCCGACCGCTGGCACGGCACGGCCCGCGCCACACTCGCGTACGCGAAGACCAACCACGCCCCGAAGGGCCGCCTCACCGAGGTCGCCGGTGCTCTCGCCACGGCCGCCGCCCACGCCGCGCACGCGGTGCTCGCCGCACGCGGGGAATGGGTCACCAATGAGAAGCGGCTGCTGGAGCGGGCGGGGCTGCGGGGCATGGACCGGACGGTGGCCGGGCTCCCGGCCCACCCCGACGGGCTCGTGGCGGCTGTCGTGTCCGCCGGGAAACTCTTCGAGGACGTCCTCGGTCGGTGACCTACGGGACTGGGGAGGCCCCTGCTCCCCATGTGTCCGGACAAAACCGGCGACTCCGAAGTCTTCTTCGCCAAAGCGGCCGTGACCGAGTGTCGAATACGTCTCAGTACCGTCACTTCACGAGCCCTTCACCGGGGGAGAGGCGTTTAACTCTACGAGCCGATCGGGATCGGCTGCCGAGACACGGCATGGCAAGGAGGTGCAGGGTGAGTGCGCGAACGGTTCTGGAGCGCTTTCCCGCAGGCGGGCCGCGCGGCTCGTGGCCCGCGGAGGAGTATGCGCAGGCACGCCGGCTGGAGGGGCAGCCCGCGGAGGTCGTCATGGACCTCGCCACGGACGCGTTCCTGGTGATCGTACGGGGTGCCGACGCCGCCGAGTGACGCCACCCGCCACCCTCGGCCGGTCACGGAGGGGTCAGGCGGTGAGCGGCCGTGACCACGCCGGCGCCGTGCCGATGACCTGACACAGGGCCAGGTACAGCGGGATGGGCGGGGTGTACGGCACGGTGTCGTCCGGCCGGTGGACGAGCCCAGGGCCGTCCGACTCGTCCGGGACCAGCGCTCCCCTGGAGTAGCGCGCGGGTGCGGGCCAGTTCACTGCCACATCGGAGTCCGACGGCACGATCCACCACCAGTCGGCACGGTCGGCGTACACGCAGCCCAGCCTGGGCAGTCTGGACAGCAGCAACGGTCCGTAGGCGGCGGGTACGGTCACCGCGTCGCAGCCGAGCGGAACCGTCATGTCCTCCGGCAGGGCAAGTCTCCTGGACATCGCCCCGGACGTCCGCCGAGCCCGCCCCAGGCCGCCCAGCGAGTCCAGGGTCAGAATCCGTGAGGTCCCGAGTCCCGAGGCTCCCGCACCCCTCACGCCCACGCGGTCCCCGTCCCGGCTCCCGTTCCCCAGGACGCCTCCGCCCCGGACCCGGCCCCCCGGCCGGCGGCCGGGGGCCTCTTCGCGCCCCAGCCGAGGTCGGACCGGGCTCCGTCGTCCGCCGGCGGCTTCTTGGCGCCCCAGCCGAGGTCGGACCGGGCCGTCGTGTCGCCGACCGCCCGGGACCTGCCGCCGGAACACGGCAGGTCCCGGGACGGCTGCCCGGGGCACGGCTGCTCATCGGACGCCGACTGGCCCGGATCCCGTGCCAGCTCGGCCCAGACGAGCAGCCCGGGCCCCGCTTCCTGGGCCCCCCAGGCGCGGCACAGCGCCCCGACGAGAAGCAACCCCCTCCCGTGCTCCTCTTCGGGGCGCTGCGGACCGGAGTGTGGCTCACCCGGAGCGCATCCCTCGTCCTGTACGGCTATGCGCAGCAGGTCGCCGGAGTCGCGCAGTTCACACACGACGCGCTCCCCGGCGGTGTGCACGATCGCGTTGGTGACCAGCTCGGACACGACCAGAGCGGCCGTGTCGCATGTGTCCTCGCACACCGCCCAGCCGGACAGCCGGGCGCGCGTCAACTGCCGGGCCCGTGCGACGGAGCCCGGGCGTGCGGCCAGCTCGAAGCGGAAACGGCGCTCGACAGCCGCGCCTGGACGCAGCGCTGCGGCACCGCACAGGCCGAACCGGTCTGCGGCGGCGTCTGTTCCTAACGGCGCGGACGGAATCACACTTGCCACTATCGCTGTGACGTGAACACTTGGCAAGAGTCACTCTGAAAATTGCAGAGTGCGGTGTGACTCGGTGAGAGGCCGTGGCACACTGTCGCAACGGCCCGCGCAGCGAGGCCAGTTGGGATCCGAGGCGCAGGCGGCCGAGTCCGGTGTCCACGCCGGCTGGGGACGGATCGAACCGGCAGGGAACGGATCGAACCAGTACGACCTGGCCGGGAACTGGATCGAACCGGCAGGGAACGGATCGAAGCCGAACGCGGGCGTGCGCGAGCGCGGAAGGGTTCCGGACGGCGCCCTTCGGGCTGTCGGGACGCTTCAGGACGGGAGGAACGCCAGGTGAGCGAGCCGCGGTCGGCGCCGACGGTCGGTCAGGTCGTCCTCGGTCGGCGCCTGGTGGACCTGCGTGAACGCGCCGGCCTCAAACGGGAGGAGGCCGCACGCATTCTGCGCGTCGCGCCCGCCACCGTCCGCCGTATGGAGACGGCCGAGGTCGCCCTGAAGATCCCGTACCTTCAGCTGCTGCTGAAGGCGTACGGGGTGAGCGACGAGGAGGCCGGGTCCTTCGTCCAACTCGCCGAGGAAGCCAACAAACCGGGGTGGTGGCAGCGGTTTCACGACATCCTGCCGGGCTGGTTCTCCATGTACGTCAGCCTGGAAGGCGCGGCCGCGCTCATCCGCCAGTACGAGCCGCACTTCGTGCCCGGCATCATGCAGACGGAGGACTACGCCCGGGGCGTACTGAGATCCGGTGCCGTCGGACAGACCAGCCCCGAGGACATCGAGCGTCACGTGGCGTTGCGCATGCGGCGCCAGGCGTTGCTCACACGGGAGAACGCGCCCCGGATCTGGGTCGTGATGGAGGAGACCGCGCTGCGTCGGCCGGTGGCCGGGCCCCACGACATGCGTACCCAGCTCGACCGGCTGCTCGAGGTCACGCAGCTGCCCCATGTCACGCTTCAGGTGCTCGAGTTCTCCTCGGGACCCCACCCCGGCACCTACGGACCCTTCGTACTGTTTCGATTTGCCATGTCGGAACTGCCGGACATGGTCTACAGCGAGTACCTGACCGGTGCCGTCTACCTCGACGCGCGCACCGAGGTGGCGAACCACCTCGAGGTCATGGACCGCATGGCGGCCCAGGCCGCAACGGCACAACGCACGAAGGAGATCCTCGAGAATCTCCGCAAGGAGCTGTGAATGGACCGCATCACGCCGCGCCAGCCCGTCTACAACGGCATGCCGGCCCGCGAACTCGGCAGCGAGGGCTGGCACAAGCCGTGGAGCGGAGGCAACGGCGGCAACTGCCTGGAGGCGATGAAGCTCGCCGACGGCCGGATCGCCGTCCGTCAGTCCACCGACCCGGACGGGCCCGCGCTGATCTACACCTCCGACGAGATGACCGCGTTCATCGAGGGGGCCAAGGCGGGGGAGGCCGACTTCCTGCTCTCGTGACTGATCTGCCGCTCCGCGACCTTGCTATCAGTACCACCGCCATCGGCACCGCCACCGCTGTCATGACCGATGTGCCTTCAGTTGATCACTGACTTTCCCATGGAACAATGGAATAACGGAGTCCCTCATGACCGGGCAGGACCCCGCACCGGACGCCGTCGTCATCGACACGAGCAAGCCGCACCCGGCACGGATGGACGACTGGTACCTCGGCGGGAAGGACAACTACCCCGTCGACGAGGAGATGGACCGGCAGATGCTCGCCCTCGACCCGAGGGTGCCCGTGATGGCGCGGGTCAACCGGGCGTTCATGCACCGTGCCACGCGCCGGCTGGCGCACCAGGGCATACGGCAGTTCCTGGACATCGGCACGGGCATTCCGACCGAACCGAACCTGCACCAGATCGCCCAGGAGATCGCACCGGAGGCGCGCATCGTCTACTGCGACACGACCCCATCGTGCTGACTCACGCGGCCGCCCTGCTGCGCAGCACGCCCGGAGGAGTGACGGAATACCTCCAGGCCGACGTGCGAGACCCGGCCGCCATCATCCAAGGCGCCCGGCGCGTTCTGGACTTCGGGCGACCCGTCGCGTTGTCCCTCGTGGCGCTGCTGCACTTCGTCTCCGACGAGGACGGCGCGCACGACCTCGTGGACCGGCTGCTGTCCGAACTGCCCTGTGGCAGCCATCTGATGATGACCCATGGCACCGCCGACTTCACCCCGGAGGAGTCGGCGGCGGCGACCGAGAGGCTGGAGACGGCCGGCGTCACGCTGGCACTCCGTTCCCGCGACGAGTTCGCCCGCTTCTTCCACGGACTCGACCTCGTCGAGCCCGGGGTGGAGGTGGTCCCCAAGTGGCACCCGGAGCTGGGTGAGCCGGTCCCCGGACAGGACGACGGCGTCATTCCCGGCTATGGCGCGGTGGGCCGCAAGCCGTAACTCCGGAGAACCGTCAACGTGCCGGGACCTGGGACGGGCCGGGGACCTGGGACGGGCGGGGGCGTGGGCGGGCGGGGCGGGCCAAGGGCCGTCCGCCGGATGTCTGCCCCCGGCCGGCCACCGGACAGGCAGCGGCTTGGCCGGGGAACGGGCACCGCCACGGCCCGCTGCCCGGCAGCCGTCCGGGTCGACGACCGGCGGGTGCGGAAGGCCGTCCAAGCCCTCACCGGCCGACCGGGTCATGTCTACGCTCTCATCGGCATCAGGCTCTTATCGGCTTCAGGCTCTTATCGGCTTCAGGCTCTCATTGGCTCTCATCGGCCTTACGCCCTCATAGGCCGGTCGTACGGCCCGATCGGCGCCGGCAGATGCGACGCGCTGCCGGTCAGCCGCCGGTCCACCGCCGCGGCCACGGCCCGCCCCTCCGCGATCGCCCACACGATGAGCGACTGTCCGCGTGCAGCGTCCCCCGCGGCGAACACTCCCGGGACGTTCGTCGCGAAGTTCTCGTCCCGTGTGATCGTCCCGCGTGCGTCGAGCGCGATCCCGAGCTGGTCGATCAGCCCGTCCCGGCGGTCGGGCCCCGAGAAACCCAGCGCGAGCAGCACGAGGTCCACGGGCAGCGTCCGCCCGGTACCCGGCACCGGCCGCCGTTGCTCGTCCACCTCGATGAGATGCAGCGCGCGTACATGCCCGTCCGCGTCCCCCGTGAACCGCAGAGTGGAGGCCGCGAACAGTCGCGCGTCCGCCTCCGCGGCGGGCGCCGTCCGTAGATCGCGCGCCTCCTCGTGCGCGGCGGACAGCCGGTAGATCTTCGGATACGTCGGCCACGGCTCGGTCTCCTCGTTCCGGGCCGCCTCCGGCTGCGGGTAGATGTCGAGCTGGGTCACGGACGCCGCCCCTTCGCGCACCGCGGTGCCGAGACAGTCCGCCCCCGTGTCCCCGCCGCCCACGATCACGACGTGCTTCCCCGCCGCCGACAACGGTGAGACCTCCAGGTCACCCTCGCACACCCGATCGGCCAGCGGCAGGTACTCCATCGCCTGATGGATCCCGGTTAGCTCCCGCCCCGGCACATCCAGTTCCCGCCACGCCGTGGCGCCGATCGCGAGCACCATGGCGTCGTACCGCGCCCGCAGCTCGGCGGCGCCGATGTCCTTCCCTATGGCCGTCGACGTACGGAACTTCGTCCCCTCCGCCCGCATCTGCTCCAGCCGTCGGTCGAGATGCCGTTTCTCCATCTTGAACGCCGGGATCCCATAGCGCAGCAACCCCCCGACGCGGTCCGCGCGCTCGTACACCCCCACCGTGTGCCCGGCGCGCGTGAGCTGCTGGGCCGCCGCGAGCCCGGCCGGACCCGAACCCACGACCGCGACGGTCCGCCCCGACAGCCGCTCCGGCGGGCGAGGCGGCGCGAACCCCTCCTCCCAAGCCCGGTCGGCGATGGCCACCTCCACGTTCTTGATGGTGACCGCGGGCTGGTTGATGGCGAGCACGCACCCCGCCTCGCACGGCGCCGGACACAACCGCCCCGTGAACTCCGGGAAGTTGTTCGTGGCGTGCAGCCGGTCGCTGGCCGCGCGCCAGTCCTCGCGGGAGACCAGGCCGTTCCACTCGGGGATCAGGTTCCCGAGCGGGCAGGCGTCGTGGCAGAACGGGATCCCGCAGTCCATGCACCGGTTCGCCTGGCGGCTGATGATCGGCAGCAGCGCACCCGGGACGTACACCTCATTCCAGTCCCGCACCCGTTCCTCCACAGGCCGGCGGGGCCACTCCTCCCGGGGGGTGCTCATAAAGCCCTTGGGATCGGCCATGGCCGTCCCCCTTGCGTACGCGTACCGGGTCGTTTCGTGCCACGATACGACGCCCTCCGCGCGCCCGCCCCTCGTCGCCAGGGCCCTCCGACCAGGGGCTCAGCGCTCCCCTCATGCCACGGAGGCCCGCTCCGCCTCCGTCATGCCCACCGGCCCCCGCTCCGGCTCCGTCATGCCCACCGGCCCCCGCTCCGCCTCTCCCGGGCCGCCCGGGTCACGCCGCCTCCCGGAGCCTCCACTCCCGCAGCACCGTCTCCACGCTCTCCGCGATGCGGCGCCGCGCCTCGGACCTCGGCACACCGTTCATCAGCAGCTGGTCGTACGGCGTCTCCGTGTGCCGTATCGACGCCCGCACCGCGGCCGCCACGGCGTCCGGCGACAGCGCCCGTCCGGCCGCGCTGCGGCCGACCCGTCCGCTCCCGCGCATCGCGGCATGCGCCGCGACGGTCTCCGCACGCCCGGCCGGGCACCCGGGGAACAGCCGGCGGATCTCCCGCGCGAAAGCCTCCGTGAACCGCACGTCCTCGGCCGCCCTCCGCCGTGCGTCCCGCACCCGCCGTCTGCGCCGTGCCTCCGCATCCGCCAGGCAGCGCTCCTCGGCGAGCGCGAGCGCCGCCTCCTCGACGAGCACCCCCTGCCGCTCGTACCGGCCGCGGCGCCGGTTGAACCGCACCACCACCGCCCAGAGCGCACTCGCCTCCCGCGACCGCCGGGTCAGCGCCGCGTCGCCGCGCGGCAGGAACACCAGATGCCCGAGATCCGCACAGTCCAGACACCGGGGTGCCCCCTCCTCCAGCACCAGCAGCGACAAAGGCCCGCCACGGCAATCGGCGCAATGCCGCCGCTTGAGCGGCTGGAAGACAAGAAGTGCTCCCAGAGGCGGGGGAGTTGGGGTCGACGCCATACCGGCTTCATTCCCCGCCCGGCCGAGCGGTGACCTCGATGGACCTGTCGTCGTCCTTGCGGGTGGCCGCGCCAGGCCCCTTCCTCCCGGCGGTCTCGCCGAGCCCCCACCGCCGCGGTCGCTCTCGCGGCGCCACTCCCTCCCGAGGCCCCCGCCGGCCTCTCTCACTCCCTGCCACCCGGCGGGGCCCACGGCGGTGCGGCAACCCGCCCGCGACCGACCGCAGCCCCGCACGCCCGGCACCGGAGGCGTCGCGGTCCGCCTCCGGCGGCGCGGCATCATGGGCCATGTGCGACTCGAAGCGATCACTTGGGAGCGGCTCGCCGACCTCCTCGCCGACCGGCTGCTCGACCTGAGGCCCGACGACGGCAGCCCCTGGCCGCGCATCGCCTTCGACGGAGCCCCGGCCGCGCGCCCCTGCGATCTCGCCCAGCGTGTGTCCGACGCGCTGCGGATACGCGGCCGCCCCTCGCTCGTCGTCGGCGCGGAGGGCTTCCTGCGCCCCGCGTCCCTCCGCCTGGAACACGGCCACCGGGATCCGGACTCCTATTACGACGAATGGCTCGACACCGGTGCTCTGTGGCGTGAGCTCTTCGGGCCCCTCGAACCCGGCGGTGACGGCCGCGTCCTGCCCGATCTGTGGGACCCGATCACGGATCGCGCCACACGCCGCCCCTACGTTCACCTTCCCGCCGGCGGCCTTCTGCTGCTCCACGGCCCCCTCCTTCTCCGGCACTGGTTCCCCTTCGACCTGACCGTCCATGTGCTGCTGTCGGCAGGCGCCCTCCGCCGCCGCACACCCGAGTCCGAGCACTGGACCCTCCCCGCCTTCGAGCGCTATGAGGCGGAGACCGACCCGGCCGCCTCCGCCGACGTCCTGGTCCGCGCGGACGACCCGCGCCACCCCGCCTGGAACGGATGAACACGCCCCGGCCGCCCGAACCGGTCGTCCGGATCAAGCGTCGCTGCACCGGCCGCCCTCGTCGGTCGACGGCCCGGCCCACACCGCCCGCTCCGCCCCTCCGGGTGCGCTCCCCGGACGACGCGGCGAGAATGAGGGGCGCCGGGACATGCGGTGCGTCCCGTGCCGCGCCGGCCCTCCGGCATCGGGAGGTACGACATGACCACCGCCAGAGACATCATGCACCGCGGTGCCCAGTGGATCCCCGCCCATGAAACCCTGGACCGCGCCGCCCAGCTGATGCGGGAACTCAACGTCGGTGCGCTGCCCATCAGCGACGAGAACGAACGGCTCTGCGGCATCATCACCGACCGCGACATCGTCGTCGGCTGTGTGGCCATGGGCCACAACCCCTCACGGGTGACCGCGGGTGACATGGCCAAGGGCACACCGTGCTGGATCGACGCGAACGCCGACGTCGGCGACGTGCTCCAGGAGATGGAGGACCACCAGATCCGCCGGCTTCCCGTCATCGACGACAAGCGCCTCGTCGGCATGATCAGCGAAGCCGACCTGGCCGAGCATCTGACGGAGGATCAACTGGCCGAGTGGGTCGAGAGGGTCTACTCGAGGAGTGCGACACGCTGACCCGGACCACGCCGCGCGGGGTCACAACCAGCCGTTGCGCTTGAACCCCCGGTACAGCACGAGACAGGCGGCGGCTATCACGACCAGAACCAGCGGGTAGCCGAACCTCGAGTGCAGCTCGGGCATGAACGTGAAGTTCATGCCGTACACACCGGTGACCATCGTGGGAACCGCGATCAGCGCGGCCCAGGCCGTGATCCTGCGCATGTCCTCGTTCTGCGCGACACTCACCTGAGCGAGATGCGCTTGCAGAATCGAGTTGAGCAGCTCGTCGAAGGCGGCTATCTGTTCAGTGGCGCGCAGCAGATGGTCGGAGACATCCCGGAAATAAGCCTGTATCTCCGGGTCGATCACCCGGATCGGCTTGGTGGCCAGCTCCTGGATGGGGCGATCCAGGGGCGCTACCGCCCGCCTCAGCTCCAGGAGTTCACGCTTGAGCTGGTAGATGCGGCCCGGATCCAGTCGCGCGCTGTTGTCCGCGAACACCTCCGTCTCCACCAGGTCGATGTCCCCCTGCACCGCGTCCGTGACGCTCAGATAGTCGTCCACCACATGGTCGGCGATGGCGTGCAGCACCGCGGCGGGGCCCTTCGCGAGCTGTTGGGGGTGGGCCTCCAGCTCCTCACGCAGCGGCCCGAGCGAGCCATGCCGTCCGTGCCGCACCGTGATGACGAAGGCCGGACCGATGAACACCATGATCTCGCCGGTGCTCACCACCTCGCTCGTCGCGGTCAACTCCTTGTGCTCCACGTAGCAGACGGTCTTGAAGACGGCGAACAGCGTTTCCCCGTACCGCTCCAGCTTCGGGCGCTGATGCGCCTCGATCGCGTCCTCGACCGCCAAGGGGTGCAGATCGAAGAGGTCGGCGACGCCCGCGAACTCCTGGTCCGTCGGCTCGTGCAGCCCGAGCCAGACAAAGCCGTCGTTGCTCTTGCGGACCCGCTCCACGGCCTCCACCAGATCCCGGCCGCCTGGGACACGAACGCCGTCCTGGTACGTCACGCAATTGACCACCGCGGAGCCCAGCGGTGACCGGGCGGGGTGACTCAGATCGACGCGCGCCCGACGCCGCGCCAACCGCGCCACGTTGCGGAGGCCGCCGACCCTGTCGAGGCCCGCGACCTTCCGCAGATTCCCTGCCATGGACATCCGGATCTCCTTGCATGGATCTCCTCGCGCCTCACTCCGCGCCTTCGCGAGCCAGTCTGCCAGTCGGCCTCGACCACCGGAAAAGCCTGTGGATACGGAAAGTTCCGCTTCGATACGGGGCCATGCCCCCGCCGGGTGCCGGTCGAGCGGAGCGTCGTCCGGCGCGGACGGGGCGGAGAGCTGGGATGATCGCCGCATGACGGCGAGCGACGGATACCTTCTCGACAACCGGCAGACCGAGGCGGGCCGGCGTTTCGACGCACTCTCCGCCCTCTTCGATCCCACGACGTTCCGTCACATCGAGGACCTCGGTATCGGACCCGGATGGCGCTGCTGGGAGGTCGGGGCCGGCGGCACTTCCGTGGTCTCCTGGCTCGCCCGGAAGGTAGGCCCGACCGGAAGGGTCCTCGCCACCGACATCGACACGTCGTGGGCGGTGTCGGCCGCCCGGCTCCCGATCGAGGTCCGCGCCCACGACATCGGCACCGAGGAGCCGCCGGGACAGGGCTTCGACCTCGTGCACGCCCGGCTCGTCCTCGTCCATGTACCGGACCGGGAGAAAGCCCTGCAATCGATGATCAAGGCGTTGCGCCCCGGCGGCCGACTGCTGATCGAGGATGCCGACCCCGCGCTCCAGCCCCTCATCTGCCCGGACGAGTACGGCCCCGAGCAGCGGCTCGCCAACCGACTGCGCCAGGGTTTCCGCACGCTCCTCGCCGACCGCGGCGCCGACCTCTCCTACGGCCGCAGGCTCCCGCGCCTGCTCCGCGAGGCGGGGCTGCGGCGCGTGCAGGCCGACGCGTACTTCCCGATCACCTCGCCCGCCTGCGCGACCCTCGAAACAGCGACCGTCCGTCAGATTCGCGACCGGCTCGTCGCCGCGGGCCTCGCCACGGACGAGGAGATCGACCTCCACCTGTCCCATGTCGCGTCCGGCACGATGGACCTGGCGACATCCCCGTTGATCTCGGCGTGGGGACGCAAGGAGTAAAGGCGCACCGGGGGAGGGCGGCACCCGGCGGAGCGCAGCCGGTCGCCGCCTACCCGGCGCCCGTCGGGGGCCTGCCTCCCACCTTCTCCACCGCCATGGCGCCGGCCCTGCACCCTTCCGCCGTCGCCTCCTCCGGCTCCGCCCCCGCCAGAAGGGCCGCCAAGAAGGCCCCGGTGAAGGCGTCGCCCGCCCCCGTCGTGTCCCGGGGCGTGGCGGGCAGTGCCGGGGTCCGGGCCCGGACCCTCCCCGACGCGGCCACCAGCGCCCCGCCCGCGCCCAGCTTGGCGACCACCAGGGGGACATGGCGGCTCAACTTGGCGGCCGCGTCCGCCGGGTCGGGCAGCCCGGTCAGCAGACACGCCTCGTCCCGGCTGGGGAGCAGCACGTCGACGCCTTCGGCGAGCGTCGGGAACCGGCCCACGCCCAGATCGGTCAGGAACCCGGCCGACGCCGGGTCCAGGCTCACCGGTACACCACGCGCGCGTGCCGCTGCCAGGGCCACCCTCACCAGCCCCCGGCTCGGTTCGGAGAACAGCAGATAGCCCGACAGATGCAGCCGTGCGACACCGTCGAGCAGCGCGTTCGACCAGTCGCCGGCGTCCAGCCGCAGACAGGCCCCGCTGTCGGTGAGGAAGGTGCGCTCCGCCGAGGCACTTCCGTCCACCAGGCAGATGACCGTTCCCGTGGCCGCCTCGGTGTCGACGACCAGAAAGGGCCGTACGCCCGACCCGGTCAGTTCCCGTTCGTGCCAGGCCGCCGTATCGGCTCCGACGCGTCCGAGCAGCCGCACATCCGGGCAGCCCCAATGGGCCGCCCAGCACGCCACGTTCGCGCCGGCGCCCCCCGGGAGCCTACGGATCACGGCGGCCGTGTCCGTGCCCGGCGCGAGCGGGCCGTGGTGCCGGGCGACGACATCCGTGACCACGTCCCCGATGACGAGCAGAGCCCCGCTCACGCCTTCGCCCAGGCCGCCGCGATCCGTGCCGCCAGGCGTACGTTGCCGCGCACGGCCGCCAGATTGGCGCTCAGCGAGGCCCCCTCCGTTTGCCGCACCAGATAGTCGAGCAGGAACGGCGTGACCGCCTGCCCGCTGACACCCTCCTCCTCGCACGCCTGGAGGGCGGCGGCCAGCACACGCGCGTGGAGCTGAGGATCGAGTTGCTCCTCCTGCGCAACGGGATGGGCGACGATGAGCGCCGACTCCGGGCCGCCGAGCCCGTCCTGCGCGTGCATGACCGCCGCCACCTGTTCCGGCGACTCCAGGGTCCAGCCGACCGGATGCCCGGAGTCGGACAGATAGAAGCCGGGGAAGCGATCCGTGCGGTAGCCGGCCACCGCCACGCCCAGCGTCTCCAGACGCTGGAGCGTCGCCGGCACGTCCAGGATCGACTTCACGCCCGCGCACACCACGGTGATCCTCGTCCGGGCCAGCAGGGCCAGGTCGGCGGACTCGTCCTGGGTCGCCGTCCATTGCCGGTGCACCCCACCGAGGCCGCCCGTGGCGAACACCCGCACCCCGGCGAGGGAGGCCAGCAGGGCCGTCGCGGACACCGTCGTCGCCCCGCTCTCACCCGCCGCGACCGCGAGCGGCAGGTCGCGGTGGCCCAGCTTGCGGATGCCCTCCTCGTTCGCGATCCGCTCGACCTGCTCCTTGTCCAGCCCGACATGGGCCCGGCCGTCCAGGACGGCGATCGTCGCCGGTACGGCGCCTTCCTGCCGTACCAGGTCCTCCAGTTCCAGGGCGACCTGGAGGTTCCGCGGACGGGGCAGCCCGTGGGCGATGATCGTCGACTCCAGAGCCACCACCGGCCGGCGGGCGGCGAGGGCTTCCCGCACCTCTTCGGACACCATGAGCACGCCTGCCTCCTGTCTCTCGGTCTTCCCTCATCTCTGGCGGGTGGCGCCCGCTGCCAAACACTTGCGAGCTGTGGGGGGAGAACACCAGCCTGGGGGCATGACGGACAACTCGCCACGTCTCGACCATGTCGTCCTGTGGGTCCGGGACCCGGTCGCCGCTGCCGTGTTCTACACGGAAGCGGTCGGCCTGGAACCGCTCGGCATCACGGATTTCACCGCGGGCAAGGTGTCGTTTCCCTCCGTACGGCTCAATGAGGACACCATCCTCGATCTCGCCCCGCTCTCCCTGGCCAACGACATGCGGATGCTTCCGGGGGCCGCAGAGAGCGCCGGTAATCCCGTCAACCACGTCTGCCTGGCTCTGACGGCGGACGGCTTCGAGGCGCTCAGGGCCCGCCTGGAGGAGCGGGCCGTCCCCGTCTCGGACTTCTCCTACGGCTCCTCGGGCGCCCGCGGTGCGGCCCGCCGCAGCTTCTACTTCCGCGATCCGGACGGGAACGTCTTCGAGGCAAGGCACTACGAGTAGCGCCGCCACGCGAAGCGCCCACCGCTGCCCACGGGCACCCCGCGGGCGGCGGCCTCCCGGATCCGGCTCCCGTCCCGCGTGGGCGGGTCAGAAGAGCGGTTCCGGCAGCACCCCTTCGAGAGCGAGCAGTTTCCGTTTGGTCTCCAGTCCGCCCCCGAACCCCCCGATACCTCCGTCGCTCTCGATCACGCGGTGGCACGGCACGACCAGCGGCAGCGGATTGGAGCCCATCGCCACGCCCACGGCCTGGGCCGCACCCGGCTGGCCGACCCGGCCGGCCAGGTCGCCGTACCCCACCACGGCGCCGTACGGCACGGCGGAGGCCAGCTCGCGCAGCACCTGCCGGTTGAAGCCGGTGATCAGAGACCAGTCCAACGGCAGAGCGAAGTCGCGCAGCTTCCCCGCGAAGTAGGCAGCCAGCTGGCGTATCGCCTCGGCCAGCAGCGGAGAGTCCCGGGCCTCGACGGGCTCGATGCCGAGCCGGGGCCCCAGCCGCGCCAGGGCCTGGTCGCGCACGGCCTCCGACGCGTGGAACACCACGTTCACCAGGCCGTCGCGCGTCGCGGCCAGCAGCAAGGGCCCGATGTCCGTGGCGACCACGGTCCACACCAGGCGCTGCTCGTCCTGCCCGTCACTGTTCATGCGCCCACCGTACGGCCCGGCACCGACAACGCCTCCGCGGTCGCGGGCCGGGCGGCCGGCCGCGGCCCGGGAGGACGCCGCCGGGTCAGCGGGCCGTGACCGCTGCGCGCACCACGTCGGGAACGTTCGTGATCACGCCGTCCACACCGAAGCAGTCCACCCGCCGGGCCTCGTCCGCGCCGTTGACGGTCCAGGCGAAGACCTTCATCGGCTTGTCGTGCGGCCCCTTGAGCGCGTGCACCGCGGAGACGTAGCCGGGTGAGAGCTTGGTGTACAGCGCGTTGATCTGGTCGGCGAACCGGGCGTACGCCCGCAGCTCCGTCACCCGTGGGGTGCCCAGGTACGCGGTCCTGATCCCCGGCCGCAACGCATGGACGGTCCGCACGCTGGCCGCACTGAAGCTCTGGACGATCAGCCGGTCCCTGAGGTGGCCCGAGTCGAGCCAGCCCTCCTTGTCCAGCAGCGCCAGGGTCTGGCCCTCGATGCCCGGGTACAGCTCGGGATTCTTGATCTCCAGGACCAGGCTCTGACGGTTGTGCGACACGCGCTCCATGTACTGCTGGAGGGTCGGTACGCGCACGCCCGCGTACCGACGGCCGTACCAGCTTCCCGCGTCCAGGCGCGCGATCTCCTTGGCGGTGAAATCCCTCACCCTCCACGGCGCCCGGTGCGGGAAGAGCAGCTTGACGTTGGTCGTCCGCTCCAGCGTGGCGTCGTGGATCACGACGAGCCGGCCGTCCTTGGTGCGCTGCACGTCGTTCTCGACCCAGCCGAAGCCCATGGCGGCCGCCCTGTCGATGGCCGCCAAGGTGTTCTCGGGCGCATAGCCGGAGGCGCCACGATGGGCGACGACAACCAGCTGGTCGTCACCGGCGGCACCGGCATGCGGCGTCGGCAGCATGGCGACGCCCAGTCCGAACAACGCGATGGCCGTGGCGGCTGCAACGCGCGCGTGCATACGTACTCCTCGCGTCAGGCGATCACATACAGCACCAGAGTGGCAGCAACGAGTCAAGTAAGTGACGGAGGGAGGCGGGCACAGATTGGCGGGGGTTGCCCAAAAGTGCTCACAAGCGCCGCACAAGTGCGGCAGCGTCGTGATTCTTTGCCGGAAAATCGTTCGACCGATCCGGTGGAAGTCATACTCTCTGCCACAACCCTGACCGTCGTCGCGGTCCTGGGGATGGGGGCATTTTCGCTTTTCAGGGACGTCATCAGGGTGAGAAGGGCAGCCGCGCATGCAGGGCACCGTCGACGGCTTCAGTTACGGACTCGTCACTCCCGTGGTGGCGTACCTCATGGCCTGCCTCGGCGGCGCGCTCGGTCTGCGCTGCACCACAAGATCGATGCTGGTCAGCCAGTCCTGGCGGGCCGGGTGGCTCGCCCTGGGAGCGGCCGCGATGGGGTCCGGCATCTGGACCATGCACTTCGTCGCGATGATGGGGTTCACCGTCACGCAGACCCCCATCCACTACGACAAGGCGACCACGTTCGCGAGCCTCGCCGTCGCCATCGTCATGGTCGGCGTCGGCGTCTTCATCGTGGGCTACCGGGGCGCGACCGGGGTCGCGCTCTTCACCGGCGGAACCCTCACCGGTCTCGGGATCGCCTCGATGCACTACCTCGGTATGGCGGGAATGCGCCTCAACGGAGTGCTGCAGTACGACACCCTCACCGTCGCCGCGTCCGTCGTCATAGCGGTCGTCGCGGCGACCGCCGCCCTCTGGGCCGCCGGACAGATCCGCGGATTCCTGTGGAGCGTCGGAGCGAGCCTTGTGATGGGACTCGCCGTCACCGGCATGCACTACACGGGCATGGCCGCCCTCAGCGTCCATCTGCACGGCATGGGGGGAACACCGGCCGGTGAGACACCGGCCGCCCTGCTGGCCCCCATGATGATCGGCCCGCTCGTCTTCCTGTGCCTGGCCGGCGTCGTCGTCATGTTCGACCCGCTGATGGTCATGGGCAGGCCCGACTGGGCTCCGGCGGAGCGCAAGCCCGGTGTGCCGGCCCACCCCCGGGTCGCCCACACCGGACGGCATCCGTCCGTCCACCCCCGCCGGGGTGCCGCACAGAGGTTCCGGGCCCCGCAGAACCGGTGACCACCCCGGTTGTCAGTGCGGGGTCGTACGGTGGACAGCATGCGGCCCGTTTCCCAGATCGAACGCTCGGTGGCGCCCTTCGAGGTCGTCAGCTCCTACCAGCCCAACGGCGACCAGCCCACGGCCATCGCCGAGCTGGAAAAGCGCATCAGCGCAGGTGAGAAGGATGTCGTCCTGCTGGGTGCCACCGGTACCGGTAAGTCCGCGACCACCGCGTGGATGATCGAGAAGCTCCAGCGGCCCACCCTGGTGATGGCGCCGAACAAGACGCTGGCCGCCCAGCTGGCCAACGAGTTCCGCGAGCTGCTGCCGAACAACGCGGTCGAATACTTCGTCTCGTACTACGACTACTACCAGCCCGAGGCCTACGTCCCACAGTCGGACACGTACATCGAGAAGGACTCCTCGATCAACGAGGAGGTGGAGCGCCTGCGTCACTCCGCCACCAACTCGCTGCTCACCCGGCGTGACGTCATCGTGGTCGCTTCTGTCTCCTGCATCTACGGCCTCGGTACTCCCCAGGAGTACGTGGACCGCATGGTCAGCCTCCGGGTCGGCGACGAGATCGACCGTGACCAGTTGCTTCGCCGCTTCGTCGACATCCAGTACGCGCGCAACGACATGGCATTCGCGCGCGGCACCTTCCGGGTGCGCGGCGACACGATCGAGATCTTCCCGGTCTACGAGGAGCTGGCCGTCCGCATCGAGATGTTCGGCGACGAGATCGAGGCCCTCTCGACCCTCCACCCGCTCACCGGTGAGGTCATCAGCGACGACGAGCAGCTGTACGTCTTCCCGGCCTCCCACTACATCGCGGGCCCCGAGCGCATGGAGCGGGCGATCAGCGGCATCGAGAAGGAGCTGGAGCAGCGCCTGACCGAGCTGGAGAAGCAGGGCAAGCTCCTGGAGGCCCAGCGGCTGCGCATGCGCACGACGTACGACATCGAGATGCTTCGCCAGATCGGCACCTGCTCCGGCGTGGAGAACTACTCGATGCACTTCGACGCGCGTGACCCCGGTTCCCCGCCGAACACGCTGCTGGACTACTTCCCGGAGGACTTCCTGCTCGTCATCGACGAGTCACACGTCACCGTTCCGCAGATCGGTGCCATGTACGAGGGCGACGCCTCTCGCAAGCGCACCCTCGTCGAGCACGGCTTCCGCCTGCCCTCGGCCCTGGACAACCGCCCGCTGAAGTGGGAGGAGTTCCAAGGGCGCATCGGCCAGACCGTCTATCTCTCGGCGACCCCGGGACCGTACGAGCTCTCCCGGTCCGACGGGCAGGTCGAGCAGATCATCCGCCCCACCGGACTCGTCGACCCCGAAGTCGTGGTCAAGCCCACGGAAGGACAGATCGACGACCTGGTGCACGAGATCCGCAAGCGCACCGAGAAGGACGAGCGCGTCCTGGTCACCACGCTCACCAAGAAGATGGCGGAGGATCTCACCGACTACTTCCTGGAGCTCGGCATCCAGGTGCGCTATCTGCACAGCGACGTGGACACCCTGCGCCGTGTCGAGCTGCTGCGCGAGCTGCGGTCCGGTGAGTACGACGTCCTGGTCGGCATCAACCTCCTCCGGGAGGGCCTCGACCTGCCCGAGGTCTCCCTGGTGGCGATTCTCGACGCCGACAAGGAGGGATTCCTGCGCTCGGGGACCTCGCTCATCCAGACCATCGGCCGTGCCGCGCGCAATGTCTCGGGCCAGGTCCATATGTACGCGGACAAGATCACTCCGGCGATGGAGAAGGCCATCGAGGAGACCAACCGCCGCCGCGAGAAGCAGATCGCGTACAACAAGGCGAACGGCATCGACCCGCAACCGCTCCGCAAGAAGATCAACGACATCGTGGCGCAGATCGCCCGAGAGGACGTGGACACGGAGCAGCTGCTCGGCACCGGCTACCGCAAGGCGAAGGACGGCAAGGGCGCCAAGGCTCCCGTGCCCTCGCTCGGCGGCCAGGCGGCGAAGGGGGCCAAGCCCGCCAAGGGCAAGGGCAAGGCCAAGGAGGCGGTCCCGACCGACCGGCCGGCGGCCGAACTTGCCGAGCAGATCGAGGAGCTGACGGAGCGGATGCGGGCCGCGGCTGCGGACCTCCAGTTCGAGATCGCGGCGCGGCTGCGCGACGAGGTCTCCGAGATGAAGAAGGAACTGCGCCAGATGAGGGAGGCGGGCCTGGCCTGACGTTCCCCACCCGGACGAACCCCGGAACACACGCGCTGTGTTGCAAGACCGACACAAAGCGCGGCCCGGGGTTCGTCACTGTCAGTGCCGCTGCGTAGGGTTTTGGCATCCGCGGAGTCCGCGGCACAGGGGACGGTTTGAGAGGGGAACGGCGCGTGACCGTCAACATGACCAAGGGGCAGGCCATCAGCCTGCAGAAGAACGACGGGGGCACGCTGACCGCGGTGCGCATGGGGCTCGGCTGGCAGGCCGCCCCCCGGCGCGGGCTGTTCGGTTCGCGCACCCGGGAGATCGACCTGGACGCGTCCGCCGTGCTCTTCGCGGACAAGCAGCCCGTGGACGTGGTCTTCTTCCGTCACCTCGTCAGCGACGACGGATCCGTGCGGCACACGGGCGACAACCTCGTCGGCGGAGTCGGACAGGGTGGAGACGACGAGGCGATCCTCGTCGACCTTCAGCGCGTTCCGGTCCACATCGACCAGATCGTCTTCACGGTGAACTCCTTCACGGGCCAGACGTTCCAGGAGGTGCAGAACGCGTTCTGCCGCCTGGTCGACGAGAGCAACGGCCAGGAGCTGGCCCGTTACACGCTGGCCGGCGGGGGCGCGTACACGGCGCAGATCATGGCGAAGGTGCACCGCGCGGGTGCGGGCTGGACCATGACGGCCCTCGGCACCCCGGCCAACGGCCGCACCTTCCAGGACCTGATGCCGGCGATCCTGCCGCATCTGTAGACGTCCGGACGCCGGGAACAAGAAGCGACACAGGGGGACGAGGCGATGACGGCCGAGCTGGTCCGGGGGCAGAACCATCCGCTTCCGCAGGCCCGCCTCGAGGTCCGGGTGTCGGCCGGGATGCCGGTGGTGGCCGGGGCCACGCTGGGAGACGCACAGGGCAGGGTGCGCGGCATCGAGTGGGTGGCCCATCCGGGCGCACCCACGCTGCCCGGACTCGAGGTCTCCCGGCAGGCTGCGGCCGACCACCGTCTGGCCTTCGACCTGGACGCGCTGCCGGAGACCGTGCACCGGGTGAGCGTGCTGCTCGCCTTGCCCACGGGGACCGGCGGTCCGGCGCGGTTCGGCGGCCTTGCCGCCCCCGTCGCCGCGGTCACCGGCCTCGACGGCTCGGAGGTCGCCCACTACACCGTGAGCGGCCTGGACTCCGAGTCCGCGGTCATCGCGCTGGAGCTCTATCGCAGAGGGGGCGCCTGGAAGGTCCGCGCGGTCGGCCAGGGGTACGCGGGCGGGCTGGCCGCGCTCCTCGCGGACCAGGGCCTGGCCGAGGCCGAGCAACTCGCGGGAGGGATCAACGAGGCGGTGGTCCAGGGCGTGGCTCGCTTGGTCGCGCCGCCCCCGCCGCGCCTCCCGGACGGTGACCGCACACGGCAGCCGGCCGCCCCGGCGGCGCCTCACGGGGCATCCGGCGCCGTACCGCCGCACCAGGGGGCGCCGGGCGTGCCGAGACAGGAGTCCCCGTACGACGTCACCGGCTCGCCCGATCCGGCCCCGCAACCCGGTCCCGGCGGCCCGATCGACTACGTCCACCCCGGCCGGCAGAGCGTGGCACCGCCGGCGCCCCCGCCGCCGCCCGCGCCCGGGACGCCGGGGCAGCCTGCCCAGCCCGTCGCGGGCGACGCAACCGGCTGGTCCATGGAGGAGCGGCTCTACAACCAGGTGTGGGGCATGTTCGAGGACCTGGCGCGCACGGCCGCCGCGTACCGCAGCGCCGTCGACTTCGCCGACTCACGACTGGCGCAAGAGCTGGACAAGGTCCTGGCCGACCCGCGCAACCGGCTCGGCCGGCAGGGCGACCTCGCACGCGAGGCGGCCCGGACCAAGCACGCCCAGCTCGTCGGCCAGGCCAGAGCCTCGCTCGACCGTGACCTCACCCAGCTCATCGCGGAGTCGGATGTCGTCGAGCCCGCGCTGCCCCCGGCGTTCGCGCGCTGGGACAACCCGGTCTGGCACGGCTACCGGGTGCCGATGGAGATCCCCATGGCCGTGCGCCTCGGGGATCTGCACCTCCCGGAGAGCGAGAGCCTGCGCATCCCCATGCTGGTCAGGCTGCCGTTGGAACGCGGGCTGTGGATCGACAGCGGCCGCTCCGGATCCCTCGACCCGCTCGCGGACTCCGATCAACTGCGTCGGCTGGCCATGGAGACGGCGGTGGCGCATGCGGCACGGCTCCTGGCGGTGTACCCGCCCGATGTGTTCGCGGTGCATGTGATCGACCCGGCCGGTTCGGGGGCCCCGGCGCTCGCCCCGCTGGTGCACTCCGGCGTGCTCGCCGACGCGCCCGCCGTCGGCGCCGCGGGCGTGGGCGACATGCTGACGCGGCTGACCCGGCGAGTCGACCTGCTCCAGATGGCAGCGCGCGGCGGCGCCTCGGACGCTCTGCCGCCGGACCTCGACACCTCGGAGCACCTGCTGATCGTTCATGATTTCCCGCACGGCTTCGACGACCGGGCCGTGACCCAGCTGCGCTACCTCGCGGACGAGGGGCCGTCCGTGGGCGTGCATCTGATGATGGTCGCCGACCGGGAGGACGCTGCCGCCTATGGTCCGCTGCTCGACCCCCTCTGGCGCTCACTGCTGCGGCTCACCCCTGTTCCCGACGACCACCTCGCGGACCCTTGGGTCGGCCATGCGTGGACGTACGAACCACCGCGCGTGCCACCGGGCAGCCAGGTCCTCGTGCAGGTGCTCGGCCAAGTGGCGCAGGCCCGTCGCGCCTGGAACCGCTGACCTGCCCCGACCTGCTTCCCAAGGACGAGTAAAGGTGCCCTGAGCAGGCGACTTGGCTTTTCCTTTACCAATCTCTTTACCTTTCCTTGGTGATTGAGGTAGTGTCTTTCCCACGGAGGGGAGTACCCCCTACGGCGCACCCGTCAGTACGGATCAGGCCAGATCCCGGGGCGTCGGCCCACCGGCATCCGGCGCCCCGAACGCCCCGGAGGCCACGGGTGGAAGAGACCTCCGGTAGCGACGACGCTGACATATGCCGTGACGTACTGCCGGAGGCGCAGTGGATGTTTCCCCGACCCTGTGGGTCCTCACCATCGCGGGCCTGGCCGCCCTCATCGCGGTCGATTTCTTCATCGGCCGCAAGCCGCACGACGTGTCGACCAAGGAAGCCGGCATCTGGACGATCGTCTGGATCGCCCTGGCCGGAATGTTCGGCCTGGGTCTGCTCGTCTTCGGCGGCGGCCGGCCGGCCGGCGAGTTCTTCGCGGGCTTCATCACCGAGAAGTCGCTGAGCGTCGACAATCTCTTCGTCTTCGTCCTGATCATGACGAAGTTCGCGGTGCCCTCCCAGTACCAGCAGCGCGTGCTCCTCGTCGGCGTGCTCATAGCCCTGGTCCTGCGGGCCGTCTTCATCGCCGCGGGCGCCGCCATCCTCTCGTCCTTCTCCTGGGTCTTCTACCTCTTCGGCGCATTCCTGATCTGGACCGCCTGGAAGCTGATCCAGGAAGCAAGGGCCGGAAAGGAGGACGAGGAATACGAGGAGAACAAACTGCTGAGGGCGGCCGAGCGCCGCTTCGGCGTGGCCGACCGGTACCACGGCACCAAGCTGTGGATCCGGCGGAACGGCAAGCGGGTCATGACACCGATGCTGGTCGTGATGCTCGCGATCGGCAGCACCGACGTGCTGTTCGCCCTCGACTCCATCCCCGCCATCTTCGGCCTGACCCAGGATCCGTACATCGTCTTCACGGCCAACGCGTTCGCGCTGATGGGCCTGAGGCAGCTTTACTTCCTCATCGGTGGCCTGCTCAAGAGGCTGATCCACCTCTCCTACGGCCTGTCGATCATCCTCGGCTTCATCGGGGTCAAGCTGGTGCTGCACGCCCTCCACGAGTCCGGTGTGCAGGTTCCCGAGATCTCGATACCGGTCTCCCTGGGCGTGATCTGCACGGTGCTGGTCATCACCACCATCACCAGTCTGATGGCCTCCAGAAAGCAGGAGGAGATCGAGAGGGCACAGCAGGACAGCGTCCAGACCTGACCCGGAATGCGGCCCGCGTGCCGGTCTGCGACGATCATTGGCATGGTCGTCGGGCTCCGGTCACTCGCGGCGCGGTGGACGGCCGTCGTCCCGGTGGCCGCGGTGGTCCTCCTGGCCCTCACCTGGGGGCGGAGTCAGCCCGGCGGGGTCGTCGCCCTGGTGACGGTGGTCCTCGCCGGATCCGTCCTGGCCGCGGTCCACCACGCCGAGGTGGTCGCGCACCGGGTCGGTGAGCCGTTCGGGTCACTCGTCCTCGCCGTCGCGGTCACGGTCATCGAGGTCGCGCTCATCGTCACCCTCATGGCGGACGGCGGCAGCAAGAGCGCGACCCTGGCCCGTGACACGGTCTTCGCGGCCGTGATGATCACCTGCAACGGCGTCGTCGGCGCGAGCCTCCTGGTGGCCTCGCTCCGTCACAGGATCGCGGTCTTCAACCCCGAGGGAACCGGCGCCGCGCTCGCCACCGTCGCGACCCTGGCGACTCTCAGCCTGGTCCTGCCGACGTTCACCACGAGCAAGCCCGGCCCGGAGTTCTCCACGGCCCAGCTCACCTTCGCCGCGCTCGCCTCGCTGATCCTCTACGGGCTGTTCGTGACCACCCAGACCGTGCGCCACCGCGACTACTTCCTCCCGATCACCCGGCAGGGAGAGGTGATCCGCGCGGACGACCACGCCGACGCGCCGCCCACCCGAGTCGCGGCCCTCAGCCTGGGCCTGCTCGCGCTGGCCCTCGTCGGTGTCGTCGGACTCGCCAAGGGCGTCTCGCCCACCATCGAGTCCGGCGTGGCGGCGGCCGGCATGCCCCAGGCCGTCGTCGGGGTGGTGATCGCGCTGCTCGTGCTACTGCCCGAGACCATCGCCGCCCTGCGGTCGGCACGCCGCGACCGGGTCCAGACAAGCCTCAACCTCGCCCTCGGCTCGGCGATGGCCAGCATCGGCCTGACCATCCCCGCCGTGGCCTTCGCCTCCCTGTGGCTGCCCGGCCCGCTCCTCCTCGGCCTCGGCCCGCTCCACATGGTGCTGCTCGCGCTGACCGTGGTGGTGAGCTCGCTGACCGTGGTCCCCGGCCGCGCCACACCGCTCCAGGGCGGAGTGCACCTCGTACTGTTCGCGGCGTATCTCGAGCTGGCAGTGGCCCCTTAGACGACGGCCGGACACCCCAGGCCCGCGGCAGGTCGTCACGGAAGCGCCGGTGTACCCGCCGGCCTCTCACCGGGCGCGGGTTCCGCCACCGGGACGGACACGGGACGGGTCTCCGGCAGCAGCGCGAAGCATGCCAGGCTGAACAGGGCCACAGCCGTCAGATAGGCGCCGACACCCCACGGCACCCGCCCCCCGTGCCCGGCCAGCGTGGTGGCCACGATCGGGGTGAGGGCGCCGCCGAGCACACCGCCGAGGTTGTAGCCCACGGCCGCGCCCGTGCACCGGACCCGGGGTTCGTACAGTTCCGGCAGATACGCGGCGGTCACGGCGAACATCGTGATGAAGGCGAGCATCGCTCCCAGGAACCCCAGGAACATCAGCAGAGGCTTTCCCGTGGACAGCAGCGCGACCATCGGGAACATCCACAGGGCGACGGCGGCGCACCCCGTGAGGCACAGCGGCCGCCGTCCGTAGCGGTCGCCCAGGAGGGCCGCGAGGGGGGTCAGGGCTCCCTGCACCAGGACGGTGGCCATGACGCACGTCAGCATGACCGGACGGCTCACACCGAGCCGCTCCGTCGCATAGGCCAGGGACCAGGTCGTCACGGAGTAGAAGACCGCGTACCCGACCGCGAGCGCGCCGGCCGTCAGCAGCACCAGCCGCCAGTGGACGCGTACGATTTCGGCGAGCGGCACCCGCGCGTGGTCGTCGATCTCCAGGAAGAGCGGACTCTCCGTCAGCGAACCGCGCAGCCACAGACCCGCTGCCGCGAGCAGCCCCGCCGTCCAGAAGGGGATCCGCCACCCCCAGGACGCGAACTGGGCGTCCGACAGCGTCGCCGACAGCCCCAGCATCATGCCGTTGGCCAGCATGAACCCCAGCGAAGGGCCCACCTGCGGAAAGCTCGACCACAGGGCACGCCGCCCGGGCGGCGCGTGTTCCACGGTCAGCAGCACGGCACCGCCCCACTCTCCGCCGAGCCCGAGACCCTGAAGAAAGCGCAGCACCAGAAGGAGCACGGGGGCGGCCACGCCGATCGTCTCGTACGTAGGCACACAGCCGACCGCCACCGTCGCCGTTCCGGTCAGCATCAGGGAGGCGATGAGGACCGGCCGTCTGCCGCGCCGGTCACCGATGTGCCCGAACAGCACCGAGCCGAGCGGGCGGGCGATGAAGCCGACCCCGAAGGTGCCGAAGGCCGCGAGCGTGCCCGCGACCGGCGAGAAGGTCGGAAAGAACAGAGGTCCCAGGACCAGGGCGGCGGCGGTCCCGTAGACGAAGAAGTCGTAGAACTCGATGGCGGTCCCCGCCAGTGAGGCGGCGGCGAGCCGGAACAGGGACGGCGCCCTCACATTGCGTGCGTCGTGCATGCCGCCTCAACTACCCACCGTGATCGGCGGTTACGGGGGCGCATGGGGGCTCGGTGCATGAGGTGACGGGAGAGGGCGTACGCCCGCGGCGCAGGGATGATCAGTGCGTCAGGACCATGCGCCGGGCGGGGCCGTCCCCGGCGTACGGTGCCGCCGCACGTGATAAACCGGGGGCCGAGCCGCGGTCCGAGTGTGGGCCGGCAGATCCGAACGGACCGGAGGAACCGTGCCCCGTACCCTCGCCAGCGCCCCGATCTTGGTCCTCAACGGCCCCAACCTCAACCTCCTCGGGCAGCGCCAGCCGGAGATCTACGGCTCCGACACACTCGCGGACGTCGAGACGCTGTGTGCGAAGACGGCGGCCGCCTACGGGGGCACCGTGGACTTCCGGCAGTCCAACCACGAGGGCGAACTGGTGGAGTGGATCCACGAGGCACGGCTGAACCACGCGGGAATCGTGATCAACCCGGCCGCCTACTCGCACACCTCCGTCGCGATCCTGGACGCCCTCAACACGTGCGACGGACTGCCGGTCGTGGAGGTCCACATCTCCAACATCCACCAGCGCGAGCAGTTCCGGCACCACTCGTACGTCTCCCTGCGCGCCGACGGGGTCATCGCCGGGTGCGGTGTGCAGGGATACGCGTTCGCGGTGGAGCGGGTCGCGACGCTCGCGGGGGCGGAGCGGACGGAGGCGTGACGCCCCGTCACCGCCCCTGAGCAACGACGCCAAGTCCGGTTGTCAGTGGCGGGTGCCACGATCAACTCATGAACTTCTTCGACGGATTGATCGTGCCGGACGCGCCGGATGAGCCGCAGTCCGTGATGCATCGGCTGGGCCCCTATCACCAGGCGGAGGACGAGTCGCTCCCGCCGGCCGACTGGTTCGTGCCGGCGCGTGTGCCCCAGGTCACCGAGGCCGGCGCCGGCCCCGACGTGCGCATCATGCTCACGGGCTGGGGAGGTATGGCCAGGATCGGTCACCTTACGTCTGGGGATCTTCCTGCGGACCTTCCATGACGGCCGGTTGGAGCATCCCGTCCCCTGGGGCGGTCGGGGCGGTGCCGGAGCCCTGCGGTTCGGTGTGCTGCTCGCCGACGGGCGGCGGGTGACCACCCTCGACGGGCAGCCCTGGCCCGGGCCCGCGGAGGGAAGGCCCCGGCCGACGCTCCAGCTTGGCGGTGGCGGCGGCGGTGGATTCCACTACGACATCGAACTCCACCTCTCACAGCTGCCGCCAGAGGGTCCCACGCAACTGGTCGTGGAATGGCCCGACATGGCGGTGCCCGAGACGCGCACGGAGATCGACGCGACCGCGCTGCGGGCTGCTGCCGCCGACGCCGTGAGGATCTGGCCGGCGCACGAGGACGAGCCGCCCGAGGAGGAGCGGAACGCCTCTGCGGCGGAGGAGGAGACGCCGCGGACTCTCCTCGTCGCCACGCGACCGGCGCCGTTCATCACCACCGTCGTCGGGCCCGCCGGTCGGCTTCACGACGTGCCGTCCGACCCGCCGCGACCCGATCCCGACCGCGGCGACTGGGAGGGGATCACCCACGACGGATGGAAGGACATCGACCTCATCAGAGCACGGCTGGCACATGGCGCCGAGCCGGGCGGACCGCTCGAATCCTGGAGCGACGAGACCCCGCTGCATCTCGCCGCGCAGCACGGCTCGGGCGAGGTCGTCGCGGAACTGCTGCGCCATGTCGAGGACGTGGACATCCCGGCGGACAACGGCCGGACCCCGCTGTGGGACGCGGTCTGCCACGGCGCACGGGAGCCGGTCGAACTACTGCTCGCCGCGGGCGCGGACGCCTGGAGTCCGCAACTGGGCGGACGCTCACCCGGCAGACTGGCCCTGACGACCGCGCTCGCCCCGCTCTTCGCGGGACTGCCGGGCGCGGTGCCGCTGACCGCCGAGGAGCGCGCGGCGCAGGAGGACGCCGACCGCCGGGCCGCCGTCTTCCACGACGTCCACACCGAGGGGGCTTCGTTCGCGTTCGTGGCCGGGCTGGACGAGGAGACGGTGATACGGCGTTTGGGCGCCGACCCGGCAGCCGCGGCCGTACTGGACCTCGACAAGGAGCCGGGCCCCTACGGCACGGGACCCGGCGGCTTCGACCCCTACGGTGAGGAGGCCGGGCGGTTCGTGGGGGTGACCGGAGTGCCGGGTGGCTGTGTGCTCCTCCAGCCCATGGGATTCACGGTGAGCACCCATGCGGTGCTCGACGCGCTGTCCCTCGGCACCACCGCGTACGGGCTCTACTTCAATCCCAAGGGGGGCACCTTCGGCCAGTTCTCGCGCGACGGCCGCAGCGAGCCGCACGAGGAGATCGGGTTGGTCTGGGGCGGTGAGCCGGAACTGCACTGGCTGTACCGCTTCTGGCAGTGGGACAAGCCGGGGATGTGGGACGCCGGCGAACTGGCGTACGCCTCACACAGGGGAGGGGTACGCCTGGCCGACCAGCGTGCCGTCGCGGGACCTCCGCGGCGATGGGCGGAGATACCCGAGGGCAGCCCGTTGCTGCCCTGAGAGCAGGCGAGACCGTACGCGAGGCCCCGGAGCCGTCGGGTGCCCGTCTCAGAGCCGTCCCGCCTCCACGATCCGGCGCAGAAAGTGCTGTGTGCGTTCCTCCCGGGGGTCGTCGAAGACCTGCTCGGCCGTGCCGCGTTCCAGGACCACACCGCCGTCGAGGAAGCAGACCTGGTCCGAGACCTCGCGGGCGAAGCCCATCTCATGGGTGGCCAGCACCATGGTCATGCCCGCGTCCTTGCAGGTCCCGGACGACAGTGAGGACCTCACCCACGAGCTCCGGATCGAGGGCGGCGGTGATCTCGTCCAGGAGCAGCAGCCGGGGGCGTACGGCCAACGCGCGCACGATCGCGACGCTTTGCTGCCGGCCACCGTTCAGGCGGTCCGGATACTCGCCCGCCTTGGCTGCGAGCCCGAGGCGCTCCAGCAGTGCGCGAGCCTGCTCCTCGGCCGTGGCACGGTCCACGCGCACAAACGCTCGACTTCTCCCTCGCCGAGATCTCACGGCACGGCGAGGAACGCTGCGCCGGTGAGCGCGCCGGGGCCGCCGGCCGAGGGCGGGAAACAAGGGACCGGCGGCCCGTACCGCGCAGGAGCCGTCATCCTGAGCGGGGCTGCTTCCAGTTGACTGCGTCGGCGCGTGCGCCGGGAGCGCGCGCAGGAGACCGGTGTGAGCGAACGGTTCACACGGGGCGCGTGCGCCCGGCCCTCAGACCGGGCGGCGGGCCACGGGGGCGGCGCCGGTCGGCGTCGCCTCACCTGCCTCCGCTCACCTGCCTCCGCTCACCAGCCCCGTGCGTGCCACTCCGCCAGATGCGGACGCTCGTTGCCCAGCGTGGTGTCGTTGCCGTGCCCGGGGTAGACCCAGGTCTCGTCGGGAAGCACGTCGAAGATCTTCGTCTCCACGTCGTGGATCAGGCTGGCGAAGGCTTTCGGGTCCTTGTGGGTGTTGCCCACGCCGCCCGGAAAGAGACAGTCCCCGGTGAACACGTGCGGGTGCCCGTGCGGGTCGTCGTAGACGAGGGCGATCGAGCCCGGCGTGTGGCCCACCAGATGGCGGGCGGTGAGCTCCACGCGGCCCACCCGGACCGTGTCGCCGTCGTCGACCGCCACGTCCGTCGGCACGGGGATGCCGTCGGCGTCCTCCCGGCCCGCGTACGTCCGCGCGCCCGTGGCCGCCACAACCTCGGCGAGCGCCTGCCAGTGGTCCCCGTGCCGGTGCGTGGTGACGACGGAGGCGATGCCGTCGTCACCGATCATGCAGAGGAGCGTCCTCGCGTCGTTGGCCGCGTCGATCAGCAGCTGCTCGTCGGTGGCCCGGCAGCGCAGGAGATACGCGTTGTTGTCCATCGGGCCGACCGCGATCTTGGTGATCATCAGGTCCTTCAGCTCGTGCACATCCGCCGGGCCGCCGACCGTCACCTGTCCGCTGTACGTCATGGCGGCAGCCTATAGCGGCGGGCCGAAGGGGGCTTGGCCTACAGCGGCGGGAGCTTCGGCAGCGACCCGCCCTCGACGTCCAGTGCGGAACCGTCGCCGCGGCCCGCCAGCCAGCCGAGCAGCACGGGCGCGGGCCCCCGGACCGTGACCTCGGGCTCGGCGGCGTCCCGGCCGGTGCTCCACGCGCGCGTGCCGTCCGTGACGCGGGTGGGCGGCACCCCCGTCTGCCCGGTGAACCGCTGTGTGAGGAAGTCGATCTCCCGCTCGGCGAACTCGAGCGGCAGGTCCTCCAGCTCGTACCCGATCCCGAGGTCGACATGGTGCAGTTCGACCTCGATCCAGCGTCGGAACGGCACCCGGGCGGCCGCGTCGGTGACGCCGTTGCGCAGCTCCACCGTGCGTGACCAGTCCGCGGGCGCGGCCCCGGCCTGCTGGAACCGGGCCGCGCTCTCGCGCAGGTCGGCGAGCTGGGCGTCCAGGGGGCGCGAGGCGTCCCGCTCGATATCGGCGTCCCGTGCCTCGGCCGAGACGTACATCGGACGCCCCTCCAGCACGTTCACGAGCGCGTCGGCGTTACGGGAGAGGTGGGCGAGGACGTGGCCCCGGGTCCAGCCGGGCAGGCGTGACGGCTTGGCCACTGCCGCGTCGTCCAGCTTGGCGACTGCGATGAGGAGTCGTTCGGTCGCGTCGCGTACAGATGCCAGGTCGTGCGCGTGATCCATCATGGGCCCGACCCTAGCCGGGCCACTCCTTCGGGTGAAGCATGCGGACCACGGCCGCAAATCGAATGCGCGTGCTATATGGTCGAGTGCGGCGTCGGGCATGCTGGATGGGCGGGGATTGTTGTGAACCCTGGAAACCGACCGGCGTTGTCAGTGGCTCCCCCTAGTCTGAGAAATCACGGGGGCCCCGCCCCTGTCGCTTCTCTCAAGAAAGGTGCGGACCGGCGTGGCCGACCGTCTCATCGTCCGTGGCGCGCGCGAGCACAACCTGAAGAATGTCTCGCTCGATCTGCCGCGCGACTCGCTCATCGTCTTCACGGGCCTGTCGGGGTCGGGCAAGTCCTCCCTGGCCTTCGACACGATCTTCGCCGAGGGCCAGCGGCGTTACGTGGAGTCGCTGTCCTCGTACGCCCGGCAGTTCCTCGGCCAGATGGACAAGCCGGACGTCGACTTCATCGAGGGCCTCTCGCCGGCCGTCTCCATCGACCAGAAGTCGACCTCGCGCAACCCGCGCTCGACGGTCGGCACCATCACCGAGGTCTACGACTACCTCCGTCTGCTCTTCGCGCGCATCGGCAAGCCGCACTGCCCCCAGTGCGGCCGCCCGATCTCCCGTCAGTCGCCGCAGGCCATCGTGGACAGGGTCCTGGAGCTTCCGGAGGGCAGCCGCTTCCAGGTGCTGTCGCCGCTGGTGCGTGAGCGGAAGGGAGAGTTCGTCGACCTCTTCGCCGACCTCCAGACCAAGGGCTACAGCCGCGCGCGCGTGGACGGCGAGACGATCCAGCTCTCCCACCCGCCGACCCTGAAGAAGCAGGAGAAGCACACCGTCGAGGTGGTCGTCGACCGCCTCACGGTGAAGGAATCCGCCAAGCGCCGCCTCACCGACTCCGTCGAGACCGCGCTCGGTCTGTCCGGCGGCATGGTCGTGCTCGACTTCGTCGACCTCCCCGAGGACGACCCCGAGCGCGAGCGCATGTACTCGGAGCACCTCTACTGCCCGTACGACGACCTGTCCTTCGAGGAGCTGGAGCCCCGCTCCTTCTCCTTCAACTCGCCCTTCGGCGCCTGCCCCGAGTGCACCGGTATCGGCACGCGCATGGAGGTCGACCCCGAGCTGATCGTCCCGGACGAGGAGAAGACCCTCGACGAGGGCGCCATCCACCCCTGGTCCCACGGACACACCAAGGACTACTTCGGCCGCCTGATCGGCGCCCTCGCGGACGCGCTCGGCTTCCGGACCGACATCCCCTTCGCGGGGCTGCCGCAGCGCGCCAGGAAGGCCCTGCTGCACGGCCACAAGACCCAGATCGAGGTCCGCTACCGCAACCGGTACGGGCGCGAGCGCGTGTACACCACGCCCTTCGAAGGCGCCGTCCCCTTCGTCAAGCGGCGGCACAGCGAGGCCGAGAGCGACGCCAGCCGGGAGCGCTTCGAGGGCTATATGCGCGAGGTGCCCTGCCCCACCTGCCAGGGCACGCGCCTGAAGCCGGTCGTCCTCGCGGTCACGATCATGGGCAAGTCGATCGCCGAGATCTCCGCGATGTCGATCAGCGACTGCGCGGACTTCCTGGGCGAGCTGAAGCTCGACGCCCGCGACAAGAAGATCGCCGAGCGGGTGCTGAAGGAGGTCAACGAGCGGCTGCGGTTCCTGGTCGACGTCGGCCTGGACTACCTGTCGCTGAACCGGGCGGCCGGCACCCTCTCCGGCGGCGAGGCCCAGCGCATCCGCCTGGCCACCCAGATCGGCTCCGGGCTCGTCGGTGTCCTGTACGTCCTCGACGAGCCGTCCATCGGCCTGCACCAGCGGGACAACCACCGGCTGATCGAGACCCTGGTCCGCCTCCGCGACATGGGCAACACGCTCATCGTCGTCGAGCACGACGAGGACACCATCAAGGTGGCCGACTGGGTCGTCGACATCGGCCCCGGCGCGGGCGAGCACGGCGGCAGGGTCGTGCACAGCGGCTCCCTGAAGGAGCTGCTCGCCAACGAGGAGTCGCAGACCGGACAGTACCTCTCGGGCAGGAAGTCGATCCCGCTGCCCGGCATCCGGCGTCCGCACGACCCGTCCCGGCAGCTCACGGTGCACGGCGCACGTGAGAACAACCTCCAGGACATCGACGTGTCGTTCCCGCTGGGTGTGTTCACGGCCGTCACCGGCGTGTCCGGCTCCGGGAAGTCGACCCTGGTCAACGACATCCTCTACACGCACCTCGCCCGTGAGCTCAACGGCGCGAGGAACGTCCCCGGGCGGCACACGCGCGTGGACGGCGACGACCTCGTGGACAAGGTCGTGCACGTCGACCAGTCGCCCATCGGCCGCACCCCGCGGTCGAACCCGGCCACCTACACCGGCGTCTTCGACCACATCCGCAAGCTGTTCGCCGAGACCACCGAGGCGAAGGTCCGCGGCTACCAGCCGGGCCGCTTCTCCTTCAACGTCAAGGGCGGCCGCTGCGAGAACTGCGCGGGCGACGGCACCATCAAGATCGAGATGAACTTCCTCCCGGACGTCTACGTCCCGTGCGAGGTCTGCCACGGCGCCCGATACAACCGGGAGACGCTGGAGGTCCACTACAAGGGCAAGTCCATCTCCGAGGTCCTGAACATGCCGATCGAGGAGGCCCTGCACTTCTTCGAGGCCGTTCCGGCGATCGCCCGCCATCTGAGGACGCTGCACGACGTGGGGCTCGGCTATGTCCGTCTCGGCCAGTCGGCGACCACCCTGTCCGGCGGTGAGGCCCAGCGTGTGAAGCTCGCCAGCGAGCTGCAGAAGCGGTCCACCGGGCGCACGGTCTACGTCCTGGACGAGCCGACCACCGGTCTGCACTTCGAGGACATCAGCAAGCTGCTCACGGTGCTCGGCGGACTGGTCGACAAGGGCAACACGGTCATCGTCATCGAGCACAACCTCGATGTCATCAAGACCGCCGACTGGGTCGTCGACATGGGCCCCGAGGGCGGCGCCGGCGGTGGTCTCGTGGTCGCCGAGGGCACGCCCGAAGAGGTCGCCGGGGTGCCGGCCAGCCACACCGGCAAGTTCCTGCGCGAGATCCTCGGCGCGGAGCGGATCAGCGACGCGGCCTCGGTCAGGGCGCCGCGCGGGAACTCGGCAGGCAAGACGGTCGCGGCCGCCTCGACGGCCAGGAAGACGGCGACGGCCAAGACGACGGCGACGGCCAAGACGACGAAGACCGCGGCGGCCAAGACCGGGAAGGCCCTCAACAACACGGCGGCCAAGAAGTCGGTCGGCGCCACGAAGAAGGCGGCACCCGCGAAGAAGTCCACGCGGGCGCGCAAGGCCTGAGTCACACGCGCGAACCGGGCGCTCCGCGGAATCCCCGTGGGGCGCCCGCTCGGCGGACGGTCGGCCGCACCTGTCCCTGCGACTCGGCGGCCCGTTGCCGCCGCTCGGCCTGGACTGTGGCCTCCTGGGGCGTGGGCTACGGGGCCGTCAGCTCGGACGCGTACGGCGGTTCCGCACCGGCCCGGGAGCAGGTGATCGCCGCGGCGCGGGCCGCGAAGCGCAGCAGCGCGCTCCAGCCGTCGGCGTTCAAAGCGGCCACCGCCGCCGGGGAGAGGGCGTCGCGGGTGGCCAGGCCGTGCAGCAGGGCCGCGTTCACCGTGTCGCCGGCACCGATCGTGTCCACGACGTCGACCGGTACCCCTGCCACGGAATGCTCCGCCCCGTCGCGGGTGAAGACCGTCAGTCCGTCGCCCCCGTGGGTGATCACCACGGCTGAGGGCCCCGAGGCCAGCCATTCCTGCGGGGTGCCGCCCAGCCACCGGGCGTCCTCGGCGGACAGCTTGAGCAGGGACACCGACGGCAGCCAGCTCTTGAAGCGGGCACGGTAGGCGTCGGGGTCCGGGATCAGCCCCGCGCGGATGTTCGGGTCGAGGGCCGTGAACACGCCCTGGGCCGCCGCGACGCGCATCAACTCCTCGTAGGCGCTCGCCCCCGGCTCGAGAACGAGGGAGCAGGTGCCGAACGAGACGGCCCGCGTGCCCTCGGGGAGACGTGCCGGTGGCGTGAACAGCCGGTCGGCGGTGCCGTCGACATAGAAGGAGTATCCGGCCGAGCCGCTGTCGTCGATCGTGGCGACGGCCAGGGTGGTCGGCTCGGGGCCGCGCTGCACCGCCGACACGTCCACGCCCGCCGCGCGCAGCCCGTCGAGCAGGGCCTCCCCGAAGGCGTCGGACGACACACGGGAGCAGAACGCCGTCGGGGAGCCGAGCCGGCCGAGCGCCACGGCGGTGTTGTAGGGGCCGCCGCCGAGCGCCGGAAGCAACGGTGCCAGGGCGCCCGCCTTCCGCGGGACCAGGTCGATCAGGGCCTCACCGGCGACGACGATCACGAGACAGTTCCCTTCTCGGAGGGGGTGTCGGGGCAGCCGCACGAGGTGCGGTGGACGAAGGTGCAGGGGAGCCGCACGGTGCGGGAGGGACGGTCCGGCGCCTCCAGGCGCTCCAGGAGCAGCCGTACGGCCTCGGCGCCGATCTCCCTGCTCGGCTGGGCGATGGCGGTGAGCCGGGGCGAGAACAGATCAGCCCAGGCGAAGTCGTCGAAGCAGACGAGCCCAAGGTCGCCCGGCACGGACAGTCCGTGATCGCCCAGGGTCCGCAGCGCACCGATGGTCATCGCGTTGTTCGCGGTGACCAGGGCCGTGGGCGGTGCGGCGAGCGACAGCAGGGCCCTGGTGGCGCGCTGGGCACCCTCCGCCGCTGAGTCCCCGTGCACCACCAGCCGCTCGTCGTGGGGCAGGCCGGCGGCCGCGAGACCGTGCCGGTAGCCGCTGATCCGCTCCGTCGTGGTGCTGAATCCGGGAAGACCCGCGACCAGGCCGATCCGCCGGTGGCCGAGTCCGGCGAGATGGGTGACCAGACGTGCCATGGGCTCGGCGTTCTCGGCGCAGACCTGGTCGAAGCGGAAGGGGCCGCCGGCGTGCGCCTCCGGAGCGGGGGCGTCTGCGGGGTGCGCGTGACGTGTCGCGGGCTGAGGAGAGACCAGCCGGTCGAGGAACACCGTCGGGACCCGGTGGCGCGCGAGGAGGGCCAGGAGTCCGCCCGGATCCGCAGAGGGCGCGACGACCACGCCGTCGACGCGGCGCTCGTGCAGCAGCCGGACGACATGGCGCTCGTGCTCCGGGTCGTCGCGCGGATCGGCGATGAGCAGGCCGTAGCCGTGCTCGCGGGCTCGGGCCTCGACACCCTGGAGGATCTCCGTGAAGTACGGGTTGCTGATGGCCGACACCGCGAGCCCGATGGACCGGGTGCGCGAGGTCACCAGGGAGCGGGCGAGCGTGTTCGGCGTGTAGCCCAGCTCGTCGATGGCGTCCAGTACCGCCTGGCGGGTGCGCGGCAGCACCGGGCGGGTGTCGTTCAGTACATGGGAGACGGTCGCCACGGACACACCCGCGCTCCGTGCGACATCGGCCATCGTTGCCAAACGCCTCCCCCTCCCCGGGCCCTACGGCCGAGAACGTATCCCATTCCGCGCCCGACGTAAACGCTTACGCAAGCGTTTGCGCGCGCTCCGGGCGCCGAGCGCTCCCCGCCCCGGTCTCCGGCGGAATGGCCGCCACCGGTATCGTCTGCATGTCCCCTTCCCGGCATACACCGCCCTTGACCAGTGGAGATCTCATGTCCGCGCGTCCCTCCGCGACTCGTCGTACCGTTCTGCGCGGGGCGGCGCTCACCCCGGTCGCCGGTCTGGGACTCGCGGCCTGCGGGCCCGGTGGCGGCACCGGCGCGACGCCCGCCACCCCCACCGCCCCGGTCGCGCTCGGAGCCGAGAGCGAGGTCCCCGAGGGCGGCGCGAAGCTGTACCGGGATGCGAACGTCGTCGTGAGCCGCGCCGAAGACGGCTCCCTGAAGGCGTACAGCACCATCTGCACGCACGCGGGATGCGCCATCAACAAGCTTTCGGGCACGACGCTGGTCTGCCCCTGTCACGGAAGCCGGTTCGACGCCGCCACGGGCAAGGTGGTGCAGGCCCCGGCCACCGAGCCGCTGCCCGGGCTGCCCGTCGAGGTGAAGAACGGCCGGATCGTGGCGGGCCCGGCGGCCTGACGGCTCAGCGGGGCCCGGTCACTCCCAGTCCCATCCGATACCCACAATCCCCGATCGCACCCTCGGCTCCACCAGGTGCACGGAGCGATGGCTTCCGCTCAGCCGCAGCTCCTGGCGGCCGCTGCGGGGTGCGGCGGGGGAGTGCTGGGTGAACCGGTGGCAGCGCACCGGCAGCGCCTCCTCGTCGAAGCGCACCTGGAGGGCGTACTGGCCGCCCGCCAGGCCGAACCCGCGGACGTATTCGCCGGTGGCGCCGGCGGTGCCGTCCTCGAAGACATAGCGGAAGAGAAACGTATCGCCGGTGTGCAGCCGGGTGTCGAAGAGCAGTTCGGCGACGAGGATGCCGGTGTCGCGATGCCAGCGCACCCGGCCGGTGCGGCAGTTCTCCAGCGCGTGCACCGCGATCCGCTCGGGGGCGCACCCCGGGTCGCCGTGGTGGACGGCGAGATAGCGGTCCACCCCGTCCCTGTGGGCGCGCACTATGTGGTGGGACTCGCGCGCCAGCAGCTCCCGCCGCGCTCCTATACGGACGTGATCCTGATGGCCGATGGTGTGCAGTCCGCTGTCGAGCGGCGCCTCCAGATCGGAGAGGAGCCTCTCCAGTACGCCCGACGCCTCGACCAGGGAGCGGTACGAACGCCCCGCGGGACGGCCGGGACCGGTCCGCTCGCCGGTTTCCGCGAGCAGCCGGATCAACGACTCGTCGGGCAGCTGGAGGATCTCCTCGAGGGCCCGCACGGCGCGCAGCGACTCGGGGCGCTGCGGGCGGCGCGCACCCTGCTGCCAGTAGCTCAGGCTCGTCACCCCGACCCTGACCCCGTACCGCGTCAGATGATGCTGCACGCGCTGCAACGGCAGCCCGCGGGCGGCGATCGCGGCGCGCAGCGCGACATGGAAGGGGCCACCGTGCAGGGCGGCCTCCAACTCCGTCGGAACGACCGGAACGACGTCCGCATGCTGTGTGCCGTGCCGCATACCGGGGCCTTTCTGTGAAGGTGCACGTCGGCTGGTCAGACGGTGCGCAGGGTCGTACCGGGCCATCCGGAGGCGTGTGAGGTTCGTTCACAAGCGAACCTCTCCGGCGGCGGCCCGAAGGTTCCCCGCATTGAAGCGTGTTGACCAAGCCGCGACAACACCCGAGTTCCGGCGAGCGGTGGCCCGTGGCCGAAGGCTGTACCCGCTGCTGCGGGGCGATTACCGACCGCTGTCCCGGGCCGCCGGAAACGGCTCCACGGGCATGGGGCCCACGGGACCACCCAGGGACGCCCCCTGCCCGGAGGCCCTCCAGGACGCCCTCGGGAGGCTCCCTCCCGCCGGACCCGTACGCTCGCCTCGGTGCCGGGCCGGGACCGGGCGCCGGGTGGCCCCGCGGGAGGGGGGCGGGATCCCGCCGAGGGTTGTCCACAGGGGCGCCGCGCTGTCGGCCCCCGCCAGTAGGGTGTGAGACATGGCCGACCCCTCCAGCTACCGACCCAGGCCGGGCGAGATCCCGGACTCTCCCGGGGTCTACAGGTTCCGGGACGAGCACCGCCGGGTGATCTACGTCGGAAAGGCGAAAAGCCTGCGCCAGCGCCTGGCGAACTACTTCCAGGACCTGGCGGGCCTCCACCCGCGCACCCGCACCATGGTCACCACGGCCGCGTCCGTGGAGTGGACCGTGGTGTCCACCGAGGTCGAGGCCCTTCAGCTGGAGTACACCTGGATCAAGGAGTTCGACCCTCGGTTCAACGTCAAGTACCGCGACGACAAGAGCTACCCCTACCTCGCGGTGACGATGAACGAGGAGTTCCCGCGCGTACAGGTGATGCGCGGCCAGAAGCGCAAGGGTGTGCGCTACTTCGGACCGTACTCGCACGCGTGGGCGATCCGCGACACCGTGGACCTGCTGCTGCGCGTGTTCCCCGTGCGCACCTGCTCGGCGGGCGTCTTCAAGAACGCAGCCCGCACCGGCCGCCCCTGCCTCCTCGGCTACATCGGCAAGTGCTCCGCGCCCTGCGTCGCCCGGATCTCACCCGAGGACCACCGCGAACTGGCCGAGGAGTTCTGCGACTTCATGGCCGGCCGCACGGGCGCGTACCTCCGCCGTCTGGAGAGGCAGATGATGGAGGCGGCCGAGGAGATGGAGTACGAGCGGGCCGCCCGTCTGCGCGACGACATCGAGGCCCTGAAGCGGGCCATGGAGAAGAACGCGGTCGTGCTCACCGACGCGACCGACGCCGATCTGATCGCCGTCGCCGAGGACGAGCTGGAGGCGGCCGTGCAGATCTTCCATGTGCGCGGCGGGCGGGTGCGCGGCCAGCGCGGCTGGGTCACCGACAAGGTGGAGGACGTCACCACCGGCGCCCTCGTCGAGCACGCCCTCCAGCAGCTCTACGGCGAGGAGACGGGCGACTCCGTGCCGAAGGAGGTGCTCGTCCCCGCGCTCCCCGATCCCATAGAGCCGGTCCAGGAATGGCTGACCGGCCGCCGCGGGTCCGGCGTCTCCCTGCGCATTCCCCAGCGCGGCGACAAGAAGGCGCTCATGGAGACCGTGCAGCGCAACGCCCAGCAGGCACTCGCCCTGCACAAGACCAAGCGCGCCTCCGACCTGACCACCCGCTCGCGTGCCCTGGAGGAGATCGCCGAGGCCCTCGACCTGGACAGCGCCCCGCTCCGGATCGAGTGCTACGACATCTCGCACCTCCAGGGCGAGGACGTGGTGGCCTCCATGGTCGTCTTCGAGGACGGGCTGCAACGCAAGGGCGAGTACCGCCGCTTCCAGATCAAGGGCTTCGAGGGCCAGGACGACGTCCGCTCCATGCACGAGGTGATCAACCGCCGCTTCCGGCGCTACCTCGCGGAGAAGGAGAAGACGGGGGAGTGGGCGGACGGGGAGGTCTCCCTGACCGAGGAGGACGGGCGGCCCAAGCGGTTCGCCTACCCGCCGCAGCTCGTGGTGGTCGACGGCGGCCGTCCGCAGGTCGCCGCCGCCCGGCGGGCCCTGGACGAGCTGGGCATCGACGACATCGCCGTATGCGGTCTCGCCAAGCGCCTGGAGGAGGTGTGGCTGCCGAGCCAGGACGACCCGGTGGTCCTGCCCCGCACCAGCGAGGGCCTCTACCTGCTCCAGCGCATCCGCGACGAGGCCCACCGCTTCGCGATCACGTACCAGCGCACCAAGCGGGCCAAACGTGTCAGGTCGAGCCCCTTGGACGAGGTGCCGGGGCTCGGCGAGGCCCGTAAGCAGGCACTCGTGAAGCATTTCGGCTCGGTGAAAAAGCTGCGGTCCGCGACAATCGACCAGATTCAGGAGGTTCCCGGCATCGGCCGCAAGACGGCCGAGACCATCGCCGTGGCCCTCGCCCAGGCGGCTCCGGCCGCACCCGCCGTGAACACGGCGACTGGAGAGATCATGGAAGAGGAAGAATCCGGGACCATGCCGGGTTTCCCCGGGGAGCCCGTGTCCGCGGGCGCCCCGGACGAGCGACGGGGGCAGGAGACATGACCGAGCACGACCAGCGCGCAGTAGAAGAACACTCGGCCCAGGGCGGGACCGCCCACGACGAGACGGGCGAGGAGCCGACGCCGCAGCAGACGGTCCAGGAAAACGGAGCACAGGTGAGTACGGGCATCGACACGGCCGGGGCCGCCGACGCGGGCATCCCCGAGCTGGTGATCATCTCCGGCATGTCCGGCGCCGGCCGTTCCACGGCCGCCAAGTGCCTGGAGGACCTCGGCTGGTTCGTCGTCGACAACCTGCCGCCCGCACTGATCCCCACCATGGTGGAGCTGGGCGCCCGTTCCCAGGGCAACGTCGCCCGTATCGCGGTCGTCGTGGACGTCCGGGGCCGGCGTTTCTTCGACAACCTCCGCGAGTCCCTGGCGGACCTGGAGGCGAAGCACGTCACCCGGCGCATCGTATTCCTGGAGTCCTCCGACGAGGCCCTGGTCCGCCGCTTCGAGTCGGTCCGCAGGCCGCATCCCCTTCAGGGCGACGGCCGCATCGTCGACGGCATCGCAGCCGAGCGCGAGCTGCTGCGCGAGCTGCGCGGTGACGCCGACCTCGTGATCGACACCTCCAGCCTGAACGTGCACGAACTGCGCGCCAAGATGGACGCCCAGTTCGCCGGCGAGGAGAAGCCCGAGCTGCGGGCCACCGTCATGTCCTTCGGCTTCAAGTACGGCCTGCCGGTCGACGCCGACCTGGTCGCGGACATGCGCTTCCTGCCCAACCCGCACTGGGTCCCGGAGCTGCGCCCCTACACCGGCCTCAACGAGGAGGTCGCCGCCTACGTCTTCAACCAGCCCGGCGCCAAGGAGTTCCTCGACCGGTACGCCGAGCTGCTGAGGCTCATCGCGGCCGGGTACCGCCGCGAGGGCAAGCGCTATGTGACCATCGCCATCGGCTGCACGGGCGGCAAGCACCGTTCCGTCGCCATGTCCGAGAAGCTCGCCGCCCGCCTGGCCGCCGAGGGAGTGGAGACCGTGGTCGTGCACCGGGACATGGGGCGCGAGTGACCGGACGTTCTCTGCGGCTGAGCAGGCTGCGTCGAGTGGTGCCCGAGGGCGGCCGCGGCGGGCGGGCGCGCCGTCGCGGTACCCAGCCCAAGGTGGTCGCCCTCGGCGGAGGCATGGGCCTGTCCGCCTCGCTCGCCGCTCTGCGCCGGATCACCGGCGACCTCACCGCCGTCGTCACCGTGGCCGACGACGGCGGTTCCAGCGGCCGGCTGCGCGACGAGCTGGGCGTGCTCCCGCCCGGTGACCTCCGCAAGGCGCTGGCCGCGCTGTGCGGCGACGACGACTGGGGCCAGACCTGGGCCCGCGTCATCCAGCACCGCTTCCACTCCCGGGGCGACCTGCACGACCACGCGGTCGGCAATCTGCTGATCGTGGCCCTGTGGGAGCAGCTCGGCGACCACGTCCAGGCGCTCGACCTGGTCGGCAGGCTCCTGGGCGCCCACGGCCGTGTCCTGCCCATGTCCGCCGTCCCCCTGGAGCTCCAGGCGCTGGTCAAGGGCCACGACCCGGAGCATCCGGACGAGGTCGGCACCGTACGGGGACAGGCGACCGTCGCGCTGACCCCGGGCGAGGTGCAGTCGGTGCACCTCGTGCCGTCCGACCCGCCCGCCGTCCCGGAGGCCGTCGCCGCCGTTCTGGACGCCGACTGGGTGGTGATCGGGCCCGGCTCCTGGTTCTCCTCCGTGATCCCGCATCTGCTCGTGCCCGAGCTGCTGGACGCCCTGACGGAGACCAAGGCGCGCCGGGTACTCTCCCTCAACCTCGCTCCGCAGCCGGGAGAGACCGAAGGGTTCTCCCCGCAGCGTCATTTGGAGGTTTTGGGACGACACGCCCCTAAACTCGCCCTGGACGTGGTGCTGGCCGACCAGGCCGCCGTGCCCGACCGCGCCTCGTTGACCGAGGCCGCCCAGCGGTTCGGCGCCGCGGTCGAGCTGGCGCCGGTGGCCCGTACCGACGGGTCACCGCGGCACGACCCGGAGCTGTTGGCCGCCGCGTACGACCGTATTTTTCGGATGCATGGAAGGATCGGCCCATGGCGATGACGGCAGCGGTGAAAGACGAGATCTCCCGGCTTCCCGTCACCCGGACCTGCTGCAGGAAGGCGGAGGTCTCGGCGATCCTGCGATTCGCGGGCGGGCTGCACCTCGTCAGCGGCCGCATCGTGATCGAGGCGGAGCTGGACACGGCGATGGCGGCCCGGCGTCTCAAGCGGGACATCCTGGAGATCTTCGGCCACAGCTCCGAACTGATCGTGATGGCGCCCGGCGGTCTGCGCCGCGGCTCCCGCTATGTGGTGCGTGTGGTGGCGGGCGGTGATCAGCTGGCCCGGCAGACGGGCCTCGTGGACGGCCGGGGCCGCCCGATCCGCGGTCTGCCCCCGCAGGTGGTCTCGGGTGCCACCTGCGACGCCGAGGCTGCCTGGCGCGGCGCGTTCCTGGCACACGGCTCGCTGACGGAGCCCGGCCGCTCGTCGTCCCTCGAAGTGACCTGCCCCGGCCCGGAGGCTGCGCTCGCCCTGGTCGGCGCCGCCCGCCGCCTGTCGATCGCCGCCAAGGCCCGGGAGGTACGCGGCGTGGATCGCGTCGTCGTCCGGGACGGCGACGCGATCGGTGCGCTGCTGACCCGTCTCGGCGCCCATGAGTCCGTGCTGGCCTGGGAGGAGCGGCGGATGCGCCGCGAGGTCCGGGCCACGGCGAACCGCCTCGCCAACTTCGACGACGCCAACCTGCGCCGCTCGGCCCGCGCCGCCGTCGCCGCCGGTGCGCGCGTCGCCCGAGCCCTGGAGATCCTCGGCGAGGAGGTTCCCGAGCACCTCGCGGCCGCGGGACGCCTGCGCATGGAGCACAAGCAGGCCTCCCTGGAGGAGCTGGGCGCGCTCGCCGACCCGCCGCTGACCAAGGACGCGGTCGCGGGCCGCATCCGCCGGCTGCTGGCGATGGCCGACAAGCGCGCCGCGGATCTGGGCATCCCGGGGACGGAGTCCAACCTCACGGAGGAGATGGCGGACAACATGGCGGGGTGACGAGCAGTACCCCGATACGCCGGTGCCGACGCCCACTTGGGCCGTCGGCACCGGCGTTCGTCTGTCCTTGAAGCGCTCTTGACTCGATCAAGATTTGTCATGAGCCTGGCAGACGTTCGCCGCCGGGGCGAACCACTGCTAGGGGGGTCCATGAGACACAGAGCGAGATCGATCCTCGCCGTCGGCGCACTCCTGCTCGGCGGAGCGGGCCTCGCACCCATAGCCCAGGCGCAGACCGGCAGTTCCCCGGACCCCGACCCGGACGAGGTCGGGGTCTACCGCGCCGACATCACCCAGAAGCAGATCCCGCTGCTGCTCCGGGCCGGACAGGACGGCCGGGAACTCGGACAGCGGGTCGCCGCGAACGGCCGGCGCGCCGTCGAGGTCTATCTCACCGGCCGACAGGCCGCGCAGCTCAGAAAGCAGGGCGTGCCCCTCACCGAGCGCACCCTGTCCGCCAAGGCGGAGCAGCGGGTCGAGGACGCCTCCCAGGGCGTGTTCCGCCCGTACAGCGGCAAGGGCGGCCTGAGGGAGGAGATCGTCGGGACCGCTCGGGACCACCCCGGACTGACGAAGGCCGTCTCCATCGGCAGGACAGTACGGGGCCAGGACATCCTCGCGCTCAAACTGACCAGGAACGCGAGGACGTCCGAGGACGGCTCCAAGCCCTCCGTGCTCTATGTGTCCAACCAGCACGCGCGTGAGTGGATCACCACGGAGGCGACCCGCCGGCTGATGCACTACTTCCTGGACCACTACGCCACCGACAAGCGCATCAAGAAGATCGTCGACTCCACGGAACTGTGGTTCGTGCTCTCGGCCAACCCCGACGGCTACGACTACACCTTCAAGGACCCCAGTACGCGTCTGTGGCGCAAGAACCTGCGGGACGCCAACGGCGACGGCGCCATCGGCGTCGGCGACGGCGTCGACCTCAACCGCAACTTCGCCTACAAATGGGGCTACGACGACGAGGGTTCGTCCCCCAACCCCACCAGCCAGACCTACCGCGGACCCAGCCCCGAGTCAGAGCCCGAGACCCGGGCACTGGACACCCTCGAGAAGCGCATCGGGTTCACCTACGCCGTCAACTACCACTCCGCGGCCGAACTGCTCCTGTACGGAGTCGGCTGGCAGGTGGCCACGCCGACCCCGGACGACGTCCTCTACAAGGCACTTGCCGGCACCCCGGACCACCCGGCCATCCCCGGCTATCACTCCCAGGTCTCCTCGGAGCTGTACACCACCAACGGCGAGGCGGACGGCCATGCGTCCAACGTCAACGGCATGGCGATGTTCACCCCGGAGATGTCGACCTGCCAGACCGCGTCGGACAGCGACCCGGACGACGCCTGGAACGCGGCCGACTGCCGGTCGGTCTTCGACTTCCCCGACGACGAGAAGCTGATCGAGCGGGAATTCGAGAAGAACATCCCCTTCGCGCTCTCCGTCGCTCAGACCGCCTCCCACCCCGACCGGCCGTCCTCCTCGGTCGGCCTCGACGCGCCGGACTTCACCCCGAACCCCTTCTCGACGTCGTACTCGCGCGGCGCGGACCAGGAGGTCTCGGTCGTCGTACGCAAGGCCGTGCGCGACAAGGAGCTGAAGTACCGCGTCAACGGCGGACGTGTCGAGGACCAGGCGCTCAGGCCGTGGAAGGGCGGCGAGACCTACGGCGGCTCGGACAATCTCTACTTCGACGAGTACCGGGCCAAGGTCCGCGACGGCGAGCCCGGCGACAGGGTCGAGGTGTGGTTCACGGGCGAGACGAGGAGCGGCAGAAGGACCTCCAGCGAGCACTTCACCTACACCGTGGCCGAGCGGCCGAGGGCGGACGTCCTCGTGGTCGCCGAGGAGGGCGCCAAGGCCACCCAGGCGCGGACCTACGTCGACGCGCTGAAGGCGAGCGGCCGCAGAGCGCTCGTCTGGGACGTCGCCACCCAGGGCGCGCCCGACGCGCTCGGCGTGCTCGACCACTTCGCAACGGTCGTGCACTACACGGGCGCGGGCGCTCCGGGCAACGCCACCCAGCTCCAGCTGCGCGCCTTCCTCAACGAGGGCGGCAGGCTGATCGAGGCGGGCGAGCAGGCCGGCGGCACCGTCGACCTCGGTGACGGCACCCTGTCGGACGACTTCAGCCAGTACTACCTGGGCGCCTACTCGCGCACATCGACTCCGGGGGCCACCGGCTTCACCGGGTCCGGGCCGTTTGCCGGCTTCACCGGGGCGCTGGGCGCCGCGCCCGGCAATCCGCTGGACGTCGCGGGCACCTACGGGGTCACCTCGGACCAACTGCCCGCCGCCGGCCACCCCCAGTTCAAGAGCGCCGGGGCGGGCCAGTTCGCCGGCACCGTCAATCCCTACGGGCCCTACACCGGCTCGTACATGGCGGCGGCCGTCCACACCGACGACGCGTACAAGCGGCTGACCCGTACCCTCGACCTCACCAAGGTGACCGCCGCCGACAAGCCCGTGCTGCGCACCCGGCTGCTGTGGGACACCGAACCGGGCTACGACCACGCCGTCGTCGAGATCCACACCGCCGGGGCCGACGACTGGACCACGCTGCCGGAGGCCGGGGGCGCCACGAGCGACGCCGCGCCGCAGGACTGCGGGGCCGGATTCCTGGTGGGCGAGCACCCCTGGCTGAGGCACTACTTGACCGTGACGGGGGGAGGCTGTTCCACGACCGGCACCACCGGCGCATGGCACAGCTTCACGGGCGCCTCGCACGGCTGGCAGCAGGCGGACTTCGACCTCGGTGCGTACGCCGGGAAGACGGTCGAGGTGTCGCTCGGCTACATCACCGACCCGAGCAGTGGCGGCCGAGGCGTCCTCGCCGACGACGCCTCGCTCGTAGTCGGCGGCACGGCCGCCGAGACCGAGGGCTTCGAGACCTCCCTCGGCGCCTGGAGCGTGCCGGGACCGCCCGCGGGAAGTCCGGCCGTTCTCAAGGACTGGGCGCGCACCGGTGCGCTGTTCCGTACCTATGGAGCGGTCACCACGGACCGCACCGTGCTGCTCGGCTTCGGTCTGGAACACCTGGCCTCGCCGGCGGACCGGACCGCGCTGATCGGCAAGGCACTCGCCGCGCTCGGCGGCTGACCCCCCGAAGTCAACGGCAGTTGGTCCGTATCGCCGGAAGGAGTGGCGGGGCCTTCGGGGCAGGGCGGTCCGTACCCCTACTGGCGGGTACGGACCACACTGCCGCGTACGAGCCGTCTCGATGTCACTCCGGGGGCCTCAGGGAGGTAGGGTCGTAGGCGGTCGGGGACATCCCAATAGAGCTCGCCGGCGTCTACAGCCGGCGTACCAACGAGGAGATCGGTTCGTGACGATCCGCGTAGGCATCAACGGCTTCGGCCGCATCGGTCGTAACTACTTCCGCGCGCTGCTGGAGCAGGGTGCAGACATCGAGATCGTGGCTGTCAACGACCTGGGTGACACCGCGACCACCGCTCACCTGCTGAAGTACGACACCATCCTCGGCCGCCTGAAGGAGGAGGTGTCCCACACCGAGGACACCATCACCGTCGGCGGAAGGACGATCAAGGTCCTGTCCGAGCGCAACCCGGCCGACATCCCCTGGGGTGAGCTGGGCGTCGACATCGTCATCGAGTCGACCGGCATCTTCACCAAGAAGGAAGACGCCGAGAAGCACATCGCCGGTGGCGCGAAGAAGGTCATCATCTCGGCTCCGGCCAAGAACGAAGACGTCACCATCGTGATGGGCGTCAACCAGGACCAGTACGACCCGGCGAACCACCACGTCATCTCCAACGCCTCCTGCACCACCAACTGCGTGGCGCCGATGGCGAAGGTCCTCGACGAGAACTTCGGCATCGTCAAGGGTCTGATGACCACGGTCCACGCGTACACGAACGACCAGCGCATCCTGGACTTCCCGCACAAGGACCTGCGCCGCGCCCGCGCCGCCGCGGAGAACATCATCCCGACCACCACCGGTGCCGCCAAGGCCACCGCTCTGGTCCTGCCGCAGCTCAAGGGCAAGCTGGACGGCATCGCCATGCGCGTCCCGGTCCCGACCGGCTCGGTCACCGACCTGGTCGTCGAGCTCGGCCGCGAGGTCACCAAGGAAGAGGTCAACGCCGCCTTCCAGAAGGCCGCCGAGGGCGAGCTGAAGGGTCTGCTCGACTACACGGAGGACCCGATCGTCTCCTCCGACATCGTCAACGCCCCGGCGTCCTGCACCTTCGACTCCTCCCTGACCATGGTCCAGGAGGGCAAGAACGTGAAGGTCATCGGCTGGTACGACAACGAGTGGGGCTACTCAAACCGTCTCGTCGACCTCACCGTCTTCATCGGCAACCAGCTCTGATCGTCGAAACAGGCACCTCGGTGTGAGAACAGGGCTCGGGCAGCGCACCGTCGCGCTGCCCGGGCCCTGACTCACGTGCAGCGAGCGGTCCCGCGTACGACGGGGCCCCTCGTGTGCAGCTCGACCGGCCCTCGTACGATCAAGAGCCCTTCCCCAGGAGTCCCCCAATGAAGACGATCGACGAACTTCTCGCCGAAGGCGTGGACGGCAAGCGGGTCTTCGTCCGCGCCGACCTGAACGTCCCGCTGGCCGACGGCCTCATCACCGACGACGGCCGTATCCGCGCCGTCCTGCCCACCGTCAGGGCCCTCGCCGAGGCGGGCGCCAAGGTGGTCGTGGCCTCGCACCTGGGCCGCCCCAAGGGCGCCCCGGACCCGGCGTTCTCCCTGCTCCCCGCCGCCGAGCGCCTCGGTGAACTGCTCGATGCGCCCGTGGCGTTCGCCCAGGACACCGTCGGCCCCGCCGCCCACGACGCGGTGAACGGCCTCCAGCCGGGCCAGGTCGCGGTCGTAGAGAACCTGCGCTTCAACCCCGGCGAGACCTCGAAGGACGACGCCGAGCGCGGTGAGTTCGCCGACCGGCTCGCCGCCCTCGCCGACGTGTACGTCGGTGACGGCTTCGGCGCGGTGCACCGCAAGCACGCCTCCGTCTACGACCTCCCGGCCCGCCTGCCGCACTACGCCGGCTACCTCATCGCCACCGAGGTCGCGGTCCTGAAGAAGCTCACCGAGGAAGTGCGGCGCCCGTACGTCGTCGCGCTGGGCGGCGCCAAGGTCTCCGACAAGCTGGCCGTGATCGACCAGCTGCTCGGCAAGGCCGACCGCCTGCTCATCGGCGGCGGAATGGCCTACACCTTCCTCAAGGCCAAGGGCTACGAGGTCGGCATCTCCCTGCTTCAGGAAGACCAGGTCCCGGCCGTCACCGAGTACATCGAGCGGGCCGAGAAGACCGGCGTGGAGCTGCTCCTCCCGGTCGACGTGCTGGTGTCGCCGGAGTTCCCGGACCTGAAGACCAAGGCCCCGGCCAACCCCACCGTCGTCGCCGCGGACGCGATCCCCGCCGACCAGGAGGGCCTGGACATCGGTCCGGAGACCCGCAAGCTGTACGCCTCGAAGCTCGCCGACGCCGCCACCGTCTTCTGGAACGGCCCCATGGGCGTCTTCGAGCACCCCGACTACGCCGAGGGCACCAAGGCGGTCGCCCAGGCCCTCGTCGACTGCCCGGGCTTCACCGTGGTCGGTGGCGGCGACTCCGCCGCCGCCGTCCGCACCCTGGGTTTCGACGAGTCGGCATTCGGCCACATCTCGACCGGCGGTGGCGCCTCCCTCGAATACCTCGAGGGCAAGACGCTCCCCGGCCTCGCCGCACTGGAGGACTGAACCTCGATGAGCACCCGCACGCCGCTGATGGCGGGCAACTGGAAGATGAACCTCAACCACCTCGAGGCCATCGCCCACGTCCAGAAGCTCGCCTTCGCCCTGGCCGACAAGGACTACGAGGCCGTCGAGGTCGCCGTCCTGCCGCCCTTCACCGACCTGCGCTCCGTGCAGACACTGGTCGACGGCGACAAGCTGAAGATCAAGTACGGGGCCCAGGACGTCTCGGCCCATGACTCCGGCGCCTACACCGGCGAGATCTCGGGCTCGATGCTGGCCAAGCTGAAGTGCACCTACGTGGTGATCGGCCACTCCGAGCGCCGGCAGTACCACTGTGAGACCGACGAGCTGGTGAACGCCAAGGCCAAGGCCGCCTTCAGGCACGGCCTGATCCCGATCCTGTGCGTCGGTGAGGAGCTGGAGGTCCGCGAGGCCGGCAACCACGTCGGGCACACGCTCACGCAGGTCGAGGGCGGGCTCAAGGACCTCCCGGCCGAGCAGGCCGAGTCCATCGTGATCGCTTACGAGCCCGTCTGGGCCATCGGCACCGGCAAGGTCTGCGGCGCCGACGACGCCCAGGAGGTCTGCGCGGCGATCCGCGGCAAGATCGCCGAGCTGTACTCGCAGGACGTCGCCGAGAAGGTCCGCATCCAGTACGGCGGCTCCGTGAAGTCGAGCAATGTGGCGGAAATCATGGCAAAGCCGGACATCGACGGTGCCCTGATCGGGGGCGCCTCGCTGGACGCCGACGAGTTCGTCAAGATCGTCCGCTTCCGCGACCAGTGATCGGCACCACGGAGGCGAACCAGGCGGCCGTGAGTGTGTCCTAGGGGCGATCCGTCGTACCCTTGCGGGGGCATGGTGGTCTTCCACCGTGCCCCCGTCGTCCATCCGATTCCGAGGAAGTTGGTCCAGCCGTGGTTTTGGGGTTCTCGATCGCCCTGATCATCTTCAGCCTGCTGCTGATGCTGCTGGTGCTGATGCACAAGGGGAAGGGCGGCGGCCTCTCCGATATGTTCGGCGGCGGCATGCAGTCCTCCGTCGGCGGCTCGTCGGTCGCCGAGCGCAACCTCGACCGGATCACCATCGTGATCGGTCTCCTCTGGCTGGCGTGCATCGTGGTGCTCGGCATCCTGATGAAGGTCAAGAGCTAGCGCCGGTCGCCTTCGGCGGACCGCACATAAAGCACGTAACGCCCCATGTCCGGTACGGGTCTTCGGACGCGGCCTATCATGGGGCTTGCGTCTGGGGGCGGGGGTAACTCCCATCACTGGACGCGCGTTGGGCCTTACGTAGACTGAGGCGCTCGCGGCGAAGCGAAACGCCGACTCGCTTCGCGGCACCATCACGCAGGGAGTTACGACCGTGGCAAGTGGCAACGCGATCCGAGGAAGCCGGGTCGGGGCGGGGCCGATGGGCGAGGCCGAGCGCGGCGAGTCCGCGCCGCGTCTGCGCGTCTCCTTCTGGTGCTCCAACGGGCACGAGACCCAGCCGAGCTTCGCCAGCGACGCGCAGGTTCCCGACACCTGGGACTGCCCGCGCTGCGGCTTTCCGGCGGGACAGGACCGGGACAACCCGCCGGACCCGCCGCGTACCGAGCCCTACAAGACGCACCTCGCCTATGTGCGGGAGCGGCGCAGCGACGCGGACGGCGAGGCGATCCTCGCCGAGGCGCTCGCCAAACTGCGGGGCGAGATCTAGAAGTTCAGTCCGGCCGGACACCGTGCGGTGCCCGGCCGGAGCCGTTTTCCCCCGACCGGCGGCGGACCGCCTCCACCGCGACTGTCAGTGGTGCCCTCTACGGTTTGTGCATCAGCGAATCGTGAGGGGGAGACGTGACGACGGTGGAGGTGACGGGCGCGCGTGCGCCCGCCTGGCGCGGAGGGTTCGGGCGGCTGTGGAGTGCCGCCGTGCTCTCCAGCTTCGGTGACGCCCTGCGCGGGGCCGCGCTGCCGCTGCTCGCCGTCAGGCTGACGGACCGGCCGCTGCTCATCGCCTCGGTCACCGCCTGCGGCTATCTGCCCTGGATCGTCTTCGGGCTGCTCGGCGGGGCCGTCGCGGACCGCGTCGACCAACGGCGCGCGATGTGGACGGTGGACGCGGTGCGCGGGGTGCTGGTCGGGTGCTTCGCCTTGGCCGTGATGACGGGGCACGCCTCGATCGCCCTGCTCCTCGCGCTGGCCTTCGCGCTGACCGCCCTCGAGACCCTCTTCGACAACGCCGCGACGGCGCTGCTGCCCGGCCTGGTGGACCGCGAGGCACTCGGCAGCGCCAACACCCGGCTCATGACCGGCCAGCGGATCGCGGGCGGCCTGCTGGCCGGCCCCGCCGTACCGCTGCTCCTCGCGGCGGGGGCCGCCGTCCCCTTCGTCACGGACGCGGGCACCTTCCTGGCGGCGGCCCTGCTGGTCGCCTCCCTGCGGGTCACCCGGCGCGAGCGGGAGCCGAGAGCGTCGGGCGGCACCCTGCGCCGGGAGATCGCCGACGGCCTGCGCACGCTGGGGCGCGACCGGGCCCTGCGCGGGCTGTGCGCCGCCACGGCCCTGTGCAACGTCGGGGTGGGCGCGCTGGTCGCCACCCTGGTGATCGTGGTGACCGGCTGGCTGGACGCCGGTCCCGGGGGGTACGCGGCGGCGGGCACGGCGTACGCCGTCGGCAGCCTGGCCGGTGCGGCGGTGAACGGCCCGCTCGTGGCCCGTCTCGGCCGTCCGGGAGCGGTCCTGGCCGCAGGGACGGTGCAGACCGGTTCCCTGATCGTCATGGGTTCCGTGCGCAGTCTGCCTGTGCTGGTGGCCGCCCTCGGTGTCTTCGGGCTCATGGGGATGGTGTGGAACGTCAACACGACGACGCTGATGCAGCAGCGCACCCCCGCCGCACTGCTGGGCCGGGTCGGTTCCGCCTTCCGCACACTGGCCGTGGCCGGAGCCCCGCTGGGTGCCCTGCTGGGCGGCGCCGTCGCCACCGCCTGGGGCCCGAACACACCGGTCCTGCTCGCTGCCGCCTTCTTCGTCCTGTCCGTCACGGCGCTGATACCCCTGCGCCATCGCGACGTACCTGTTGTTGTGCCGGACGACGGCGCGACACCGGGTCACCGCGCACCCTGATCAATTAGGTTGGGACCGGCAGCGGGGTGAGGTACGCAGCACTGGCAAGGAAGAAGGCTGAAGTCCGAGATGAACGCAGACAGCCGTACCCGGCTCAATCAGATGCCCGAGTGGACCGCTCTGGCCAAGCACCGCGAGGAACTCGGCGAGGTGCGGCTGCGCGACCTGTTCGCGGCTGACCCCGGGCGCGGCAGCGGGTACACCCTCGAGGTCGGCGATCTGTACGTCGACTACTCCAAGCAGTTGGTCACCGACGAGACGCTGCGGCTGCTGCGCGAGCTGGCCGCCGCCCGGGACGTGTTCGGCCTCCGGGACGCCATGTTCCGCGGTGAGAAGATCAACACCACGGAGGGCCGTGCGGTCCTGCACACCGCGCTGCGCGCCCCGGGCGACGCCGTCATCGAGGTCGACGGGGAGAACGTCGTCCCCAAGGTCCACGCGGTGCTGGACAAGATGAGCGCCTTCGCCGACCGCGTCCGCTCGGGCGAGTGGACCGGCCACACCGGCAAGCGCATCAAGAACGTCGTCAACATCGGTATCGGCGGCTCCGACCTGGGCCCGGCGATGGCGTACGAGGCCCTGCGCGCCTACACCGACCGCGGTCTGACGGTCCGCTTCGTGTCCAACGTGGACGGCGCCGACCTGCACGAGGCGGTCCGGGACCTGGACGCGTCGGAGACGCTGTTCATCATCGCCTCGAAGACGTTCACCACCATCGAGACGATCACCAACGCGACCTCGGCGCGCGCCTGGCTGCTGGGGGAGCTGAAGGCCGGTCAGGAAGCCGTGGCCCGGCACTTCGTGGCCCTGTCGACGAATGCGCCGAAGGTCGAGGAGTTCGGCATCGACACGGCCAATATGTTCGAGTTCTGGGACTGGGTCGGCGGCCGTTACTCCTACGACTCGGCGATCGGCCTCTCCCTGATGATCGCCATCGGGCCGGACCGCTTCCGTGAGATGCTCGACGGCTTCCGCACCGTCGACGAGCACTTCCGCACGGCACCCGCCGAGGCCAACGTGCCACTGCTGCTGGGCCTGCTGGGCATCTGGTACAACAACTTCCACGATGCCCAGTCGCACGCGGTGCTGCCGTACTCGCACTACCTGTCCAGGTTCACCGCCTACCTCCAGCAGCTGGACATGGAGTCCAACGGCAAGTCCGTGGACCGGGACGGCAAGGAGGTCGACTGGCAGACGGGGCCGGTCGTGTGGGGTACGCCGGGCACCAACGGGCAGCACGCCTACTACCAGCTCCTCCACCAGGGCACCAAGCTGGTCCCGGCCGACTTCATCGGCTTCGCCGAGCCCGTCGCCGAGCTGGCGCCCGGCCTGGCCGCCCAGCACGACCTGCTGATGGCCAACTTCTTCGCCCAGACGCAGGCGCTGGGCTTCGGCAAGACCCCGGACGAGGTGCGTGCCGAGGGCGTCCCGGAGGAGCTGGTGCCGCACAAGACGTTCAAGGGCAACCGCCCCACCACTACGATCCTCGCCAGGGAACTCACCCCGTCGGTGCTCGGGCAGCTCGTCGCGCTCTACGAGCACAAGGTCTTCGTCCAGGGTGCGATCTGGAACATCGACTCCTTCGACCAGTGGGGCGTCGAACTCGGCAAGGTCCTCGCCAAGCGGGTGGAGCCCGCGCTGACCGAGGGCGCGGAGGTCCCGGGGCTGGACGAGTCCACCAAGACCCTCGTCGCCAAGTACCGGGAGCTGCGGGGCCGTTGACGCTCGCCGAGACCGGGGAGCGGCCGGCACGGTGCCGTCCGCTCCCCGGGACTCCCGGGTGACCATGCTCCCCGCTCAGGCCACCGCGCTCAAGGTGTCCGCGAGCCGTCGGCGGGCCGCGCGGGAGGCGGGCAGGGCGGCGAGAGCGGCGGCGCCGAGCACGGCGGCGGCGCCGAACAGGATCAGAAGGACCGGGGACGGGATCTGGGCGAGACCGGCACCGATGCCGCTGTACCGGCCCTGGGCATTGATCAGCCAGTGGGCGAGGGGAATGCCGAGCGCCGTGCCGACGCAGACCGCGGCCAGGGCCGTGCAGACCGTGGCCATGACGGTGATCCCGGTGATCTGCCGTGGGGACAGGCCGATCGCCTTGAGCGCCAGCAGGTCCCGCTCGCCCTCCCGGACGGTGCCGCCGATCGCGGTCAGCAGCTCGACGATCCCGATGAGCGCGAGAACGGCGATCAGGCCGGCGACGACTCCGCGCAGCGGAGACAGCCCGTCCGCGGGGTTCGCCACCGGATGCACGTCCAGGTGCCCGTGGGCGGCCCGGGACAGCGCGTCGGCGACCGCGTGCGGGTCGGCGCCGGGACGGAGCCGGAGCTGATAGAGGGTGGGGTGCAGTTCCGGGTCGTTCTCGCGAAGGGTGTCGAGCGAGGTGGAGATGACCCGCCCGGCGTTCTCCGGTTCGATGCTGCGGCCCACGATGTGCAGGATCTGCGGCTGGTCGCCCACCGTCATCCGCACCCAGTCGCCGACGCGCACGTCCAGCAGATCGAGCAGCCCCTGGCCGGCCACCGCCTCGTCGGAGCCCCGCGCGGGGCGGCCCTCGGCCAGGGCGTAGGGGTAGGGATCCTGCCGGGTGCCGAGGCCGCGCAGGGCGATCGTCGCCGTCTGGCCCGGCACGAGGGCCGCCACCTCCACGCCGGGGTAGGCGGCGGCGACCCGGGGATCGCCCTCCAGCAGGGAGCGGGCGGCAACATCACCGAGTCCCGAGTCGGGACGGACCGTGAGGGCGGCGGCGAGGCCGACCTCGTCGGGCCTGCTGTGGAAGCGGTCGATGGTGGTCCACGCGCTCATCGCCACCACGATCAGCAGCAGCGGCAGCGCCAGCCGGACGACCGCCGCCAGCGACCGGGGACGGCGCGTGAACGCCTGGTGCCAGCCCAGCACCAGCGCGGGCGGCAGCCGCAGTCCGAGCGCCGCGCGGGCCACGCCCGTAAGGCGCCCGCCGACCGGCGCCGCGGGCCGTGGCACCGGCACCGGAGGCACCCGTCCGGCGCGCCAGGCCGCGAGCCCGGTGGTGGCGGCGATGAACAGCACCGCGCCCACCGGCACCGTGAGCAGTGCCACGGTGTGCCCGGGCAGCCCCTGCCACACCCCGACCGCGTCCCCGAAGCGGCCCGGGATACGGCCGCCCAGCACCTGGGTGAGCGCCGCCGCGGCCACGGCCCCCAACAGCGCGTACGCCACATGCTGGAGCAGGAAGACACGGACGACCTGCCCGGGGGTGAAGCCGATCGCCTTCAGGACCGATATGTCCCGCAGATGCCCCCGGATACGGGTGCCGATCGCCCCGTGCACGGCACATCCCGCGGCGACGAGCGCACCCAGACCGAACAGGCCGAGGACCTGTCCCAGCAGCCGGTTCTCGCCCTGCGCCTCGGCCCGTGCCTGCTGCCAGGTGGAGACCTCGCTGATCGCACCGGCACCCAGGACGGTGACGGCGCGCTGGACGGCGTAGTCCGTGTCCTCGGGGTCGCTCAGGCGCAGCCCGGTGACCTGGCCGTCGGGGTCCCGCACGGCGGAGGGCAGCGCCCAGACGAGCCCCGGCTGCTCACCCTGGCTGTAGCGGGGTTCGGCGCTGTCGGCGATGCCCACGACGGTCAGCGTCCGGGCCGTCCCGGACACGCTCAGGGTGTCGCCGGGTTCGGCCAGCAGCGCCCGGGCGAGCCGGCTCTCCAGCACCACGCCGCCGGGGTCCGCCGGATTCAGCCAGTGGCCCGTGGTGAGCAGTGGCCGGCCGACGGACGGCCGGCGGAGCGTGCCGCGCAGTTCCACCGAGGCCCGGGTGCCGCGGGAGGTGACGGTCGTGGACTCGGTGGGGTAGGGGCCGGCGACGGATGCGACACCGTCCAGCCGGCCCAGCTTCGAGGCGTCGGCCAGGCGGCCGGTGTGAATCCACACATGCGCGCCGTGCGCCTGGGTGAAGATCCGCTGCCAGGGGTTGGTCGCATACCCGAACAGGGCCGTGGCGAGGAGTAGCGAGGCGACGACCCCGGCGGTGGCGAGCACCATGAACAGTGCCTCGCCGCGGTGCGTCCGCAGATCGGAGTGCGCCCAGCGCAGAGTGGCCCGCACGGCGTCAGCCCCTCGGCCCGCGGGGCGTGAGACGGTTCGGCGTCGGACGGTCGTGCACGGCGGTCAGTCCTTCAGTTCCAGCACACCGGACGTCCCGCTCCGGCGGGACGGCGTGCCGTCCAGCTTCGCGTCGTCGACGATCCGGCCGTCGAAGAAGCTGATCACGCGGTCGGCGGCGCTCGCCAGCCGGGCGTCATGGGTGACCAGCACGATGGTCTGGCCACGCTGGTGGAAGCGGGTGAGCAGCCGCATCACCTCGCGGGTGCCCTTGCTGTCGAGGCTGCCCGCGGGTTCGTCGGCCAGCAGCAGCGGCGGATGGTTGACCAGGGCCCTGGCCAGCGCGACACGCTGCTGCTCGCCGCCGGACAGTTCACCGGGCATGCTGCGCTCCTTGCCCGTGAGGCCCAGCTCGGCCAGCAACTCCTCCCGCCCGGCGCGCGCCTGCCTCGGCGGCGCACCCGCGAGCAGCGCGGGCAGCTCGACGTTGTCCGCGACCGACAGGTTGGAGACGAGGTTGAAGAACTGGAAGACGATCCCGATGCGCTTTCTGCGCTCGACGGCCCAGCGTGCCTCCGTGTAGGAGTCCGTGGGCTCGCCGTCCAGCCAGATACGTCCGGCGTCCGGCCGCTGGAGCCCGCCCAGCAGGTGCAGCAGCGTCGACTTGCCGGCGCCGGAGGGACCGGTGACGGCCACGAACTCACCCCGGCTCACGCACAGGTCGACCCCGCGCACGGCATGCGCGGGCGCGCCCTCCCCATGGTGGGTCTTGACGAGGCTCTCGGCCCGCAGCAGAGGTGGGGGGCCCTCGCTCACTCCAGCTCCTCCAGTTCCTCCTGGCACCGCTCCAGCCAGTCGAGGTCGGCCTGCAGATGCAGCATCGCGCCCTCGATCAGCAGATGGGCGACCCGGTTGTCGCGGTCTTCGGCGGCGGCCAGTTTCGACAGGCTGCGCATGGTGTTGAGGTACTGGCGCCGCTGTTTGTTGATCAGGGCGATCTGATCGGCTAGACCGGTCTGCGGAGCGAGTGCCAGCTTCATGAAGAACTCGTCCCGCACCCGCGGCTCGTCCTCGGTCTCCTCGTACCAGGCGTGCAGCGCCTCCCGCCCGGCGTCGGTGAGGTGGTAGATCTTCTTGTTGGGCCGGCTGGACTGCTCGACCTCCTCGCCCTCGATCAGTCCCGATTTCTCGAGGCGGCCGAGGGTTACGTAGATCTGGCCGACGTTCGGCTGAGGGTACGCGGAGCCCAGCAGTTGCTCAAGGTCCTGCTTGAGCTCGTAGCCATGGGCGGGGCCACGCGCCAGGAGTGCCAGGAGGGGCAGGCGCACTCGTGCTGTCCTCCTGTCCTCGTAATGTGCTCCAGGCCCTAGTATCGCCCATACCTAACAGGTATACATGGCCTCTGACCCCGGGCGAGGGTGCCCGGTGCCGGTGTACAGGGAGGAACCTATGCGGTGGATGCGCGCCGCCGGAAGGGGCCTCCTCGTCCTCGCCGTGGTCCTGACCGGCTATGTCGCCTCCGGCGCCCGTGCCGACGGCGGGCTCGGGGGCGGCCGCGGCCCGCTGACCCTCGCCACCGCGGGCGATCTCACCGGCTACCTCGGCCCGCTCCTTCAGGGCTGGAATCGTACCCACCCCGGCGAGAAGGTCACCCTTGTCGAGCTGCCGGACTCCGCGGACGAGACCCATGCGCAGATGACGACCGACCTGCGCGGCGGCGACCGCAGCCGGTTCGACGTCCTCAACATCGACGTCGCCTGGACCTCGGAGTTCGCGGCGGCCGGCTGGATACGCCCGCTGCCGCGCGACCGTTTCCCGCTGAAGAGCTTCCTGCCGCCGGTCGTCGACACGGCGACGTACGACGGACAGCTGTACGCGGTCCCTTACGTCACCAACGCCGGCCTGCTGCTGTACCGCAAGGACATCCTCGCCAAGGAGGGCGTGGCTCCGCCGCGCACCTGGGCGGAACTGGAGCGGGACGCCAAGACCATCGCCCCGAAGTACGGGCTCGAAGGCTATGCGGGCCAGTTCCTGCCGTACGAGGGCCTCACCGTCAACGCGGCCGAGGCCGTGTACTCGGCGGGCGGCACGATCCTCGGCGACGAGGGTGAGCGCGTCACCGTGAACTCGGCCGCGGCCCGCGAGGGCATCGGCTTCCTCGCCCGCGGCGTGCGCGAGGGCTGGATACCCAAGGAGGCGCTGACGTACAAGGAAGAGGAGTCCAAACAGGCCTTCCAGGACGGCCGGCTGCTCTTCCTGCGCAATTGGCCCTACGCGTACGTCGGCGCCTCCGCCCGGGGGTCCGAGGTCGCCGGCAAGGTCGGCGCCGTACCGCTGCCGGGGCCACACGGGCCGGGGACCAGTGTCCTCGGCGGCTCCAACCTGGCCGTGAACGCCCATGCGCGGCATCCGGACTCCGCCGCGCGCCTGATCGCCTACCTCACCGGCGAACGGGTCCAGCGGCAGGTCCTCACCCGCGGCGCCCTGCCGCCCGTGCGGGCCGCCCTCTACGACGATCCGGAACTGGTGCGGCGGTTCCCGTATCTGCCGACCCTGCGCGCGAGTGTCCTCGCCGCCGCCCCGCGTCCCAAGAGCCCACGCTACGACCAGGTGAGCCTGGCCGTGCAGGCGGTCGTCCATGACGCGCTGACCGGGCACGAGACGCCCGAGAGCGCGGTGCGTCGGCTGGCGCGGGAGCTGGCCGCCATCTCTCACTCCTGATCGGTTAGTTACATGTTAGGTAACGCGAGATCTCATTCTTGCACTTAAGAGGTCCGATATATACGCATATAGCTGACCAACTTCCAAGCATCTTACGCCTGTTCATTGACACCTTCCCGACACCCCTACTTAACATGCATGCATAACCGCTGGCCCTGGGACGACCTGGGCCTTCCCGCACGCACAGACAGGTCGACGGGGTGAGTCTCGAGCGCATCCGCACCCACCACTGGTGGCGCGACGCAGTGATCTACCAGGTGTACGTCCGCAGCTTCCTGGACAGCACCGGCGACGGCATCGGCGATCTCGCCGGGGTCAGGGCCGGGCTGCCGTACCTCAAGAAGCTCGGCGTCGACGGCATCTGGCTGAGCCCGTTCTACCCGTCGCCGCAGCACGACCACGGCTACGACGTGGCCGACTACTGCGGTGTCGACCCGCTCTTCGGCGACCTCGCCGAGTTCGACCTGCTGATGACGGCCGCCCACCGGCTCGGCATCAAGGTCCTGCTCGACATCGTGCCCAACCACTGCTCCAGCGACCACCCGTGGTTCCGCGAGGCGCTCGCCGCGCCGCCCGGCAGCCCGGCCCGCGCCCGCTTCCACTTCGCCGACGGCCGGGGCCCGGACGGCACCGAGCCGCCCAACAACTGGCACGCCATGTTCGGTGGCCCGGCCTGGACCCGGATCACGGAGTCCGACGGCCGCCCCGGCCAGTGGTACCTCCACATGTTCACGCCCGAGCAGCCCGACTGGAACTGGCGCACCCCCGAGGTCGCCGCCGAGTTCGACCGGGTGCTGCGCTTCTGGCTGGACCGGGGCGTGGACGGCTTCCGCATCGATGTCGCCGCCGGCCTCTTCAAGCACTCCGAACTGCCGGACTCCCCGGACCCGGAGGTCGACGCCCGCACCCGCGACTCGGTCAACCCGCTCGCCTGGAACCAGCCCGAGGTGCACGAGGTCTGGCGGCACTGGCGGGCGGTGTGCGAGGAGTACACCGCACGGGACGGCCGTGAACGCCTGCTGGTCGGCGAGGTCTCCGTGCCGACCGCCCGCGAGCACGCCCGGTACGTCCGCCCGGACGAACTGCATCAGGCGTTCTTCTTCGACCTGCTCAGCGCCCCCTGGGACCCCGACGCCTTCCGCAAGGTGATCTCGGAGGCCATGCAGGACATCGCCGGCACGGGGTCCACGGTCACCTGGGTCCTGAACAACCACGACCAGGTCCGCACGGTCACCCGCTACGGAGAACCCGCCACCGAGGGCAGTGGCCTCGGCCCCGCCCGGGCCCGCGCCGCCGCGCTGCTGATGCTGGCGCTGCCCGGGGCCGCGTACATCTACCAGGGCGAGGAACTGGGCCTGCCCGAGGTCGTCGATCTGCCCGACGACGTCCTCACCGACCCGATCTTCCACCGCACCGGCAGCCGCGCCCGGATCCGCGACGGCTGCCGGGTGCCGCTGCCGTGGTCGGGGCAGGCGTCCCCGTTCGGCTTCACCTCCGGCGCCGAGGGTGCCAAGCCCTGGCTGCCGCAGCCCGAGTGGTTCGCAGAACACGCCACCGACCGGGCCCTCGCCGACACCCGCTCCTTCTGGCACCTGTACCGCGACGGTCTCCAACTGCGGGCGGCACTGCCCCAGTTGGGCGAGGGAACCCTGCGCTGGCTGGACACTCCGCCCGGCGTCCTCGGATTCGTCCGCGGCGACGGCCTGGTCTGCGCCGTCAACTTCGGCACCGCGCCCACCCCCGCACCCGTCTCCGGCGCCCCGCTGCTGGCCAGCGGCCCCTGCCCGCCCGGAGTGCTCACCGGCTCCACGGCCGCCTGGTGGATCAGCGACGACGCCCTCGGCCTCTGATCCCGCTCAGTTTTCCCAACTCCCCGAAGGGACATCAACGATGATGCGACGACGTACCACCCTCCTCACCGGCTGCACCGCCCTGGCGCTGGCGCTCGGCGCGACGGCGTGCGGCGGCGGACCGGTCTCCGCCGGCGGCGGCGACAAGGCGCTCAGCGGCCAGACGGTCACCGTGGCCGGCGTCTGGTCGGGCAGCGAGCAGAAGAACTTCCAGAAGGTACTGGACGCGTTCACCGAGAAGACCGGCGCCAAGACGCAGTTCGTGTCCACCGGCGACAACGTCTCCACCGTCGTCGGCAGCAAGATCGAGGGCGGCAACGCCCCCGACGTGGTGATGGTCCCGCAGGTCGGCGTGCTCCAGCAGTTCGCGAAGAAGGGCTGGCTCAAGCCGCTGTCGGCCACCACGCAGCAGTCCGTCGACGCCGGCTACGCGCCCGTCTGGAAGAAGTACGGCAGCGTCGACGGCACCCTCTACGGCCTGTACTTCAAGGCCGCCCACAAGTCGACCGTCTGGTACAGCCCCGGCGCGCTCACGCAGGCCGGCGTCAAGGCGCCGAAGACATACGACGAGATGCTCAAGGCCGGGCACACGGTCTCCGACTCCGGTCTCGCCGCCTTCGCCGTCGCCGGGCAGGACGGCTGGACGCTCACCGACTGGTTCGAGAACGTCTACCTCTCCCAGGCCGGACCCGAGAAGTACGACGCCCTCGCCGCGCACAAGCTCAAGTGGACCGACCCGAGCGTGGTCAAGGCGCTCACCACGCTCGGCAAGCTCTTCAAGGACAAGCAGCTGATCGCGGGCGGCCAGAAGGAAGCCCTGAACACCGACTTCCCGGGCTCCGTCGAGAAGGTCTTCGGACCCAAGCCCGAGGCCGGCATGGTCTACGAGGGCGACTTCGTCGCCGGTGTGGCCCACGACCAGTTCGGCAAGTCCATCGGCAAGGACGCGAACTTCTTCCCCTTCCCGGGGGTCGACGGCGGCACCGCGCCGGTGGTCAGCGGCGGTGACGCGGCGGTCGTCCTCAAGGACGGCAAGAACGCCAAGGCCGGAATGAAGCTCCTGGAGTACCTGGCGACCCCCGAGGCGGCGGCCGTGTGGGCGAAGGCGGGCGGCTTCCTGTCCCCGAACAAGAAGCTCGACCTCGCCGCCTACGGCGACGACGTCACCCGCGCCACCGCCAAGTCCCTCGTCGGCGCCGGGGACTCGGTCCGCTTCGACATGTCCGACCAGGCGCCCGCCGCCTTCGGCGGCACCAAGGGCGCCGGCGAGTGGAAGCTCCTTCAGGACTTCCTGCGCGACCCGTCGAACCCCAAGGCGACCGCGGCGGCACTGGAGGCCGCGGCGGCCAAGGCCTACCAGGGCTGACCGGTCATGACCGCCACCACGCTCGCTAAAGAGGCGAGTTCCCCGCCCGTCGCGTCCGCCGCCCGCACGCGGCGCACGCGACGGCGCGGCCGGACCGTCGCCCTGCTGTTCGTCCTCCCCGCGCTGCTGCTGCTCGGCGCGCTCGTCGTCTACCCGGTGCTGTTCTCCGTCGGCCGCAGCTTCTTCGACGCCTCCGGCACCCGCTTCGTGGGCGGCGGCAACTACGCCGAGATGTTCCGCGACCCGGCGACCCTGAAGGCCATCCGCAACACCGCCATCTGGGTCGTCGTCGCCCCGGCGCTGCTGACCGGCCTGGGCCTGATCCTGGCCGTCCTGGTCGAGAAGGTCCGCTGGGCCACGGCGTTCAAGCTGCTGCTCTTCATGCCGATGGCCGTGTCCTTCCTCGCCGCGGGCATCATCTTCCGGCTCGCCTACGACGAGGACCCGAACAAGGGCGTGCTGAACGCGGCCGTGGTGTCGGTCCACGACGCCTTCGAGGGGACGTCGTCCTATCCGACCGCCCGGGCCCGCCCGGGGCAGGGGCTCGTCCAGGGCCGGGACGGCTCCTACACGACCGGCGACGGCGTGTCGCCCGGTGCCTCGGTGACGCTCCCGATGGTCGGCGTGCTGCCCAAGGACCTGCCCGGCAGCGCCGCGCCCGCCTACGCGGCGGCCGAGAGGAAGGCCGCCCCCGACGAGCTGCGCGGAGTCGTCTATCTGGACTTCACGCCCGGCGGGGGAGGGCGGCAGGGCAAGGTCGACCGGCGGGAGAGCGGCCTGCCGGAGATGAAGGTCGAGGCGTTGCGCGACGGGCGGACCGTGGCGAGCACGACGACGGCGTCCGACGGTTCCTTCCGCTTCACGAAGCTGGCCTCCGGCACGTACACGGTGAAGCTGCCGGCGGCGAACTTCGCGCCGCCGTACCAGGGCGTCTCCTGGCTCGGGCCCGCCCTGGTCACACCCGCGATCATCGGGGCGTATCTGTGGATCTGGACCGGCTTCGCGATGGTGCTGATCGGTGCGGGCCTGTCCACCCTGCCGCGTGACGCGCTGGAGGCGGCGCGGATGGACGGGGCCAACGAGTGGCAGATCTTCCGGCGCATCACCGTGCCGCTGCTCGCCCCCGTGCTGACCGTCGTCTTCGTGACCCTCGTCATCAACGTGATGAAGGTCTTCGACCTCGTCTACATCATCGCGCCCGGCCCGGTGCAGGAGGACGCGACCGTGCTCGCCACCCAGATGTGGCTGGTCTCGTTCGGCGGCGGCAACAACCAGGGGCTGGGCAGCGCGCTCGGGGTGCTGCTCCTGGTCCTTGTGATCCCCGCGATGGTGTTCAACGTCCGCCGCTTCCGAAGGAGTCAGCGATGAACGCGGTCAGGCGCGGCCTGGGCAACGGGCTGGTACAGGCCGTCCTCGTGGTGATCGGCCTGATCTGGCTCACCCCGCTGGCGGGGCTGTTCGTCTCGTCGTTGCGGTCCGCCGCGGACACCGCTAAGGGCGGCTGGTGGACGGCCCTGGCCAGTCCCGGGCAGCTGTCCTTCGACAACTACTCGGTGCTGCTGAAGAACGCCGGGATGACGCAGGCGTTCTGGAACACGGTGCTGATCTCCGTGCCGGCCACCGCACTGGTGGTGGTGATCGCGGCGCTCGCCGGATACGCCTTCGCCTGGCTGGACTTCCCGGGGCGCGAGCCGCTCTTCCTGGTGGTGGTCGCGCTGCTGGTGGTGCCGGTGCAGATCGGTCTGCTGCCCGTCGCCAAACTCTTCGGGCAGCTGGGGCTGTTCGGCACCATTCCCGGAGTGGTCCTCTTCCATGTGGCCTACGGTCTGCCGTTCGCCGTGTTCCTGCTGCGGAACTACTTCGCGGAGATGCCGAAGGAGATGCTGGAGGCGGCGCGGATGGACGGCGGGAGCGAGTGGCGCATCTTCACGCGGCTCGTGCTGCCGGTGGGGCGGCCCGCCATCGCCAGCCTCGCGATCTTCCAGTTCCTGTGGGTCTGGAACGACATGCTGGTGGCCCTGCTGTTCGCCGACAGCTCCTCCCAGCCGCTGACCGTCGAACTCCAGTCACAGATACGGCAGTTCGGCAGCAACATCGACGTCCTGGCGCCGGGGGCGTTCCTGTCGCTGATCGTCCCGGTGGTGGTGTTCTTCGCCTTCCAGCGGCACTTCGTGCAGGGCGTCATGGCGGGTTCGGTCAAGTAGCCCCACTCCAGGAACGACACGACGGACGGGCCGGTCACCGGCCCGTCCGTCGTGCCACGGCAACCCCGTCCGTCAGGGGGACGCCGGGGGGTACAGCGATCGCGGCAGCTGCGCGGCCGCCGTCCGGTCCAGCAGCCACAGCGTGCGGGACCGGCCGTACGCCCCGGCCGCCGGAGCCTGGATCTCGCCCGCGCCCGACAGCGCGATCGCCACGGCCTGTGCCTTGTCCTCGCCGGCCGCCAGCAGCCACACCTCGCGGGCCGAGCGGATGGCCGGCAGGGTGAGGCTGACCCGGGTCGGCGGCGGCTTCGGAGCGCCGTGCACGCCCACCACCGTCCGCTCCGTCTCCCGCACCGCGGGCATCTCCGGGAAGAGGGAGGCCACGTGGGTGTCCGGACCGACGCCGAGCATCAGCACATCGAAGGTGGGCACCGCGCCGTGGTTCTCCGGGCCCGCGGCGCGGGCCAGCTCCGCCGCGTACGCCTCGGCCGCCGCTTCCACATCCTTCCCGTACGGGCCGTCCGACGCGGGCATGGGGTGCACGCGCTTCGGGTCCAGCGGGACGGCGTCGAGCAGTGCCTCCCGCGCCTGGGTGTGGTTGCGCTCCGGGTCGCCCTCCGGCAGGAAGCGCTCATCGCTCCACCACAGGTCGAGCCGGCCCCAGTCGATGGCGTCCCGGGCCGGCGCGGCGGCGAGCGCGGCGAGCAGTCCGTTGCCGTTGCGGCCGCCGGTGAGCACCACCGAGGCGGAGCCCCGCGAGGCCTGGGCGTCCACGATCTTCGTGATCAGCCGGGCCGCCGCGGCCTGGGCCATCAGTTCCTTGTCGCGGTGCACCACCAGCTGCGGAGTGCTCACTTCGCTGCCGCCTTCCTCGTCGGGGCCTTCCGTGCGGCCTTCTGCGCGGGTGCCTTCGCGGCGGTCTCCACGGGTGCCTCCACCGGCACCGCGCTCTCGGCCGTGGGCTCCTGCGCCCCGGATCCGCCGGCCGGGGCCGCTTCGGCCGCGGTGGTCAGCCGGTGCACGCCGTACCGCAGCGCCGACGCGTAGGTGTCGTCCGGGTCGAGCCGGCGCAACTCCTCCGCTATCAGCTCGGAGGTGTCGCGGCGCTTCAGCGCCACCGCGCGGTCCGGCTGCCCCTCGATGGAGAGCGTGGCCAGCGAGCCGTCCGCCCGGCCCAGCGTGATCGGGCCGCAGCTCGTGTCCATCCGGACGGCCGTGAGGCCCGGACCCGAGGACAGGGACCGCCTGACGGGGACGTCGAGCCGGTCCGCGAGCCACATCGCGAGCAGCTCACAGCTCGGGTTGAACTCCTCGCCCTCCACCTCGACGCCGTTGACCTCGCAGGTGACCTGGTCGAGGGCGGCGGCCAGCATCGAGCGCCACGGCGTGATGCGGGTCCAGGACAGGTCGGTGTCGCCGGGCGTGTAGGCGTCGGCTCGGGCGTTCAGCTCCCGCACCGGCGCCTCGGCCGTGTAGGAGTCGGTGACCCGGCGCTGCGCGAGCGCGCCGAGCGGGTCGTTGGCCGGGTCGAGCGGGGCGTTGACCGGCCACCACACGACCACGGGAGCGTCCGGCAGCAGCAGCGGAAGCACCACCGAGTCGGCGTGGTTGACCACCTCGCCGTACAGCCGCAGCACGACCGTCTCGCCGGTGCCCGCGTCCGCGCCGAGCCGCACCTCCGCGTCCAGGCGGGAGGACGTGCGGTCGCGCGGGGAACGAGAGACGCGCTTGATGACCACGAGGGTGCGCGAGGGGTGCTCGCGGGACGCGTCGTTGGCGGCCCTCAGGGCGTCGTAGGCGTTCTCCTCGTCGGTGACGATGACGAGCGTGAGCACCATGCCGACGGCGGGGGTGCCGATGGCGCGGCGGCCCTGCACCAGCGCCTTGTTGATCTTGCTGGCCGTGGTGTCCGTGAGATCCGTCTTCATGGGCGGCGCCAGCTCCGTCCGTCTCGTTGCAGCATCTCGTCGGCCTCGACGGGCCCCCAGGTGCCGGCCGGGTACTGGGCGGGCTTGCCGTGCTTCTCCCAGTACTCCTCGATCGGGTCGAGGATCTTCCAGGACAGCTCGACCTCCTCGGTGCGCGGGAAGAGGTTCGAGTCACCGAGCAGTACGTCCAGGATCAGCCGTTCGTACGCCTCCGGGCTGGACTCCGTGAACGACTCGCCGTAGGCGAAGTCCATGGAGACGTCCCGGATCTCCATCGACGTACCCGGCACCTTGGAACCGAAGCGCACGGTGACGCCCTCGTCGGGTTGCACCCGGATGACGATCGCGTTCTGCCCGAGTTCCTCGGTGGCGGTGGTGTCGAACGGGGAGTGCGGGGCGCGCTGGAAGACGACCGCGATCTCGGTGACCCGGCGTCCCAGCCGCTTGCCGGTGCGCAGATAGAAGGGGACGCCCGCCCAGCGGCGGTTGTCGACCTGCAGCTTGATCGCGGCGTAGGTGTCGGTCTTCGACTGCGGGTCGATGCCCTCCTCCTGGAGGTACCCGATGACCTTCTCGCCGCCCTGCCAGCCGGCCGCGTACTGCCCGAACACCGTGGCGCGGCCGAGGTCCTTGGGCAGCCGGACGGCCCCGAGGACCTTGGTCTTCTCGGCGGCGAGCGCGTCCGCGTCGAAGGAGGAGGGCTCCTCCATCGCCGTGAGCGCCATCAGCTGGAGCAGGTGGTTCTGGATGACGTCCCGGGCGGCGCCGATGCCGTCGTAGTAGCCGGCCCGGCCGCCGATGCCGATGTCCTCCGCCATCGTGATCTGGACGTGGTCGACGTACGACCTGTTCCATACCGGCTCGAACAGCTGGTTGGCGAAGCGCAGCGCCAGGATGTTCTGGACGGTCTCCTTGCCCAGGTAGTGGTCGATACGGAAGACCTGGTCCGGGGCGAAGACCTCGTGCACGACCTTGTTGAGCTCCTCGGCCGACTTCAGGTCGTGGCCGAAGGGCTTCTCGATGACGGCCCGGCGCCAGGAGCCCTCCGGGGGGTCGGCCAGGCCGTGCTTCTTCAGCTGCTGGATGACGACCGGGAAGGACCGCGGCGGCACCGAGAGGTAGAAGGCGAAGTTGCCTCCCGTGCCCTGGGCCTTGTCCAGCTCCTCGATGGTGGCGCGCAGCCGCTCGAACGCGTCGTCGTCGTCGAAGGTGCCCTGGACGAAGCGCATGCCCTGGATGAGCTGCTGCCAGACCTCCTCACGGAAGGGGGTGCGGGCGTGCTCCTTGACCGCGTCGTGGACCTCCTTCGCGAAGTCCTCGTCCTTCCATTCGCGGCGGGCGAAGCCGACGAGCGAGAAGCCCGGCGGCAGCAGGCCGCGGTTGGCCAGGTCGTAAACCGCAGGCATCAGCTTTTTACGTGACAAATCGCCCGTAACGCCAAAGATGACCAGGCCCGACGGCCCCGCGATACGCGGGAGCCGTCGGTCCGCGGCGTCACGAAGCGGGTTCGCTCCGTGTACGGATGTCAAGATCTCAGCCCTCCGAGGGGGCGAGGCGCTCGAGTTCCGCCTCGGTCGACTTCAGGAGGTCGTTCCAGGAGGCCTCGAACTTGTCGACGCCCTCGTCCTCCAGGAGCTGGACCACCTCGTTGTACGAGATCCCGAGCTTCTCGACCGCGTCCAGGTCGGCGCGCGCCTGCTCGTACCTACCGGCGATGGTGTTGCCGCGGATCTCGCCGTGGTCCTCGGTGGCCAGCAGGGTGGCCTCCGGCATGGTGTTCACCGTGTTCGGCGCCACCAGCTCCTCGACGTACATGGTGTCCTTGTAGGCAGGGTCCTTGACGCCGGTGGAGGCCCACAGCGGACGCTGCTTGTTGGCCTGCGCCTTGTCCAGGGCGGCCCAGCGGTCGCTGCTGAACATCTCCTCGTACGCCTGGTACGCCAGCACCGCGTTGGCGATGGCCGCCTTGCCGCGCAGCGCCTTGGCCTCGTCGGTGCCGAGCTCGTCGAGGCGCTTGTCGATCTCGGTGTCCACACGGGACACGAAGAAGGACGCCACCGAGTGGATCTTCGACAGGTCCAGGCCGCGCTCCTTGGCCTTCTCCAGGCCGGTCATGTAGGCGTCCATGACCTCGCGGTAGCGCTCCAGCGAGAAGATCAGCGTGACGTTGACGCTGATGCCGTTGGCGATGGTCTCGGTGATCGCCGGGAGGCCCGCCTTGGTGGCCGGGATCTTGATCAGCGTGTTCGGGCGGTCGACCAGCCAGGCGAGCTGCTTGGCCTCGGCGACGGTGGCCCGGGTGTTGTGCGCGAGCCGCGGGTCGACCTCGATCGACACCCGGCCGTCCTGGCCCTGCGTGGCGTCGAACACCGGGCGCAGGATGTCGGCGGCGTCCCGGACGTCCGCCGTGGTGATCATGCGGACCGCCTCTTCGACGGTGACCTTGCGGGCGGCGAGGTCGGTGAGCTGCTGCTCGTAACCGTCGCCCGACGAGATCGCCTTCTGGAAGATCGTCGGGTTCGTGGTGACGCCCACCACGTGCTGCTGGTCGATCAGTTCGGCGAGGTTGCCGGACGTGATCCGCTTGCGCGACAGGTCGTCCAGCCAGATCGCGACGCCTTCCTCGGAGAGGCGCTTGAGTGCGTCTGTCATGGAAAATGCATCTCCTACGTGTCGTATATGAGCGTCAGCGCTGGGCTGCGGCGATCGATTCCCGGGCAGCGGATGCGACGTTCTCCGGAGTGAAACCGAACTCACGGAAGAGCACCTTGCCGTCGGCCGAAGCACCGAAGTGCTCCAGGGAGACGATGCGGCCCGCATCCCCGACGAAACGGTGCCAGGTGAGGCCGATCCCGGCCTCGACCGCGACCCGTGCCTTCACCGACGGCGGCAGGACGCTGTCCCGGTACCCCTGGTCCTGCTCCTCGAACCACTCCACCGACGGCATCGACACGACCCGCGTCGGGATGCCCTCGGCCTGGAGCTGCTCACGGGCCTCGACGGCCAGGTGCACCTCGGAGCCGGTGGCGATCAGGATCACCTGCGGCTCGCCGCCGACCGCCTCGGCCAGCACGTAACCGCCGCGCACGGTGTCCTCGTTGGGCTCGTACGTGGGCACGCCCTGGCGGGTCAGCGCGAGACCGTGCGGGGCGCCCTTGCCGAACTCCTTCGTCCAACGGCGCATGATCTCGCGCCAGGCGATCGCGGTCTCGTTGGCGTCGGCCGGACGCACGATGTTCAGGCCCGGGATGGCGCGCAGGCTGGCCAGGTGCTCGATGGGCTGGTGGGTCGGGCCGTCCTCGCCCAGGCCGATGGAGTCGTGCGTCCACACGTACGTCACCGGCAGGTGCATCAGGGCCGACAGGCGCACCGCGTTGCGCATGTAGTCGGAGAACACCAGGAAGGTGCCGCCGTAGACGCGGGTGTTGCCGTGCAGCGTGATGCCGTTCATCTCCGCGGCCATGGAGTGCTCGCGGATACCGAAGTGGATGGTGCGCCCGTACGGGTTCGCCTCCGGCAGCGGGTTGTCCGCCGGGAGGAAGGAGCTGTTCTTGTCGATGGTGGTGTTGTTGGAGCCGGCCAGGTCGGCCGAGCCGCCCCACAGTTCGGGGATGATCGCGCCGAGGGCCTGGAGCACCTTGCCGGAGGCGGCGCGGGTGGCCACCGCCTTGCCCGCCTCGAAGACCGGGAGCTTCTCCTCCCAGCCGGTGGGCAGTTCGCCCTTGCTGATGCGGTCGAACTCGGCGGCGCGCTCCGGGTTGCCGGACCGCCACTCCTGCAGGCTCTTCTCCCACTCGGCCTTGGCCTCACGCCCCCGCTCCAGCGCCTTGCGGGTGTGCGCCAGGACCTCGTCCGCGACCTCGAAGTCCTTCTCGGGGTCGAAGCCGAGGACGCGCTTGGTGGCCGCGACCTCGTCCTCGCCCAGTGCCGAACCGTGCGCCGCCTCGGTGTTCTGCGCGTTCGGGGCGGGCCAGGCGATGATCGAGCGCATCGCGATGAAGGACGGCCGGTCGGTGACCTTCTTGGCCTCCTCGATCGCGTCGTAGATCGCGTTCGGGTCCAGGTCGCCGTCCGGCTTCGGCGCCACGCGCTGCACATGCCAGCCGTACGCCTCGTACCGCTTGACCGTGTCCTCGGAGACCGCGGTCTCCGTGTCGCCCTCGATCGAGATGTGGTTGTCGTCCCACAGCAGGACCAGGTTGCCGAGCTTCTGGTGGCCCGCCAGCGAGGACGCCTCGGCGGAGATGCCCTCCTGCAGACAGCCGTCACCGGCGATGCAGTAGACGAAGTGGTCGAAGGGCGAAGCGCCCTGCGGGGCGTCCGGGTCGAACAGGCCGCGCTCGTAACGGGAGGCCATCGCCATGCCCACCGCGTTGGCCACACCCTGGCCCAGCGGGCCGGTCGTCGTCTCCACACCCATGGTGTGTCCGTACTCCGGGTGCCCGGGGGTCTTCGAGCCCCAGGTGCGGAACGCCTTCAGATCATCCAGTTCCAGGCCGAAACCGGCCAGGTAGAGCTGGGTGTAGAGGGTCAGGGACGAGTGGCCGGCGGACAGCACGAAGCGGTCGCGTCCCACCCACTCGGGATCCGCCGGGTCGTGGCGCATCACCTTCTGGAAGAGGGTGTAGGCGGCCGGAGCCAGGCTCATCGCCGTACCCGGATGGCCGTTGCCGACCTTCTGTACGGCGTCGGCGGCCAGGACGCGGGCGGTGTCCACGGCCCGCTGGTCCAACTCGGTCCACTCGAGGTCTGTGGTGGTCGGCTTGGTGCTCACCCTGAGTCAGGGCTCCTCTCCACATGTCGAATGCCGGTGCACTTGGCGCCCACCGGCCGCTGCTGAGCCTACCCCTGCAAGTACGTGCGTCTTTTCGAGTCATTCCAGACTGCCGGGAGTCGCCACGATCCGCCTCCCGACCGGCCGGAACGCCATTCGGCAAATGAATACGGGGCCGCTCATCCGACTGCTCAATCGAGCGGTCCCCGGCTCGCCCTTTTCCCTCCTCTCCGTCCGCTCGGCGGGCGAGCCCGCAGCTCACGCGGGCACCCGGCGGCGGCCCCAACACGACCCACCCCCGCGAAGGGCGGGCTGGGGGCAACGTCTAAAGTTGCGTGGGTACGCGCGAGCCTTTACCGCAAGTTCACAGCCCGGGCTCGCTGGGATGTCTCTGTCAGGGGTGTACGTGACGGCCGTCGAATCCCGTCCGCCGGGAGTGCTCGAAACGAGCAGCAGCCGGGGCCAGCGGCCGTTTGGGGCCCGTGTCAAGGCGTTCGTGGCGCTGACCAAGCCGCGGATCATCGAGCTGCTGTTGATCACCACCGTCCCGGTGATGTTCCTCGCCCAGCAGGGCGTACCGAGCCTGAGGCTGGTGCTGCTCACCTGCATCGGCGGCTATCTCTCCGCGGGTGGCGCCAACGCGCTGAACATGTACATCGACCGCGACATCGACGCGCTCATGGAGCGCACATCGCAGCGTCCCCTGGTCACCGGCATGGTGAGCCCCGGTGAGTGCCTCGCCTTCGGCATCACGCTGGCGGTCGTCTCGACGCTGCTGTTCGGTTTCACCGTCAACTGGCTGTCGGCCTGGCTGTCGCTCGGAGCGCTGCTCTTCTACGTCGTCGTCTACACGATGATCCTCAAGCGGCGTACATCGCAGAACATCGTGTGGGGCGGCATCGCCGGCTGCCTGCCCGTCCTCATCGGCTGGTCGTCCGTCACCAACTCCCTGTCGTGGGCGCCGGTCGTTCTCTTCCTCGTCATGTTCTTCTGGACGCCGCCGCACTACTGGCCGCTGTCCATGAAGGTGAAGGACGACTACGCGCGTGTGGGCGTGCCGATGCTGCCGGTCATCGCCTCCAACAAGGTGGTCGCCCGGCAGATCGTGATCTACAGCTGGGTGATGGTGGCGGTCTCGCTGCTGCTCACCCCGCTCGGCTACACGGGATGGTTCTACACGGTGGTCGCCCTCGCGGCCGGCGGCTGGTGGCTGTGGGAGGCGCACGCGCTGCAGAACCGCGCGAAGGCGGAGACCACGGGCGCGAAGCTGAAGGAGATGCGACTCTTCCACTGGAGCATCACCTATGTCTCGCTGCTGTTCGTCGCGGTGGCCGTGGATCCGTTCCTGCGGTAGCCGCCTGCACGGGGGAGCGTGGTCAAAGCCACGCACCCTTCCCGTCGCCGTTTGATCTACCCATCGGTAGCATCCTGGCCATGGCAGACACGCAGCAGGTTGACGGGGCCATCGACGCCAAGCAGGCCGCCAAGGCCGAGCGCAGGGCGGACCGGCTCGCCAAGGAGATCAACGCCTTCGCCAAGGCGCACGGTGGTGCCGAGGGCCAGGTGGCGTACATCGGGGAGCGCGGCGCCCGGATCGTGCTCGTCGGCGAGGACGGCGGCTGGGGCGACCTCGTCGCGCCGTCGTACGACATCGCCGAGCAGGCGGTGAAGAAGGCCGGAATCACCGTCCACGAGGCCTTCGACGGCGAGTTCGCGGGCAAGGTGAAGACCGGCCCGTACGAGTGGACGCGGATGGCGGGGATCCAGGTGGGCGGCAAGCGCACGGCCTGAGAGCAACACTTCACGCCGGTTCACCCGTTAGGACCTTCGAAGGCACGGTCCAGTCGCGGGGAGTCCGGATGATCGAAACGCCGTCCCTGGTGGACCAGTACTGCCACGGCGTGCTCCGTACCGAGCTGGGCCTCGGCACCTTCGAGGCCCACCTCGCCCGCACCGAGGGACCGCCCGCCGCCGGCACCACCCTCTTCGACACCCAGACCGGTTTCGCCGTGCGCCGCTGGTGTCCGCCGCTGCTCGGCCTGGAACCGCACTGCCCGCCCGCCCGCTACCTCGCCCGGCGCCGCGAACTCGGCGTCCTGGAGGCGGGGCGCAGACTGCTGAGGGGCAGCGGCATCACCACGTACCTCGTCGACACCGGGCTGCCCGGCGATCTGACCGGGCCCACCGAGATGGCGTCGGCGGGGGACGCCGAGGCGCACGAGATCGTCCGCCTGGAGCTGCTCGCCGAGCAGGTGGCCGACACCTCGGGCACGGTCGAGGCCTTTCTCGCCAATCTCGCAGAGTCGATCCACGGGGCGGCGGCGCACGCGGTGGCGTTCACCTCCCTCGCGGGCGTACGGCACGGTCTGGCGCTCGCGCCGGAGCCGCCGGGGCCCGGAGAGGTACGGGGCGCGGCCGGCCGCTGGCTCGCGGGCCGCCGGGTGGGCGGCGCCCTGTCGGATCCTGTTCTGCTCCGTCATCTGCTGTGGAGCGCGGTGGCCTCGGGCCGCCCCCTCCAGCTCCACGCGGGCCTCGGCGAGCCGGGCCTGCGCATCGACCGCACCGACCCGGTCCTGCTCACCGACTTCGTACGCGCCACGGCCGGGCTCGGCACGGACCTGGTCCTGCTGCACGGCTATCCGTACCACCGGCACGCGGCGCATCTGGCGGGGGTGTTCCCGCATGTGTACGCCGACCTGGGCGCGGTGCTCGCCCGCACGGGCGCCCGGGCCGCAGCCGTCCTCGCGGAACTCCTGGAGCTGGCCCCCTTCGGCAAGCTCCTCTTCTCCAGCGGCGCCCACGGCCTGCCCGAGCTGCATGTGATCGGCGCCCGCCTGTTCCGCGAGGCGCTCTCCCGGGTACTGGGCGGCTGGGTCTCCGAGGACGCCTGGTCGCTGGAGGACGCACAGCGCGTGGCGGGGATGATCGCCGCGGGGAACGCGCGGCGGGTGTACGGCCTGAAGTGACCCGTGCGCCCGTGAGCAGGCACGTGTACGGGCCCGGTGACCCCTTACACACGTCGGACGGCCCGGAGCAGTGTGCGCGCCGGCTCCCGGGCTTCCGGGGTCACGCCGCCGTGAGGGCCGACTCGGCCGAGGAACCCGGAAGTCCCGCCGTCACCTCGGGCCGCTCGCGCAGCGACAGCAGCACCCGCAGCACCCCGATCCACACCAGGCAGGACCCGAACATGTGCAGCCCCACCAACAGCTCCGGCAGATGCGTGAAGTACTGCACATAGCCGATCGCACCCTGGCCCAGCAGGATCAGGAACAGATCGCGGGTGCGGTGCAGCGGCCCCTTGGGCGCGTCCACCGCCTTGAGGACGAACCAGAGAGCGAAGGTCAGCGTCACCACGATCCATGCGAGCACGGCATGCAGCTTGGCGACGGTCTCCCAGTCGATGTCGATGCGCGCGACCTCCCTGGAGTCGCCCGCGTGCGGTCCCGCGCCCGTGACCACCGTGCCCACCGCGATCAGCAGCACCGAGGCGGCCACGAGGAACCACACCAGCTGCCACACGGCCTTGCCGACCAGCGGGCGGGGCTCCCCGTCCCCTTCCCGGGTGCGCTGCCACATGACCGCGGCCACCGTGATGAGCGCGGTGGAGAGCAGGAAGTGGGCGGCGACGGTGTACGGGTTGAGGCCGACGAGCACCACGATGCCTCCGAGGACCGCGTTGCTCATGACGATCCAGAACTGCGCCCAGCCGAGCCGGGTGAGGCCCCGCCGCCACGGCTTCTGCGAGCGGGCGGCGACGATCGCCCAGCCGACCGCCGCGCACAGCACGTAGGTCAGCATGCGGTTGCCGAACTCGATGGCGCCGTGCACGCCCATGGCGCTGGTCGTGGTGAGCGAGTCGTCCGTGCACTGCGGCCAGGTCGGGCAGCCGAGCCCGGAGCCGGTCAGGCGTACGGCACCGCCGGTGACCACGATGACCACCGACATGACGAGCGCGGCGAGCGCCGCCCGCCGGACCGTCCGGGAATCGGGGGTCCAGCGTGCGGCGATGAAGGCGAGCGGGTTGCGCACGGCCGCTACGGCATCGGCGCGGGTCACGTTTGGCACGCCCTTCATGGTAGGGGGCCGCTTGTGCACGCTTTCACGAGGGGTGGGCCTCCCGGAGGCGGGAGCCTCACTCCCGGCACCCCCGGCCGTCACTCCCAGCGGAAGAACCGGCCCGCCGCCGCCAGCCCGGCGACGGCCCACACCGTGAGGATCCCCAGGTCGCCCCAGGGCATGCCGGCCCCCTGCCGGAGCACGTCCCGCAGGCCGTCCGACAGGGCTGAGATCGGGAGCAGGCCCAGCACGTCCTGGGCGCCGGAGGGGAACTTGTCGAGCGGCACGATCACACCGCCGCCGACGAGCAGCAGCAGGAAGACCAGGTTGGCGGCGGCCAGGGTCGCCTCCGCCTTCAGCGTGCCGGCCATCAGGAGGCCGAGCCCGGAGAAGGCCGCCGTACCGAGGGCCAGCAGAAGCAGCACGGCGAGCGGATTGCCGTGCGGCGACCAGCCCAGCGCGAGGGCGATGACCGTCAGCAGGACCACCTGGAGTACCTCGGTCACCAGGACGGAGGCCGTCTTGGCGGCCATCAGCCCCCAGCGGGGCAGCGGCGAGGAGGCGAGCCGCTTCAGCACGCCGTAGCGGCGCTCGAACCCGGTCGCGATGGCCTGTCCCGTGAACGCGGTCGACATCACGGCGAGCGCGAGGATGCCCGGAGCGAGGAAGTCGACGGCCTTGCCGGCGCCGGTGTCCACGACGTCGACGGAGCTGAAGAGGACCAGCAGCAGCGTCGGGATGACGACCGTCAGGAGCAGCTGCTCGCCGTTGCGCAGCAGCATCCTCGTCTCGAGCGCGGTCTGCGCCGCGATCATCCGTGGCAGCGGCGCGGCACCGGGCTCGGGGGTGTAGGTACCGGCGCTGGTCATGAGCGCAACTCCTTGCCCGTCGGCTCCAGGCTGTGTTTTTCCGGGGGGCAACCGCCGGGCCCCCGGCCGAAGGCCTCACGTGCCGCTGTCATGAGCGCAACTCCTTGCCCGTCAGCTCCAGGAAGACGTCTTCGAGGGTGTGCCGTTCGACGGAGATCCGGTCCGGCATCACTCCGTGCTGGGCGCACCAGGAGGTGACCGTGGCGAGCAGCTGCGGGTCGACCTTGCCGGCGACGCGGTACGCGCCCGGTGTCAGCTCCGCCGCCGTGCAGTCCGCGGGGAGGGCCTTGAGCAGGGACGCCAGGTCGAGGCCCGGGCGGCCGGTGAAGCGCAGCGTGTTCTCGGCGCCGCCGCGGCACAGCTCCTCGGGGGTGCCCTGGGCGATGACCCGGCCGGCGTCGATGATCGCGACGTCGTCGGCGAGCTGCTCGGCCTCGTCCATGAAGTGGGTCGTCAGGATCACGGAGACGCCGTCGGCCCGCAGATCGCGTACGAGGTCCCAGGTGGCCCGGCGGGCCTGAGGGTCCAGGCCGGCGGTGGGCTCGTCCAGGAAGACCAGTTCCGGGCGGCCCACCACGGCCATCGCCAGTGCGAGCCGCTGCTGCTGGCCGCCGGACAGCCGCCGGTACGCCGTCCGTCCGCAGCTGCCGAGCCCCAGCCGCTCGATGAGCGCGTCCACGTCCAGGGGGTGTGCGTGCAGCTTCGCGATGTGGCGGAGCATCTCGTCGGCGCGGGCGCTCGCGTAGACGCCGCCGGACTGGAGCATCACGCCGATACGGGGGCGCAGCGCGGGGGCGTCGCGGACGGGGTCGAGGCCGAGGACGCGCACCGTTCCCGAGTCCGGCTGCCGGTATCCCTCGCAGGTCTCGACAGTGGTCGTCTTTCCCGCCCCGTTGGGGCCGAGTACGGCGGTGACGCCCGGCCGGGCCACCAGGTCGAGGCCGTTCACCGCGGTCTTCGTGCCGTACCGCTTCACCAGGGACTGCACCTGGATGACCGGCTCACTTCGCATGGGTCCAGAGTCTAGGTACGCGCGGCCGGCGCCGGAGCGGGGGGTCCGAAAACTACTCTTCGCGTGGCCGGTGCACGGCCAGCCACCGCTCCGCGTAGGCCACGGCGTCCGCCACCGGGAAGATCCGGGCGTCGGCCGCGCCCACCTTCCCGCGGATCACCGGACGGTCCCGCTCGAAGTCGTGGCCGAGCTCGTCGAACCGCTCGGAGGTGATCGAGACCTCGGTCACCACCTCCCAGCCGTCCGGTCCGGGCCGTCCCACCCGGACCTGGGGCGACGGGATCCGGTACTCGGCCAGGTGGAAGCTGGTGCAGGTGTCGTAGCCCGCGCCCAGCAGCAGGACCCGTGCGGCCATCGCCTCCAGCCGCGCCAGCGGGCTCCGCTCACCGAGCCGGCAGTCGGTGGCGTGTCCGGCGACCACCTCCGCCGCCCGCGCTCCGAGGGCCGCGAACGAGGTCTGCGGGTGCGCGCTGCGCAGGGCGCCCGGCCATCCGCGGACGGCCTCCGGTATCACGCCGACCCCGCGCGAGGGGGTGACGAGCGGGTCGAACGCGGGCATCGTGGCGCGGATGGTGTCCCACCACTCCTCGGGTACCGGCGGACGGGACCACAGGGCCGGGTCCGAAAGGTCTCCCGACTGGGTGGGAACGACCAGCGTGCCGTCCGGCCCGAGCGCGTCGAGCAGTCCCGCGACGACCGCGACGGCGCCTCCGCAGACCCAGCCGAGTGCGCTGAGCGAGGAGTGCACGAGGAGCGTCTCGCCGGGCTCGACGCCGAGCGTGCGCAGCCGGCTGAAAACCGTGTCCCGGGTGACAAGAGGGCCGGTCGGAGGGGGTGTGGGCATGGCCAGGGAGTCTCCCGGAGGCCGCCTGGAACCGCTACCCCGTTTGATCGATCAAAGATCGTTTGCGCAGGTCGGTTTAGGTATGCCTAAGTGATGTACCGCACCGGCGGGCGGTCCGGACGTCGCTTGTCAGCCTTCGAGGAATTACGCAACAATGGCGTTGTGAAAAACGTCGGCGAGGCTCGGGAGACCCCCATGGGGGCCCCTCAGGAGGAACTCGCGGCCGGGTTGCGCTCGGATCGCTCCACGCGCAACCGGGTCGCGCGATCCATCCTGGACCACGGCCCGTCGACCGTCGCCGAGCTCGCCGGACGGCTGGGGCTCACCCAGGCGGCCGTACGGCGTCACCTGGACGCCCTGGTCGCGGACGACGTCGTCCAGCCGCGTGAGCAGCGGGTGTACGGGGCGCGTACGCGAGGCCGCCCCGCCAAGGTCTTCGCGCTCACCGACTGCGGCCGGGACGCGTTCGACCAGTCGTACGACAAGCTCGCCGCGGACGCCCTGCGCTGGATCAGGGAGCGGTTCGGCGGAGACGAGGCCGTCGTCGCCTTCGCCCGCGCGAGGCTCGCCGAGCAGGCGACCGCCTACCGCCGGGCCATCGAGGCCGCCGATCCCGATCAGCGGACCGAAGCACTGGCCAGGGCCCTGAGTGCGGACGGGTACGCTGCTACGGCGCGCAGCGCACCGGTCGGCGAACAGCTCTGCCAGCACCACTGCCCGGTCGCCCACGTCGCGGAAAAGTTCCCGCAGCTGTGCGAGGTCGAGACGGAGATCTTCTCCGAGCTGCTCGGCACGCACGTCCAGCGACTGGCGACGATCGCGCACGGCGACGGCGTCTGCACGACGTTCATCCCCAAGGCGCCCCGAGCGACCGAACCCCCGAAGATTTCCGAGACCACCCACAACGCATCTGCCAGCAAGGCCGGGAGGAACCCCGCATGACTCTCCCCACGGAGACTGCCCACCCCGAACTCGAGGGCCTGGGCACGTACGAATACGGCTGGGCCGACTCCGATGAGGCCGGTGCCGCGGCGAAGCGCGGTCTGAGCGAAGAGGTCGTCCGTGACATCTCCGGCAAGAAGTCCGAGCCGGAGTGGATGACCAAGCTGCGCCTCAAGGGCCTGCGGCTCTTCGAGAAGAAGCCCATGCCGAACTGGGGCTCGGACCTGTCGGGCATCGACTTCGACAACATCAAGTACTTCGTGCGCTCCACGGAGAAGCAGGCGGAGTCCTGGGAGGACCTGCCCGAGGACATCAAGAACACGTACGACAAGCTCGGCATCCCCGAGGCGGAGAAGCAGCGCCTCGTGGCCGGTGTCGCGGCCCAGTACGAGTCGGAGGTCGTCTACCACCAGATCCGCGAGGACCTGGAGGAGCAGGGCGTCATCTTCCTCGACACCGACACCGCGCTGAAGGAGCACCCGGAGCTCTTCAAGGAGTACTTCGGCACGGTCATCCCGGCCGGTGACAACAAGTTCGCCTCGCTGAACACCGCAGTGTGGTCCGGCGGCTCCTTCATCTACGTGCCGCCGGGCGTGCACGTGGAGATCCCGCTCCAGGCCTACTTCCGCATCAACACGGAGAACATGGGCCAGTTCGAGCGGACCCTGATCATCGTCGACGAGGGTGCCTATGTGCACTACGTCGAGGGCTGCACGGCCCCGATCTACAAGTCGGACTCGCTGCACTCCGCGGTCGTCGAGATCATCGTCAAGAAGAACGCCCGCTGCCGCTACACGACCATCCAGAACTGGTCGAACAACGTCTACAACCTGGTCACCAAGCGTGCCGTGGCCTACGAGGGCGCGACCATGGAGTGGATCGACGGCAACATCGGCTCCAAGGTGACGATGAAGTACCCGGCCGTCTACCTGATGGGTGAGCACGCCAAGGGCGAGACGCTGTCCATCGCTTTCGCCGGTGAGGGCCAGCACCAGGACGCCGGCTCCAAGATGGTCCACATGGCGCCGAACACCTCGTCCAACATCGTCTCCAAGTCGGTGGCGCGGGGCGGCGGCCGTACCTCCTACCGCGGCCTGGTCGAGATCGGCGAGGGCGCCGCGGGTTCCAAGTCCAACGTGCTCTGCGACGCGCTGCTCGTCGACACCATCTCCCGCTCGGACACCTACCCCTACGTGGACGTCCGCGAGGACGACGTGTCCATGGGCCACGAGGCGACGGTCTCCAAGGTCTCCGAGGACCAGCTCTTCTACCTGATGAGCCGCGGCCTTTCCGAGTTCGAGGCGATGGCGATGATCGTGCGCGGCTTCGTCGAGCCGATCGCCAAGGAACTGCCGATGGAGTACGCGCTGGAGCTCAACCGGCTGATCGAGCTGCAGATGGAAGGCGCGGTCGGCTGACGACCGTCCTCGTCTGCAGCAGGCGGCCCGCCTTTCCGGGGCGGGCCGTGGGTCACCACTGACTTAGGAAGAGAGCACAACGACAGCCATGGCTGAGGCCCAGAACTCCCCGACGCTCGGCTCCGCTCGCGCGGGGGGACCCCCACCGGTGGGCAGCACCACCGCCGGCTCGATCGCGGTCGCCGCGGAGTCGACCGTCGCCACCCGCATGAGCGCGCCGCCGTCCTTCGACGTGACGGACTTCCCGGTGCCGCACGGCCGCGAGGAGGAATGGCGGTTCACCCCGCTGGAGCGCCTGCGCGGCCTGCACGACGGCACCGCCGTCGCGAACGGCGACGGCGTGAAGGTGACCGTCGAGGCCCCCGAGGGCGTCACCGTCGAGGCCGTCGGCCGTGACGACGCCCGTCTCGGCAAGGCGGGCACCCCGGTGGACCGCGTCGCCGCCCAGGCGTACTCCGCCTTCGAGAACGCCTCGGTCGTGACCGTCCCCAAGGAGACCGTCCTCACCGAGCCGATCCGCATCGCCGTGCACGGCCAGGGCGGGACCGCCTACGGCCACCAGGTGATCGAGCTGGGCGCCTTCGCCGAGGCCGTCGTGGTCATCGACCACACCGGTGACGCGGTGCTCGCCGCCAACGTCGACTACCTCCTGGGCGACGGCGCCAAGCTGACCGTCGTCTCCGTCCAGGACTGGGACGACAAGGCGGTGCACGCCGCCCAGCACAACGCGCTCGTCGGCCGGGACGCCTCCTTCAAGTCGGTCGTGGTGACGTTCGGCGGCGACGTGGTGCGTCTGCACCCGCGGGTGACCTACGCGGGCACCGGCGGGGAGGCCGAGCTGTTCGGGCTCTACTTCACCGACAAGGGCCAGCACCAGGAGCACCGGCTCTTCGTCGACCACAACACCCCGCACTGCAAGTCGAACGTCGTCTACAAGGGCGCGCTCCAGGGCGACGACGCGCACGCCGTGTGGATCGGTGACGTGCTCATCGAGGCCAAGGCCGAGGGCACGGACACGTACGAGATGAACCGCAACCTCGTGCTGACCGACGGCGCCCGTGTCGACTCGGTCCCCAACCTGGAGATCGAGACCGGCGAGATCGTCGGCGCCGGCCACGCCAGCGCCACCGGCCGCTTCGACGACGAGCAGCTCTTCTACCTGATGGCCCGCGGTATCCCGGAGCACGAGGCCCGCCGTCTGGTGGTCCGCGGCTTCTTCGCCGAGCTGGTCCAGCAGATCGGTGTCGCGGACATCGAGGAGCGGCTGATCGCCAAGATCGAAGAGGAGCTGGAGGCGTCGGTCGCATGACTGACTCGTCGAAGTTCGTACGCGTCTGTGGCCTGAGCGAGCTGGAGGAGGACACCCCGAAGCGGGTGGAGATCGACGGCACGCCGGTCTCGGTCGTGCAGACCGAGGGCGAGGTGTTCGCGATCAACGACATCTGCTCGCACGCCAATGTCTCGCTGTCCGAGGGCGAGGTCGACGACTGCCACATCGAGTGCTGGCTGCACGGCTCGCGCTTCGACCTCCGTTCCGGCAAGCCCGACGCCCTTCCCGCGACGCGTCCCGTCCCCGTATACCCCGTAAAGATCGAAGGGGACGACGTGCTCGTCTCCCTCACCCAGGAGTCCTGAGGCACCCATGGCAACGCTTGAAATCCGAGACCTGCACGTCACCGTCGAGGCCGACAACGCCACGAAGGAGATCCTCAAGGGCGTCGACCTCACCGTGAAGCAGGGCGAGACGCACGCCATCATGGGCCCCAACGGCTCGGGCAAGTCGACCCTCGCCTACTCGCTCGCGGGTCACCCCAAGTACACGATCACCGGCGGCGCCGTCACCCTCGACGGTGAGGACGTCCTGGAGATGTCCGTCGACGAGCGCGCCCGCGCGGGCCTGTTCCTGGCCATGCAGTACCCGGTCGAGGTCCCCGGCGTCTCCGTCTCCAACTTCCTGCGCACCTCCGCCACCGCGATCCGCGGCGAGGCCCCGAAGCTGCGCACCTGGGTGAAGGAGGTCAAGGAGACCATGGAGCGTCTCCACATGGACCCCTCCTTCGCCGAGCGCAACGTCAACGAGGGCTTCTCCGGCGGTGAGAAGAAGCGCCACGAGATCCTCCAGCTCGAACTGCTCAAGCCGAAGATCGCGATCCTCGACGAGACCGACTCGGGTCTGGACGTGGACGCTCTGCGCATCGTCTCCGAGGGAGTCAACCGCGTCCGCGAGTCCGGCGAGGTCGGCACCATGCTGATCACGCACTACACGCGCATCCTGCGCTACATCAAGCCCGACTACGTCCACGTCTTCTCCGCCGGCCGCATCGTCGAGTCCGGCGGCCCCGAGCTCGCGGACAAGCTGGAGAACGAGGGCTACGAGGCATACGTGAAGGGTGGCGCATCCGCGTGACACAGCTGCCGGGCCTCCTCGACACCGAGGCGATCCGCAAGGACTTCCCCGTCCTGGACCGCCTGGTCCACGACGGCAAGAAGCTCGTGTACCTGGACAACGCGGCGACCTCGCAGAAGCCGCGCCAGGTGCTCGACGTCCTCAGCGAGTACTACGAGCGCTACAACGCCAACGTCCACCGCGGTGTGCATGTGCTCGCCGAGGAGGCCACGGCGCTGTACGAGGGCGCGCGTGACAAGGTCGCCGAGTTCATCAACGCGCCGAGCCGCGACGAGGTCATCTTCACCAAGAACGCCTCCGAGTCGCTCAACCTCGTGGCGAACATGCTCGGCTGGGCCGACGAGCCCTACCGGGTGGATCGCGACACCGAGATCGTCATCACGGAGATGGAGCACCACTCCAACATCGTGCCGTGGCAGCTGCTCGCGCAGCGCACGGGAGCGAAGCTGAAGTGGTTCGGCCTCACCGACGACGGCCGGCTCGATCTGTCGAACATCGACGAGATCATCACGGAGAAGACGAAGATCGTCTCCTTTGTGCTGGTGTCCAACATCCTCGGCACGGTCAACCCGGTCGACGCGATAGTGCGCCGTGCCCAGGAGGTCGGCGCGCTGGTCTGCGTCGACGCCTCCCAGGCCGCGCCGCACATGCCGCTGGACGTCCAGGCCCTGCAGGCCGACTTCGTGGCCTTCACCGGCCACAAGATGTGCGGCCCCACGGGTATCGGCGTCCTCTGGGGCCGCCAGGAGCTGCTGGAGGACCTTCCTCCGTTCCTGGGCGGCGGCGAGATGATCGAGACGGTGTCCATGCACTCGTCGACGTACGCTCCCGCCCCGCACAAGTTCGAGGCGGGCACCCCGCCGATCGCGCAGGCGGTCGGTCTGGGCGCGGCGATCGACTATCTGACCTCGATCGGCATGGACAAGATCCTCGCCCATGAGCACGTGCTCACCGAGTACGCGGTGAAGCGGCTGAGCGAAGTACCCGACCTGAAGATCATCGGCCCCACCACGGCCGAGGACCGGGGCGCGGCGATCTCCTTCACGCTCGGCGACATCCACCCGCACGACGTGGGGCAGGTCCTCGACGAGCAGGGCATCGCGGTGCGCGTGGGTCACCACTGCGCGCGGCCCGTGTGCCTCCGCTACGGAATTCCTGCGACCACGCGAGCGTCGTTCTATCTGTACTCCACGCCGACCGAGATCGACGCACTGGTCGAGGGGCTGGAGCACGTACGGAACTTCTTCGGCTGAAGGGCGTGAGCTGAGACCGTGAAGCTTGACTCCATGTACCAGGAAGTCATCCTCGACCACTACAAGCACCCGCACGGGCGGGGCTTGCGGGATGGCGACGCCGAGGTGCACCACGTGAACCCGACGTGCGGCGACGAGATCACCCTTCGCGTGAAGTACGACGGCACGACGATCAAGGACGTCTCGTACGAGGGCCAGGGCTGCTCCATCAGCCAGGCCTCGGCCTCCGTGCTGAACGAACTCCTCGTCGGCAAGGACCTGGCCGATGCGCAGAAGGTCCAGGAGACGTTCCTGGAGCTGATGCAGTCCAAGGGACGGATCGAACCCGACGACGCGATGGAGGACATCCTGGAGGACGCGGTCGCGTTCGCGGGTGTCTCCAAGTACCCGGCACGGGTCAAGTGCGCCCTCCTGAGCTGGATGGCGTGGAAGGACGCGACGGCCCAGGCGCTGGGCGGCGCCGACGCCGAAAGGAAGACCGCATGAGCGACACCGTGGAGATGAAGCCGGCCTCGGAGGAGGAGCTCCGCGAGGCCCTGATGGACGTCGTCGACCCCGAGCTGGGCATCGACGTCGTCAATCTCGGCCTGATCTACGGCATCCACATCGACGAGGCGGCGAACATCGCCACCGTCGACATGACCCTGACCTCCGCGGCCTGTCCGCTGACGGACGTCATCGAGGACCAGGCGAAGTCCGCCACGGACGGTCTCGTGAGCGAGCTGCGCATCAACTGGGTCTGGATGCCGCCGTGGGGTCCCGACAAGATCACGGACGACGGACGCGAGCAGCTTCGGGCGCTCGGCTTCAACGTCTGAGAACCCTGGCCTTCCCCCGCCCTGAAGAAACGGCGACGCCCCTGCGGGCGTCGCCGTTTCTCATGCGCCGCCGCCGGACCGGACGGCCACGGCGAGCAGGCCGGCCGCCCGGAGTCCGGCATGCGCGGTTCCCCTCGGCGTCGCCGTACCGGGCACGCGGATGACGGGTTCCCAGCACTGTGTCAGAGAGCGGTCTCCGGCTGTTCCCGGGCTTGTGTACGGGCGTACATATCGATGCGTACACTCGTCCGCATGGGATACGCGTTCCTCGCGGGGGCCATCGCCGCCGAAGTCGTCGCCACCACCGCCATGAAGTACAGCGAGAGCTTCAGCAGGCTGGGACCGTCCCTGCTGACCCTCCTCGGGTACGTCGTCTCCTTCGCGCTGCTAGCCCGGACCCTGAAGACCGTGTCGATCGGCACGGCCTATGCGATTTGGTCGGGGGTCGGCACCGCGACCGTCGCCGCGATCGGACTGGTCCTCTTCGGTGAGGACCTCGGCCTTGCGAAGATCGCCGGGATCGTGCTGATCGTCGGCGGGGTGGTGGTCCTCAACCTGGGAGGTGCTCACTGATGCCCCGGCGCTACGACCCCGAGCGGCGGCAGCGGATCGTGGACGCGGCGATCCGGGTGGTGGGGAAGAAGGGCCTGGCCGGACTGAGCCACCGCTCCGTCGCCGCCGAGGCGGACGTGCCGCTCGGCTCCACGACGTACCACTTCGCGACCCTCGACGAGCTCACGGTCGCCGCGCTCAGGCAGGCCAACGAGGGATTCGCCGAGGTGCTCGCCGCGAGCGGACTGCTGGAGGACACCCACGGCGACCTCGCCGGTGACCTCGCCCGGGTCCTGGGCGAGTGGCTGGGAGGCGACCGTACCGGGGTCGAGCTGGAGTACGAGCTGTATCTCGCGGCCCTGCGGCGCCCCGTCCTGCGCCCCGTCGCCGCCGCATGGACGGAGGAGACCGCCGAGCGGCTGGCCCGGCGCACCGACCCGGTCACCGCGCGGGCGCTGCTCGCGCTCATGGAGGGGATCTGTCTTCAGGTGCTGCTGACGGGGGCACCCTACGACGAGCGGTACGCCCGGGAGGTCCTGGCACGGGTGATTCCATGACCAGGTTCCGCGTTCGGCCGGCCGAACGGACGCCCGGCACGTGAGATGTCTCGTTCACCGGTTCGCCCGCCCGCCCCCCGCCACGTTAGGTTTCCCTCATGACCGACACGACTGCTCCCCGCACCACCGGTGCCGTGGCCGCCGGCCTCGCCACCATCGCCGCCGACGGCACCGTTCTCGACACCTGGTTCCCCGCGCCCGAACTGGCCGCCGAGCCCGGCCCGTCCGGCACCGAGCGGCTGTCCCCCGAGCGTGCCGTGGAGCTGCTCGGCGAAGGAGCCGCGCGGGCGATCGGCCCGGACGCCCGCCGGGGCGTCGAGGTGGTCGCGGTCCGCACGGTCATCGCCTCGGTCGACGACAAGCCGATCGACGCGCACGACGTCTACCTGCGCCTGCACCTGCTCTCGCACCGCCTGGTCAGGCCGCACGGCCAGAGCCTGGACGGGATCTTCGGCTTCCTCGCCAACGTGGCCTGGACCTCGCTCGGCCCGGTCGCCGTCGACGACATCGAGAAGGTGCGCCTCAACGCCCGCACCGAGGGCCTGCACCTCCAGGTGACCTCCATCGACAAGTTCCCGCGTATGACGGACTACGTCGCTCCGAAGGGCGTCCGCATCGCCGATGCCGACCGGGTGCGCCTCGGCGCCCACCTCGCCGAGGGCACGACGGTCATGCACGAGGGCTTCGTGAACTTCAACGCCGGCACGCTCGGCACCTCCATGGTCGAGGGCCGCATCTCCGCTGGCGTCGTGGTCGGCGACGGCTCGGACATCGGTGGCGGCGCCTCCACCATGGGCACGCTCTCCGGTGGCGGCAACGTGATCATCTCCATCGGCGAGCGCTGCCTGATCGGCGCCGAGGCGGGCGTCGGCATCGCCCTCGGCGACGAGTGCGTCATCGAGGCCGGCCTGTACGTCACCGCCGGGACCCGGGTGACGATGCCCGACGGCCAGATCGTCAAGGCCCGCGAACTCTCCGGCGCCTCCAACATCCTCTTCCGCCGCAACTCGGTCACGGGCGCGGTCGAGGCCCGCCCGAACAACGCGGTCTGGGGTGGCCTGAACGAGATCCTGCACAGCCACAACTGACCATCGGCGGCCGTGACCTGCGGCCGCGTCGTCGGTCAGCGCAGGGCCCGCCCGGGGTGCAGGGAGACCCTGATCGTCGTATAGCCTGCCGGGCGCCGCTCCGGCTGGGCCGCCCACGGGTTCAGCGGGCCGTCGACGTCGAGGAAGAGCAGGGGCCGGTCCACGCAGCCACCGTACGGCACCAACGGCACACGTCCGCCCGAATTTCGCGGCCGGGGCCGTGGCGACGGGCGGTCCCACGGGTCACGAGGGATCAGCCGGCCGTGAGCCGCTCGTACGCCCTCAGCAGCCCCTCGACCGCCTCACGGCCGGCGGGCCGCAGCGGTGCGCGGACCGGGCCGGCGGGCAGGCCGAGGGCGCCGAGCAGTGCCTTGGCCGTGACCGTGCCGGGCAGTCCCGCCGCCATCATCCCCTCGATGAGAGGCGTGGCCCGGTGCTGGAGCCGGGCGGCTCCCGCGGTGTCGCCCGCGTCGAACGCGTCCAGCACGGACCGCATCCGGCGCGGGGCGACGTTCGCCACCGTGCTGACGTAGCCCGCGCCACCCACCGCGTACATCGCCAGATTGTGTTCGTCGCAGCCCGCGTAGTAGGCGAGATCCGTCCGGGAGAGCACCTTCTGGATGCCGAGGAAGTCGTAGGAGCAGTCCTTGACCGCCACGATCCTCGGGTGTTCGGCGAGACGGATCATCGTGTCGGGCGCGATGCGGGTGCCGGTGCGGCCGGGGATGTCGTACAGCGCGAGCGGCAGCCCCGACGCGTCCGCGATCTGCCGGAAATGCCAGGCGAGGGCGTCCTGCGGGGGCTTGCTGTAGTACGGGCTGACCACCAGCAGGCCGTCCGCGCCCGCCTTCTCGGCCTCCAGGGCCAGTTCGACCGTGTGCCGGGTGTCGAAGGTGCCCACGCCCGCCACGAGCGACGCCCGGTCGCCGACCGCCTCCCGGACGGCCCCGATGAGCGCCGACTTCTCGGCGTCCGTCGTGGTCGGCGACTCGCCCGTCGTCCCGTTCAGCACCAGTCCGTCGCACCCTTCGGACACCAGCCGGTCGGCGAGCCGCTGGGCCCCGTCGAGATCGAGCGCGCCCTCCTCGGTGAAGGGCGTGACCATGGCGCACAGGGCGCGGCCGAAGGGCGGGGGCGCGGAGGCTGTTGTCGTCATGGGGGTAGTGTCGATGTGTTGATCATAAAGCTCCACTTAATTCTTCTGCGCAGTATGTATTAGAGATGCTGTCCAATGCTGTCGGATGAAGGGATCGAGCGGACCGGCTCGGTGAGGTTCCCCGCCGCGGTGCCGGGGGCATTCGGGGCGCACCGAGGGGGCGCGGAGCCTCACGCACTGGTGCCAAACCGGACTCCATGGGTCACCATGGCCGGGACGGTAACCACCAACGGGAGGCGTCATGAGGCTGGGCAAGGCACTCGCCACCGGGGTCGCGGAGGAGCACCCGGAGGCTCATGAGGAAGAGACGGGCCTCCACGTCACCGAGGTCGTCGAGGAGCCCGCGGCATCCGCCCCCGCAGAGGTTCCCGCGACCCGATGAGACTGCGGCTCCCCGAGGAACGCCCGACGGAGCCGCCGACCGGTTACAAGATCGCCCACCCGGTGCTGTCCCAGGACGGCACCCGGGCCGGGTTCACCGGTGTGTCCCTGGGCGGCGCGCTGCCCTATGCGGTCCTCGACGAGGCCCGGTGCGTCTACGGGCTGCGCCACCGTGCGCCGCACCGACGCTGCGACTGCGGTTTCCACTGCGTGCACGACCGCGCGGAGGCCGAGGCGCTGCTGTGCACCGGGGAGCACCGGGCGGCCGTGCTGCTGGAGGTCTCCGTTCTCGGCGCGTACATCCGCTTCGAACGCGGCTTCCGGTACGCCCGCCAGCGGGTGCGGACCATGACGGTCGGCTCCTGTGGGTGCGGAGGGGCGGCTGTCGCCCTGGCCGACGCCGACTGGGGGCGCCCGGGCTGGCGCGCGCTCCGGGCGGCGTGCACGGGGTGCGTGCGCGGCCGTACATCACTGTCACCCGCCGTGTTCGAGCGGCTCGCCGGAGAAGGGCTGCGCGTGCGGGTCGCCCAGGCAGCCGTGGGCTACCCGGCCGGCCTCGGCGTGTCCGAGCTGGTCGCCGAGGCGGCTCTGCTCCAGGCGCGGCTCGACTGGTTCCAGACCCAGCTGGCACAGCTGGAGGAGCGGGGTCCGCAGGCGTAGCGGCCGTCAGTCTCCCGCGTGATCCGCGACGTCCTCTCGTTCCTTCGATCCGCGACGCCCCCTCATTCGTTCGCCTTGCTTCTGCGCCGCCTCCGCGAAGCGCCGGCCTCGGGTCCGCCTCCCTGTCTCCACCCGTACCCTCACCGAAAACTCTTCCCGTCTGGACAAAAAAATTTTTCGGTGGGAGGGTGGAGCCATGCTGGACGTGACCGTGATCGAGGACGCCGAAGCCGCAGCCGTATCGCTGGACCCTGTGCGGTCCCGGCTGCTTGCCGAGCTGGCGGCCGGGCCCGCGTCGGCCGCCATGCTGGCCGGCCGGGTCGGACTGCCCCGGCAGAAGGTGAACTACCACCTGAAGGCCCTGGAGCGGCACGGCCTGGTAGAGCTGGCCGGCGAGCGCCGCAAGGGCAATGTCACCGAGCGGCTGATGCAGGCCACCGCGGCCTCGTATGTGATCAGCCCCCTGGCCCTGGCCTCCGTGCAGCCGGACCCGGACCGGTTCCGCGACCAGCTCTCCGCCCGCTGGCTGCTCGCTCTCGGCGCCCGGCTGGTGCGGGACGTCGGCTCGCTGATCACCGGAGCGGCGAAGGCCCGCAAGCGGCTCGCGACCTACGCGCTGGACGGCGAGGTGCGCTTCGCCACGGCCGCCGACCGCGCCGCGTTCATCCAGGAGCTGACTGCGGGCGTCAGCGCCCTGATCCGCAAGTACGACGCCCCGGACGCCGAGAGCGGCCGCGACCACCGGATCGTCGTCGCCGTCCATCCCACCCTCAAAGAGCAGGCCGCCGGGCCCGGGTCCGGGCCGACCGCGTCCCCGGCCGCCGAACTCACCGACTGAACCGCCCACCTCGCGCAGGAGCCACCATGTCCAAGGAATTCGAGATCGTCCGCGAGTTCGAGGTCGACGCCACGCCCGAGGAGGTGTGGGAGGCGATCACCCGCGGCACCGGAGGGTATCTCTGGCCGATGGAGCCCCCGGAGCCCCGGGAAGGCGGCAAGGGCCCCTTCGGCTCCGAGGTCGTAGCCTGGGACCCGCCCCACCGCTACATCAACCGCGTCGCGGACGTCGAGGGCATCCCCCAGCAGACCCTCAACCAGCTCGACCACACCATCGAGCCGCGCGACGAGGGGCGTCGCGCCTGGGTGCGGTACGTGCACAGCGGCATCTTCGTCGACGACTGGGACAACCAGTACGACGGCGCGAGCAAGCACACCGACTTCTATCTGCACACCCTGCGCGAGTACCTGACCCACTTCGCGCCGCGCCCGGTGGCCTTCGCGACCCTGAACGGCCCCGAGGCGTCCACCGCGGACGACGCCTTCAGCGCCGTAGCCGGTGCCCTCGGCCTGCCCGAGGACGCCACCGAGGGAGTGGCCGTCAGCGTCCGGGGACCCGGCGGGCAGCCCCTGGACGCCGTGCTGGACTTCCGCAACCCGTATTTCATCGGGCTGCGCACCGAGGGCGCCCTGATCCGCTTCTTCGGCCGCAACCACTGGGGCGCCCCGGTCGGCATCAGCGTCCACGACTTCGCCGCGGACGCCGACGCCAAGGCGAACGAACTCGCCTGGCAGCAGTGGCTGGACGGGGTCTACGCCTGACCCCGCCCAGCACGCCCCGCGGGTGCTACGGACGGAACCGCAGCACCTGCGGGTCGTGGTCGCTGATCTGGTCGTGGAACTCCGAGTTGATGTGCACGCTGTCGTAGTCGAGGTCACAGCCACGGCGGATGACCGGGCTCACCAGGATCTGGTCGAGGACCTGGCTGTTGCCCTGGTAGTCGTATGTGTACCGCTCGCTCTTCGGCAGCGACTTGATCGCCGACCACAGCTCGCCGTCACCCTCGAGGATCTTTGCGGTGTCGGAGAACTCGAAGTCGTTCATGTCGCCGAGCGCGACGACCCTGGCGTTCTTCTGGGTGTCGAGGATCTTCTTGGCGAAGGTGTTCACCTCGGTCGCCTGGAGGTGGCGCTGGGTCTCGGAGCTGCGCACCGGCGGCTGGTACTGCGCGGTCAGCCCCTGGTCGCCGCCCTTGGAGTTGAGGTGGTTGGCGATCACGAAGACCGTCTTGCCGCGGAAGACGAACTCGCCGACGAGCGGCTTGCGGCTGGACTTCCAGGCGTCGCTCGCCGGGTCGATCCGGCCCGGGGAGGCCGTCAGCTGCGCCCTGCCGTGCACCTTGGTGACGTCCACGGCGGTCGTGGAGCCCCCGCCCGCACGGTCGGTGAACGAGACGCGCTCGGGGTTGAACAGGAACACCTGGCGGATGTTGCCGCCCGGCTCGCCGCCGTCCTGGTCGTTGACCGGGTCGATCGAGCGCCAGTCGTACTGCGGGCCGCCCGCCGCGACGATCGCGTCGATCAGCTTGTTCACCGTCTGGCTCGCGTCGACCGTGCCGTCGTCCTTGGCGCCGTTGTTGTCCTGGATCTCCTCCAGGGACACGATGTCCGGGGACTTCAGGTTGTTCACGATCGCGGAGGCGTGGGCCGCGAAGGTGGTGTCGGACGGGTCCAGGTTCTCGACGTTGTACGTCGCCACGGCCAGCTCGCCGCGCGCCTGCTCGCGGGTCGTCTCGCGCTGGAGCCCCCCGCTCTTAAGGGTGCCGAGCTTGCCGGCGACGAGCGTGTAGCCGCCGAACTGGTTGTAGTCCAGCGGGCCGCTGGTCGTGCCGGTGAGCGCGTCGCCGACGTTCGCCGCCGGGAAGTCGGCGGTCGCGCCGAGCGACTGGATCTGGAGCCGGCCGGTGTTCTGGGATCCGTAGGAGCCGTACACCGTGCCGCCGCGGCGGTTGGCGTGCTCATGCGGCTTCACCGTGACCCACAGCTCGGTGTACGGGTCGGTGGCGGTGACCACACGCGCGTCGGCGACCTGGACGCTCATGCCCTCCAGGGACTCGTAGTAGTCCAGGGCGTACGTCGCCGGCTCGAGGGGGAGACCGTTGACCGAGCCGTTCGCGGCCGCGTCGCCCGACGGGGCGTACTCGGCGGGCACCGAGCGGGCGTCGATGACCGTGGGCGCCGGGACGGCGTTGCCGCCGGACACCACCGTCACCGTCGGCTTGGTGATCTCGGTGACCGACTGGTTGCCGGAGGAGGTACCGCCCGGGACGTACTCCGAGACGGTGCCCGTCACCGTGACCGAGTCGCCCACGGCGACCTTCGGGGCGGAGCCGGTGAAGACGAAGACGCCCTCGCTGGTGGCCGGGTTGGCGTCCGGGTTCGGGTCCTGGATCCAGAACCCCTTCGACGAGCCGTAGGCCCGTACGCCCGTGACGATTCCGGCCACGTCGGCGACCTTCTGGCCCGCGAGCGGCGATATACGGGTGGTGCCCTGAATGTCATGGATACGCACGGTGTCCGCGTGTGCCGGCGTGGTGAGCACCACGCCGGACAGCGTGGAACAGGCGGCGGCAACGGTGAGCGCGGCGAGACGCGCGGAAGACTTGCTCGGCAACGGGATCCCTCCGGGGACATACGTGGGCGCCGGGACGAAAGTGGACGTGGAGCCATGGCGGCCGCGACCGTGGGGCGGCGGCGACGCGCGTAGAAGGCGGAGAACGCCGGTGAACGCCCGGTGAGCGTCGACCGGATCGGTGAACAAGTGTCCGCCGACTTCTACGCGCGTCAATCTCCTGTGTAGTCAGGCCAGTTGTCAAGGTTTCGGCCATGTACGGTGCCTGGCGGAGAGATGAACCGGGCGGCATGGGTGGAAATCCGTCTAGGCTGAGCCGTGTGTTTCGGGGCGCCCCCCTCGGTCACTACGTACGTCCCAAGGAGACCCAGCCGATGTCAGACAGCTCGCCCTTGCCGCCGGTTCGGCTGCGCTCCGAAGCGGAGCTCGCGCGGGACGCGCTCGCCACGCCGCTGCTCTCCCGCGCCGCCCGGCTCGCCCGCTGGACCGGGCCGGACACCCGCGTCGGCAGCGGGGGCGAGCTCGTCGAGGAGCAACTGCCCGCCGCGGCCGAGGTCCTCGGGCTGACCGGCGACGACGCAGCCGCCTACGCCAGTGAGGCCTGGCGGACCGCGGTCGACACCGGGCTCGTCGAGATCGTCGACGAGGAGGAGGGGACGGTCGCCGCGGGCGCCGAGCTCGCGCTGCTGACCTCCGGAAGCCCGAACGACGTGCTCGGCGTGTGGCTCACCGCGCTGGAGACCGTGCTCGCCGACGCGAGCGTGCCCGGCCTCGACGACCTCGTCGACGCCCTGGACGAGGGCAGCGAGATCGACTTCTCCTCCCTCGACTGGGACCCGGAGGCGGAGGCCGAGTTCCTCGACGGTGTGCTCGGCAATCTCTACCTGCTGACGGTCAGCGAGGAGGGGCCCGGCGACGGTCCGGTGCCGCTGCCCGCGCTCGCCGCGTCGATGATCGTGCCCGAGGACATGGGCGAACCCACCAATGACGTCCTTGAGCAGGTGTCGGACGCCATGATGCGGCTCGACGACCAGTTCCGGCTCCTCGAGCCGATCGGGCTCGTCGACTTCCAGCCGGTCGACGAGGCCCTGATGGCCGGTGCCGAAGAGGAGCCGGCCGCGCCCGCCGACGAGACGGACGTCAGCCGGTACGGGATGGTGCGGCTCACCCCGCTCGGTCTGTTCGGGGTGCGCGAGCGGCTGCGGGAGGCCGGAATGACCGCTCCGGCGGTCGGGGACCTGGCGGACAAGGGCGCGGACGCGCTGCTCGACGGCACATCCGGGTTTCCCCCGGCGGCGGCGCAGGCCGAGACCGAGCAGTGGCTGGTCCGCCGGGAGCCGCTCGAGGCCGCACGGGAGCTGCTCGCGGCGGCGCGCGGCTCGGACGCCGGTGCGCCGCTGCGCCGGCTGCGCTGTCAGCAGGCGCTGTCCCTCGTCGGGCCGGAGGCCGAGCCCGCGCTGCGCGAGGTGCTGGACGATGCGGAACTGGGCGGCCTGGCGCGGGTCTGGCTCACCGAGCGGGGGGCGGCCGACGTGCCCGCGCCCTCGGAGGCGATGGTCTTCTGGCTGACCATCGACACCGTGGCCGCGCAGCTGGCGGCCGAGGGCAACTCCACGGAACTTCAGGGACTGGTGGAGGGCCTGGCGGCACAGCACGGCGGCTTCTTCGCCAGGGTGTGGCGGGTGGACCATCCGGCGACCCCGGACGTCCTGGAGGCGATGGGACGCCTGCACCCGGACAAGAAGGTGGCGAAGGAGGCCCGGAAGGCGGCGTTCAAGGCGCGCTCGCAGCACGGGGGTTGAGAGCCCGGGGGCCTGCGATCCCGTAGGCGGACAACTCGTGGGGGAACATCCTGCGGGCGGATGTCCGGTGGCGGATGTCCGGTGGCGGATGTGGGCGGACTGTCTCCTGCGGGCGGACGTGAGCGGATCGTCTCCTGCGGCCGATGTGCTGTGCACGGATGTCCGGTGGGCGGATGTGGGCGCAGGTCCTGTCGTGGGCGCAGGTCCTGTCGGGAGGCGGACGGGTCCGCGGACATTGCCGGCGCATGGACCGTCGTTGAGATGTGCGCCCGCTTGCCGGGCAGCGCTTGGGGGGTTCATGGAAGAGCGTCCCCGGACGTCGGTCCGCGTTCAACCGGTGTTCAGGCCCGGGCGGGACCGTGTGCGCGGCATTGAGGTCCGCCGAGCCACCCCCCGACCGACTTCGCCTTCCACAGGAGACAGCATGTCGCTCACCCGCAGGGACTTCGCCAGACGGTCCGCGCTCACCGGCACCGGTATAGCCCTCGCCGGCAGTGTCGGTGCCCTCGCCACCGCTCCGGGCGCGCTCGCCTCCACGGACACCGAGACCGCGGGCGACCAGGGGGAGGACCACCACCCCCGCATCGGCTACGGACCGCTCCTCCCCGACCCGGACGGCATCCTCGCGCTGCCCGCCGGTTTCTCGTACCGGATCATCACCTACAGCGGGAAGACCAAGCTGGAGTCCGGGGAGTTCACCCCCTCCAACCACGACGGCACCTCCACCTTCGACGGCCCGCGCGGCGCGACCCTTCTCGTCAACAACCATGAACTGAGGGGCCCGCGCGCCGACTGGGCGCACCCCGTGCCGCTCACCGAGGGACTCGTCTACGACCCGGCCGCGTCCGGTGGCTGCACCGTCGTCGAGGTCCGCCACGACCATGTCGCCGAGTGGGTCGGCATCGCGGGCACCTCCACCAACTGCGCCGGTGGCAACACCCCGTGGGGAACGTGGCTCACCTGCGAGGAGACCGAGGACAGGGCCGGCCAGCACGGCATGACCAAGGACCACGGCTATGTCTTCGAGGTCGACCCGGAGGACCGCCGGGCCAACCGCGACCCCAAGCCGATCAAGGCGCTGGGCCGCTACGCCCACGAGGCCGTCGTCGTCGACCCCAAGCGCGGCCACCTCTACCTGACCGAGGACGCGTCCGCCCCGAACGGCCTGTTCTACCGCTGGACCCCGCCCGAGGGCTTCCGCCACGGCCGCGGCAGGCTGCGCACCCTCGCCGACGACGCGGGCCGTCTCCAGGCCTTCAAGTGTTTCGACTCCGGCGGCCGGTACGTGGACGACCTCTCCCGGGCAACGAAGATCGGCACGGTCTACGGCGTCGACTGGATCGATGTCCCGGACCGTGACGCCAAGACCGTCTCCGTCCGCAAGCAGTTCGCGTCCGGCGAGGTCACCCGCGCCCGCAAGCTGGAGGGCATGTGGTGGGGCGACGGCGGTACGTACATCGTCTCCTCGTTCGCCCGCGACGAGAGCCCCGTCCAGCACGACGGCCAGGTCTGGTTCTACGACCCCCGGCGCCGCACCCTCACCCTGAAGGTCCTGCTCGGTGTGAACGCGGACCCGGCGCGGGACGGCGCCTTCGACGGCCCGGACAACATCACCGTCTCGCCGTACGGCGGTCTGGTCATCGCCGAGGACGGCGAGGGTGTCCAGCACCTCTTCGGTGCCACCGACAGCGGCCGCACATATCCGATCGCCCGCAACGAGCTGAACATGGGCTCCGCCGAGAAGCCCGAGTACAGCGAGTTCACGGGCGTCACCTTCTCGCCCGACGGAAAGACCCTGTTCGCCAACATCCAGGAGCCCGGCATCATGCTGGCCATCACGGGCCCCTGGAAGCGCCAGAAGCGCGACTGACATCCGGCGGCCGCCACCCGGTCCGGTCCTCGCCCGGACCGGGCGGCTCGCGCCGACACCGTCCGTGTACACCTCCAGGACCCGCCTCGGGCCCGGGAACCGGGGATTGTCTCCGCTCGTTGCCCGATAAGGTACGGCGGGATCCCCGGTTCGCAAGGAGTATCCGGATGGCACAGGTCAGGCCTATGCGAGCGGACGCCCGGCGCAACTACGAGCGGTTGCTCAAGGCGGCGGCCGTCGCCTTCGCCGAGCACGGTGAGAACGCGTCGCTCGACGACATCGCCAAGCGGGCGGGAGTCGGATCCGGCACCCTCTATCGGCACTTCCCCACGCGACAGGCCCTGCTGGAGGCGGCCTACGTCGACCGGATCGAGGCGATCGCGGTCAGGGCCGACGAGCTTGCGGCGGAACTGCCGCCGGGCGAGGCGCTGACGGAGTGGCTGAACGAACTCTGCGTCGGGACCATCCAGGTGCGCGGACTCAAGGCCCTGGTGGGCTCGGCCGTGGCGGACGGCGGCTCGGCGGCGCTCACGGTCTGCGGCACCTCGATCAAGGGGGCCGCGACGCGTCTGGTGGAGGCGGCGCAGCGGGAGGGGACCCTGCGTCCGGACATCGAGCCGATCGAGGTTCTGCGGCTGGCGCACGGGGTGGCCACGGCCTCTGAACTGGCGGACGGGGAGGGCAGGCGTATCCGCCGCTATCTGTCGCTGCTGACGGAGGGGTTGCGGCCCTGACACCGGCAGCCACACCCTTGCGGACCCCGAGGGGCCCGCAGGGTGGCGGGTGACTGCCTAGAGGGCCTGCGCCGCCGGGTTCACCATGTTCCGCACCGTGCGCGCCTTGACGAAGTCGCCCATCGCGGTCATGTCCCACTCCCCGGAGAACTGCCGGACCAGCTTTGCCATCATCACGCCCGTCTGTGGCTCGGCCTGCGTGAGGTCGAAGCGGACCAGTTCCTGGTCGGTCGCGGCGTCCACGAGACGGCAGTAGGCCTTGGCGACCTCGGTGAACTTCTGCCCGGAGAAGGAGTTCACCGTGAAGACCAGGCCCGTGACCTCCTGGGGAAGGCGTCCGAGGTCGACCGTGATGACCTCGTCGTCGCCTCCGCCCTCGCCCGTGAGGTTGTCGCCGGAGTGCTTGACCGCGCCGTTGAGAATGGTCAGCTTGCCGAAGTAGCAGCTGTCGATGTGGTTGCGCTGCGGGCCGTACGCGATGACCGACGCGTCCAGGTCGATGTCCTTGCCGTGGAACGCGGGCTCCCAGCCGAGGCCCATCCTGACCTGGGACAGAAGAGGGCTGCCGCCCTTGACCAGGGACACCGTCTGGTTCTTCTGTAGGCTGACCCGGCCCTTGTCGAGGTTGATCTTCCCGGCGCCGGGGACCGGGGCGGGCGGAGCCGGGGGCTGCGTCGCGGGCGCGGGCGGGGTCACGGGCTGCGGAGGCGCGGCCGGCTCCTCCACCGTGACGCCGAAGTCGGTGGCGATGCCCGCCAGCCCGTTCGCATACCCCTGGCCGACGGCGCGGGCCTTCCACACGCCGCCTCTGAGGTAGACCTCCACGACCACCAGGGCCGTCTCGGTGCCGAGCTGCGGCGGCGTGAACGTGGCCATGATGCTGTTGTCGTCCGCGTTGCGGATGGTGGCCGTGGGCTCGATGCCCTGGAAGGTCTGGCCCGCGGCGTCGGGGCTCGCCGTGACGACGATCTTCTCGATGCCCGTGGGGACGGTCGCGGTGTCGACCATGATCGAGTCGGGACTCGTACCGCCGCCGGAGCGGTAGGTGACGCCCGGGCCCATGGGCTGGTTGTAGAAGATGAAGTCGTCGTCGGAGCGCACCTTGCCGTCCGCGGTGAGCAGCAGGGCCGATACGTCGAGGCGCACCGGGGCGGCGACGTCGACGGTCACACGGGTGGCTCCGAGCGGGATGTTCGAGCCGGGGGTCATAGCTGTCATGCCCCGTGAACGAACGGGGCCGCTTTACCGTTCCCTTACCGACGGCCGTATGGCTGAGGAGTGGACCCCGGGCCCGGGCCGCTACGGCACGACCACGATCTTGCGCCCCACTCCCGCCGCGAACTGCTCCAGCGCCTCCGGATAACGCTCCAGCGGGATACGGTCGCTGATGAACACGCCGGGATCGAGCACCCCGCCCGCGAACAGCTCGGCCGCCCGCTCGAAGCTGTGCAGCACCGCCATCGAACCGGTGATCGTGATCTCCTGGTTGTAGATGCGGTACGGGTCGATCGTGACCCGTGTCGCGTAGTCCGCCACCCCGAACTGAAGGAACGTGCCCGCCTTCGCCACCCGCCCCAGGCCGTCCTGGATCGCCGCCGCGTTGCCGGTGGCGTCCACCACCAGGTCCCAGCCCTGCGGGCGGTCCAGTTCCTCGGCGCTCGCCGCGGTACCGCCGACACCGAGCCGGCGCGCGGTCTCCAGGCGCGCCGGGTTCACATCCACCACGTCCACGCCGGCCGCGCCGGTGCGCTTGGCCAGTTCCAGCATCATCAGGCCCATCGTCCCGGAGCCGTAGATCAGCACGTGCGAGCCCAGCTGGGACTTCAGGACGTCGTAGCCGCGCACCGCGCAGGACAGCGGTTCGATCAGTGCCGCGTCCTCGGTGCGCACGTGCTCGGGGAGTTTCACACAGTTGGCCACGGGTGCCACCGCGTACCGCGCCGCCCCGCCGGCCGTCGTCACACCGATCGCGGCCCACCGCTCGCAGAGGTTGTTGTGGCCGGTACGGCAGTACCGGCACTCGTAGCAGTACAGGGACGGGTCCACGGCCACCCGGTCGCCGGCCGACACCTCCGTGACCCGGGTGCCGACCCCGACCACCTCGCCCGCGAACTCGTGCCCGGGCACGATCGGCAGCTTGGGCGCGAACTCGCCCTTGAGGATGTGCAGATCCGTGCCGCACAGCCCGCACGCAGCGACCTCCACGACGACTTCCCGGGGGCCGGGCGTCGGGTCCGGGATCTCGGTGACGACGGCGCGGCCCACGGACTCGATGACGGCGGCCTTCATTTCACGGCTCCCAACGACAGGCCCTGGACCAGCTTGTCCTGGGCGGCGAACCCCGCGGCGAGCACCGGCAGGGAGATGACGAGCGACGCGGCGCACACCTTCGCCAGGAACAGGCCCTGGCTGGTGATGAAGCCGGTCAGGAAGACGGGGGCGGTCTCGGCGACCACGCCCGTCAGGACTCGGGCGAAGAGCAGCTCGTTCCAGCTGAAGATGAAGCAGATCAGGGCGGTCGCCGCGATGCCCGGCAGAGCGATCGGGGCCACCACCCGGGCGAGGATCACCGGCAGGCGTGCCCCGTCCACCCGGGCCGCCTCGATCACCGCGACCGGCACCTCGGCGAGGAAGGACTGCATCATCCATACCGCGATCGGCAGGTTCATGGAGGTGTAGAGGACGGCCAGCAGCCAGATGTTGTCGAGCAGCCCGGCGTTCTTGGCGAACAGATAGACGGGCAGCAGGCCCGCCACGGCCGGCAGCATCTTGGTGGACAGGAAGAAGAACAGGACGTCCGTCCACTTCCTCACCGGCCGGATCGACAGCGCGTACGCCGCAGGCAGGGCGAGCAGCAGAACGCAGAGGGTCGAGACCAGCGAGGCCACCGTGGAGTTGATCAGCGCCGGCCACGGGCTCGCCCCACCGCCCGACCCGAAGAACTCGCGGTAGCCGTCCAGGGTGAGGGAGGCGGTGAAGGAGGGCGGGTTGGCCGCCGCGTCCGCCTCCGAGTGGAAGGACGTCAGGGCCATCCACGCGATGGGCAGGAAGAAGACGATGCCGGCCAGCCAGGCCACCAGGCCCAGGCTGCTTCCTCTGCGTACCCGGCGCCACGGAGCCGTTGTGCTCATGCGCGGGACACCTCCTCACGGAAGAGGGACGACACCACGCGCAGGGCGAAGGTCGTGATGATGATCGAGCCGATGACCACCAGGACGCCGGCGGCCGAGGCGAGGCCGTTCTCATGCGCCTGGTAGAAGCTCTGGTACACGGTGTACGGGAGGTTCGCCGTGCCCAGTCCGCCGGACGTGATCGTGAAGACCGCGTCGAAGTTCTGCACGATGTAGATCGAGCCCAGCAGGCCGCCGAGTTCGAGGTAGCGACGCAGGTGGGGCAGGGTCAGATGGCGGAAGATCTGCCAGTCGCTCGCGCCGTCGACCCGGGCGGCCTCGATCTGCTGCTGGTCCCGGCTCTGGAGCCCGGCCAGCAGGATCAGCATCATGAACGGCGTCCACTGCCAGACCAGAGAGGCCTCGACCGCCAGCAGCGGGCTGTTCGAGATCCAGTCCGGCTGGGGGCCGCCCACAGAGTGCAACAACCCGTTGAACAAGCCGTATTCGGGGTTGTAGAGCACATGCTTCCAGAGCAGGGCCGCGGCCACGGGCACCACCAGGAACGGGGCGATGAGCAGGGTGCGGACGACACCCCGGCCGCGGAACCGCCGGTCCAGCAGCAGGGCCAGTGCCAGGCCGAGGACCAGACTGGCCAGCACCACCCCCACCGTGAGCAGCACGGTCGTCCACACCGAGTGGCGCAGGTCCGCGTCGGTCAGCACCTGGCGGTAGTTGTCGACGCCGATGAAGTGGCGGGCCTTGGGGTAGAGGGCGTTCCAGTCGAAGAAGGAGATCACCAGCGTGGCCACGAACGGCAGCTGGGTCACCACGATCATGAAGACCAGGGCCGGCAGCAGCGGGGCCCGGGTGGCCCAGGCGCGCAGCCGGGCCGAGGGCTGTTTCACCGTCCGCACGGGAGTGCCCGCGAGGGGAGCCGTCGTCGCTGTCATCGTCCCTCGTACTCCTTGGAGATCTTCTCGGCGAGTTGCTGGGACTTCTTCAGGGCCACGCCTGTGGACTGGCGCCCGGCGATGGCCGCGCTGATCTCCTGGGAGACCTTGGTGCCGAGGTCGGTGAACTCGGGGATGCCGACGAACTGAATGCCGGGCGCGGGGCGCGGCTGCACGCCGGGGTCCTTCGGGCGGGCACTCTCGATGGCCTGCTCGGTCATCTCCTGGAAGGCGGCGGCCGACTTGCGGTAGTCGGCGTTCGTGTACGTCGACGCCCGCTTGCCCGCCGGGACGTTCGACCAGCCGCTCGTCTCACCGACCAGCTGCTCGTAGCCCTTGCCCGAGGCCCAGGACACGAACTTCCAGGCCTTGTCGGGATTGCGGGAGGCCTTCTGTATGCCCCAGGCCCAGGTGTAGAGCCAGCCGGACGAGTCCGTCCTCTCGACGGGGGCGGGGGCGTAGCCGAGCCTGCCCTTGACTGGGGAGTCGGCCGCCTCCAGCAGTCCGGCCGCGGACGTGGCGTCGTACCACATGGCGACCTTGCCCTGGGTCATGTCGTTGAGGCATTCGGCGAAGCCGGACTGGGCCGCGCCGGACTCGCCGTGGCTGCGGACGAGGTCGACATAGAACTTCGTCGCTTTCTCGAACTCGGGGGAGTCGAGACGGGCCTTCCAGTCCTTGTCGAACCAGGTGCCGCCGAAGGTGTTCACGACGGTGGTGAGCGGTGCCATCAGCTCGCCCCAGCCGGGCAGCCCGCGCAGACAGATGCCCTTCATACCGGGCCGCGCGCCGTCCACCTCGGCGGCGAGGCCGGCCACCTGCCGCCAGGTGGGGTGCGCGGGCATCGTCAGGCCCTTCGCGGCGAATACGTCCTTGCGGTACATCAGAAAGGACGACTCACCGTAGAAGGGCTGGCCGTAGAGCTTGCCGTCGTCGCCGGTGAGGGACTGGCGCATGGGCGTGAGGACGTCCTGTTCGTCGTAGACCGGATCCCTTGCGGTGTACGAGTCCATCTCGTGCAGCCATCCGTTGCGGGCGTAGATCGGTATCTCGTAGTTGGACAGGGTGGCGACGTCGTACTGCCCCGCCTGGTTGGCGAAGTCCTGACTGATCTTGTCGCGGACGTCGTTCTCGGGCAGGACGGTGAAGTTCACCTTGATGCCGGTCTCCTTGGTGAAGTGCCGGGCGGTGAGCTTCTGCAACTCCACCATCTGAGGGTTGTTGACCATCAGGACGTTGAGGGAGCCGCCGCCTGAACCGGACCCGCCCGCACCGACCCAGCAGCCGGAGAGCAGCGGTACGAGCAGCGTCCCTGCGGCGGCCGTGGCGAGTGTGGCTCGCGGCCTTCGTCGGCTGTGGGTTCGCATGGATCGCTCCTGGATGTATCGGGATACAAAGGGCGCTCATCGGGAGTAAGCGGCCCTGTGGGTGGGCGGGTTCGACGTTCAGACCCGGATGACCTGCGGGCCCAGAAGGGAGTAGCGGTGGGCCTCGGCGGCCGGCAGCAGCGTGCTCGTCACGATCGCCTCCAGCGCGCCGACCTCGGCGAAGCGGCAGAAGCTGACCGCCCCGAACTTGGTGTGCACGCCCGCGAAGACGGTGCGCCGCGCGGCACGGATGGCCTGGGCCTTGACCTCGCTGACCGCGGGGTCGGGGGTGGTCAGGCCGTGTTCCCGGGAGATGCCGTTGGCGCCGATGTAGGCGAGGTCGACCACGAAGCCGGCCAGCATCTTGGTCGTCCAGTGGTCGACGGTCGCCAGCGTGCCGGCGCGGACCCGCCCGCCGAGGAGCAGGACCGACACGTTCCCGGCCCCGGCGAGGGCGCCCGCGACCGGTAGCGACGCGGTGACCACGGTCAGCGGCCGGTCCGTCGGCAGGGCCTCGGCGATCAGCTGCGGGGTGAACCCCTCGTCCACGAAGACGGTCTCGGCGTCCTCCAGCAGCTCGGCCGCGGCGGCCGCGATCCGGCGCTTCTCGGGCACATGACTGGTGGCGCGGAAGGCGAGGGTCGTCTCGAAACCGGCGCTCTCCACGGGATAGGCGCCGCCGTGCGTGCGGCGGACGAGCCCATGGTCCTCCAGGGCACGCAGATCCCGCCGGACGGTCTCCTTGGCCACGCCCAGTTCCGCGGCGAGCGTGGTGACGTCGACCGAGCCCGTGCGGCGGGCGGCCCTGACGATCTCACGCCGGCGCTCTTCCGCGGTCATCGTCGTCATCGTCGCCTCCCGCCTTCGGTCCGCTGTTCCTCGTGGCCGGGTTTCGCCCATGGCTTGTTTCGTCCATGGACAGCTCCAGCCGGTGCCCGTTCGGGCCCGGTGGGCCCCTTGGGGGCTTTTCTACAGCGGGTGTGCGGGTGGTGACCAGGTCCGTTCCCTGCCCGCGGGTGCCCGACCCCGCCCGTTCGGCGGATGCCGTGCCCGTCGCGGACCTGCGATGGAGCGGGGTGGCCCTGTGGGATCGGGCAGCCCTCGTGCCCGGTATACGGGGCGGGCGGGCCCGTTCGGTGCCCGCCCGCACCGGAGCGCTCGGTCAGGAGGGCCAGATCGGCGGGTCGGTGACGAAGTGGCCGCCGAGGTGCGCGTGCGCCGGGTTGTCCGGGTCCAGTTCGCCCTGCTCGGCGATCAGATGGGCGGCGAAGGGCTCGGAGTCGTCCTGCGGCTCGTAGCCGAGCGCCCGCGCGCTCGTGAGGTCCCACCACAGACGGGTGTTGGCGGAGGAGCCGTGGACGACGGTGTGTCCGACGTTCTCGGCGGTCAGGGCGGCGTGGAACAGGCGGGCGCCGTCCTCGGGGCTCATCCAGACGGAGAGCATGCGCACGCTGGTCGGCTCGGGGAAGCAGGAGCCGATGCGCACGGAGACCGTCTCCAGGCCGTGTTTGTCCCAGTAGAGCTGGGCGAGGTCCTCGCCGAAGGACTTCGACAGTCCGTAGAAGGTGTCCGGGCGGCGCGGGGTGTCGACCGGGATCAGCGGGTCGTCGCCCCGGGGGCGCGGGGTGTAGCCGACCGCGTGGTTGGAGGAGGCGAACACGATCCGGCGCACGCCCTCCTCGCGTGCCGCCTCGTACAGGTGGTAGGTGCCCTCGATGTTCGCCTTGAGGATCTTCTCGAAGGTGGACTCCAGGGAGATGCCCGCGAGATGGATGATCGCGTCGACGCCCCGCACGGCCCCCCGCAGCGCATCCCGGTCGGCGAGATCCGCGGTGATCGCGTCCGGCTCGTCCTCGATCGGCCTGAGGTCCAGAAGCCGCAGTTCGTAGCCGTACCGGGGCAGCAGTCCCCGCATCAGGGTGCCGAGTCCGCCGGCGGCGCCGGTGAGCAGAACGGTACGGGGAGCGGGCATCCTCGGATCTCCTTGTCTTCCGGCTCGTTCGCCTACGGGGCGCGCCCCTCCGGCTTGGTCGTAGTCCGCATACATATAACGAATTCACATCCGTGGAGACGCTAGGGACCCTCGAACCGGCCCGTCAAGTGTCGCGCGGGCGCCGTCCACATCAGCGGCGGCGGCCTCGGCGCCTGGGAGTTCGCGTTCACCGCGCTCCTGACCTACGTCGCCCACCGGGGCCCGGAGTCGTGGACCTTCATCGGCATCGGCTGGCTGCTGCACACCGCCTGGGACGTCGTGCACCATCTCAAGGGCAGCCCCATCATCCCCTTCGGCCACAACTCGTCACTGGGCTGCGCGATCTGTGACCCGGTGATCGCCCTGTGGTGCCTGCGCGGCGGGCCCTCGCTGCGCGACCTCGTGCACGGCGGGCGGCGCGCCGCCGCCCCGGACCGGAGGGCCGCCTGAGCGGCGCGCGACGGCCTCGCGAGCGTGATGGGCGGCAACGGGCCCGTCACATCCGCCGAAAAGGTATCGATCACGCAACGAGCCTCGCGCTGGGAGGGGTGACGCGCGTAGAAAACCTGTCATGCATAAGCCACTTCGCATCGCGGCCCTCGTTGCCGCCTGTGCCCTCGCCGGCGGCGCCCTGTACGGCGCCGGCGCGGCCACCGCCGGTCAGTCGACGGCGAACTCCACCCACGAGCCCTACAACATCGGGCTCCTGGTCAAGGACATCGACACCTACTACGGGGCCACGCTCGACAGCAACGGCGTCTACCAGGCGTCCGCGGACAGCCCGTACGCCAAGGACCTGGCGCGGATCGAGTCCGACGCCAAGCGCTACATCGACAGGGCGGCCCGCAAGGCGCACCGCCACGGCGAGAAGCCCGCGGTCGTGTTCGACATCGACGACACGCTGCTGCTCAGCCTCGACTACGAGAAGAAGACCAACTACACGTACAACTCGACCACTTGGGCCGAGTACGTGGCCAAGGCCGACCGCCCGTCCGTCCCCGGCACCCCGGCGCTCGTCCGGTACGCCGAGAACGAGGGCGTGGAGGTCTTCTACAACTCGGGCCTCAAGGAGTCGCAGCGCTCCGCGGCCGTCGCGAACCTGAAGAAGGTCGGCGCCGACATCAACCTCGACGCCGAGCACATGTTCCTCAAGAACGCGGACAACCCGCCGTCCTACCTCAAGGACTGCGCCACTCCGGGCACCTGGACCTGCACCACCGTCCAGTACAAGTCCGGCACCCGCGAGCACATCGAGGACCTCGGGTACGACATCATCGCCAACTTCGGCGACCAGTACTCGGACCTCGACGGCGGTTACGCCGACAGGACGTACAAGCTGCCGAACCCGACGTACTTCGTCAGCTAGGGTCTTTCGTTCGGATCAGTCCGGATCAGAAAGCGGGGTCTGGTGCCGTGCATCACAAAGCGGCGGAGGGCGTCATGGCGGAGCCATGGCAACCGACGACAACGCGGCGAGGCGCGGTGCCAGACCCCGCGAGCCCGGCGTGATCCGAACGAGAGGCCCCAGTCCCCTGCGCGGGCCCGAACGGGCCTGATCGATTCCACGGGCCCATCCGGGCGAACGCCCCCGCCGGTCGTCACCGGCGGGGGCGTTCCTTCTGTCCGGCCGAGGGGGGCTCAGGCCGGCAGCTCCGCCCGGTAGGACGGCGGCGGCGCGGCCGGGGTTGCCTGCGCCGCCCATGTTCTTCGGGCGCGGGGACACGGGGCGCGGGGACGCTGGACGCGGGGACACGGGGCGCGGAAGAGGCCGGACCGAGCTCGACCCGTAACACGGAGAAAACCTGAATCCGGTTCACCGGGGGAACAATCCAGCCAACATCCCGCACTGCTTCCCCAGTCAACGAGGAGTGTCGCCATGCCCGACAGACAGCAGGTGGCCGAACGGTCGAACACCGCACCCCCCGAAGTGAACGGTGTCGACCGGTTCTTCAGGATATCGGAACGGGGCTCCACCTTCGGCCGTGAGATACGCGGCGGCTTCGCCACGTTCTTCACCATGGCCTACATCCTCGTCCTGAATCCGATCATCCTGGGCAGCGGGAAGGACAAGTTCGGCCATCACCTGGATGCCGGCCAACTGGTCACCGCGACCGCCCTGGTCGCCTGTGTGATGACCGTGGTCATGGGTGTCGGCGGCAATCTGCCGCTCGCCATCGCCGCGGGCCTCGGCCTCAACGCGGTCGTCGCCTTCCAGCTCGCCCCGCTGATGAGCTGGGCCGACGCCATGGGTCTGGTCGTCATCGAGGGCGTGCTGATCTGTGTGCTGGTCGTCACCGGGCTCCGGGAAGCGATCATGAACGCGATCCCGCAGCAGCTCAAGCAGGCAATCGGCGTCGGCATCGGCCTCTTCATCGCCTTCATCGGCTTCGTCGACGCCGGGTTCGTCAGCCGCATCCCTGACGCAGCCCACACCACGGTGCCGGTGCAGCTGGGTGCCGTCGGGCGGCTGACCGGCTGGCCCGTGCTGGTGTTCTGCCTCGGTGTGCTGCTGACCATCGCCCTGCTCGCGCGCAGGGTCAGGGGCGCGATCCTGATCAGCATCGTGACCATGACGGTCGTCGCCATCGTCATCGAATCCGTGGCCGGCATCGAGAACTGGGGCCTGACCACCCCGAAGGTGCCCGACAAGCTCGTGGCCACCCCCGACTTCGGACTCCTCGGCCACTTCAGCCTGTTCGGTGCCTTCGGGAAGGCCGGGGCGCTCACCGTCGTCCTGCTGGTCTTCACCCTGATCCTGTCGGACTTCTTCGACGCGATGGGCACCATCGTCGGCATCAGCGCGGAGGCGGGGCTGCTCGACGAGAACGGCAAGGTGCCGGGCATCGGCCGGGTCCTGTTCATCGACGGCGCCGCCGCGGTGGCCGGCGGTGTCGCCTCCGGCTCGTCCAACACCGCCTACATCGAGTCGGCGGCCGGCGTCGGCGAGGGGGCCCGCACCGGCTTCGCCAACCTGATCACCGGCGGTCTCTTCGGCCTCGCGCTGTTCCTCACCCCGCTGCTGACGATCGTGCCGCTCCAGGCGGCGGCCCCCGCCCTGATCGCCGTGGGCTTCCTGATGATGACGCACGTCAAGCACATCGACTGGGACCGGTACGAGATCGCCATCCCGGCCTTTCTGACCATCGCCGCGATGCCGTTCACGTACTCCATCACCGACGGCATCGGTGCCGGGTTCCTGTCGTACGTCGTCATCAAGGCGGTCCTCGGCAAGGCCAAGGAGGTCAACTGGCTGCTGTGGGCCGTGTCGGCGCTGTTCCTCGTGTACTTCGCGATCGATCCGGTGGAGCAGATCCTCGGCGTCAAGTGAGCCGCGGGGACGCCCCGGTGGGGACGGCCCGGCCGAGCCGCCCCCACCGCTCTAGTTCTTCAGTGCCGCCTGCATCACGGACCTGGCGACCGGTGCCGCCAGCCCGTTGCCGCTGACCTCCGACCGCGCCGCGTCCGACTGCTCGACCATCACCGCGACGGCGACCTCCTTGCCGTTCGTGTCGGACTTCGCGTACGACGTGAACCAGGCGTACGGCGTCTTGCTGTTGTTCTCGCCGTGCTGGGCCGTGCCCGTCTTGCCGCCCACCGTCGCGCCGGGGATCCGCGCGTTCGTGCCGGTGCCCTGCTCGACCACCGTCCGCATCGCGGACCGCAGCTGCTCGGCGGTCGACGAGCCGACGATCCGCCGGGTCCCGGGGTCCTCGTCGTAGTCCTTCAGCACATCGCCACCGCTGTCGGTGATGCGCGCGACCATATGCGGGGACACCAGCTTTCCGTCGTCGGCTATCGCCGCCGACACCATGGCCATCTGGAGCGGGGTCGCCGTGACGTCGAACTGCCCGATGCCCGACAGGGCCGTCTGCGCCCGTTCCATGCCCTTCGGGTACACGCTCGGGTACGCGCGCACCGGCACGTCCTGCCGGTCGTCGTCGAAGCCGAACTTCTCGGCCATCGCCCTGACCTTGTCCTGGCCCAGGTCGACGGCCATCTTGCCGAAGACGTTGTTGCACGAGTAGCGCAGGGCCACGCGGATCGAGGCGTTCGTACAGGGGGCGGCCGGGTTCTCGTTGGACAGGGCGCGGGTCGTGCCCGGCAGGGTGTACGGGTCCGGGCTGTCCGTCTTCTGGTCCACCGAGGAGTACAGCCCGTCCTCCAGTGCGGCCGCCGCGACGACGAGCTTGAACGTCGAGCCGGGCGGGAGCGGCTGGCGCAGCGCACGGTTCGTGAGCGGTTTGTCCGCATCGGCGTTGAGCTGCTTCCAGGTCGCCCCGGCGGTGCCGGCGTCGGTCAGTGCCGACGGGTCGTAGGAGGGGGTCGACACGACCGCGAGGATCCGGCCGGTGGTGGGGTCGATGGCCACGGCCGCGCCCTTGTTGTTCCCCAGTGCCCGATAGGCCGCTTTCTGGACGTCCGGGTCGACGGTCGTCACCACGTTGCCCGGGTCGGCCCGCTTGTCCGTGATGGTGTCCATGGCGGTCTTCAGCCGGCTGTCCGTGCCGTTGAGCACATCCTGGTAGATGCCCTCCAGCTGGGTCGGCGCGTAACTCTGCGAGGCGTAGCCCGTCACCGCCGCGTACAGCTTGCCGTCCGTGTACGTGCGTCTGTAGGCGAGGTCGCTGCCGCCGGTGCGCGCCGAGCCCGTGATCGACCGGCCGGCCACGATGATGTTCCCGAGCGGTGCCGCGTAGGTGTCGATCGCGTTCCGCCGGTTGTCCTTGTCGTCCGCGAGCGCCTTGCCGTCGTAGAACTGCACCCAGGTGGCTCTGACCAGCAGAGCGAACACGAGGAGCAGTGCGAAGACCGATGCGCGTCTGATCGTCTTGTTCATCCCGTCCAGGAGACGTACGGGAACGAGTGGATCGTTCCCTTCCGCCCCGTTTTCTCATCGGGACTTCATGAACCGGGCCCGGCGCTCAGCCCTTCAGGACGAGGACGACCTCCTCGATCTCCGCGCCACGGGCGTGGGCGTACCCCCTGACCCGGGCCGTCTCCTCGAAGCCGCACTTGCGCAGCACCCGGCCGGAGGCCACGTTGTCGGCCGCCGCCCGGGCGTACAGGGGGCGCTCCGGCACCTGCTCGAGGAGCGTCCGCAGGGCGGCCGTCGCGATGCCCCGGCCCCAGTAGGCACGGTCGATCCAGTACGTGACCTCGCGCTCGCCCGGCTCGCCGTAAACCGCCGCGCTGCCCACGACGTCCCCGTCCGCGAGCACCGTCCGCACGTCGACGTCACAGGAGCCCCGCAGCCGTGCCCAGTGGGCCTCGAATCCGGCCGGGTCGGCCAGGTCCTCGGGGGTGAACGCGGCCATCCGGAGCGCCACGGGGTCGTTCATCTGGCGCCGGAAGACCGGCAGGTCGCTGTCGTGGACCTCGCGCAGCGCGACCTCCATGTCACAGCCTCCGCGTCGCGAGCGTCAGCCGGTCCCGGGCGTCGAACAGCGAGTCCTTGATCATCTGTTCGTGGGCCGGGGTCAGCCGGGCCACCGGGACCGAGCAGCTGATCGCATCGCGGGCCGGTGTGCGGTAGGGAATGGCGACTCCGAAGCAGCGCAGCCCGAGCGTGTTCTCCTCGCGGTCGACGGCGAAGCCCTGCTCGCGGACCTGGTGCAGCTCCTCGATGAGCCTTTCCCGGTCCGTGATGGTGTGTTCGGTGAGCGCGGGGAGCGTCTCGGGGAGCATCTTGCGGACCTGCTCGTCCGTGTAGGTGCTCAGCAGCGCCTTGCCCAGCGAGGTCGAGTGGGCGGGCAGCCGGCGGCCGACCCTGGTGAAGGGGCGCAGGTAGTGCTGCGACTGACGGGTCGCGAGGTACACCACGTTCGTGCCGTCCAGCCGTGCCAGGTGGATCGTCTCCGTCGTGTCGTCCGACAGCCGGTCCAGGGTGGGCCGGGCCGCCGCCACCACCTCGTCCCCGTCGATGTAGGAGGTGCCGACCAGCAGCGCCCGCACCCCGATGCCGTAGCGCGTGCCGGTCGCGTCCGTCTCCACCCAGCCCAGCTCCACGAGCGTGCGCAGCAGCATGTACAGGCTGGACTTCGGGTAGCCCACCGCCTCCTGCACCGCGGCCAGGGAGTGCATACCGGGGCGGCCGGCGAAGTACTCGAGCAACTCGACCGTCCGCACCGCGGACTTGACCTGTGCTCCGCCGCCTGTCTCGCCTGCCGACATCGCCCTTGACCCCTTCGCTCGACGGGAAGCCGGAGATATAGTCTCCGAGCACCATATTCACCATCAGAGACATTGTTCAGTATATCGAACGACTCTGCTGGCCGGCGGACGAACTGCGGCATGACATCTGGAGGGACCCGCGGTGGCAGCAGCACCAGTCTGGAGTGTCGACCCCCGTACCGGGAAGCAGCGTGAACAGGTTGCGGTGGAGGCCACCGCCCGGTCCGTGGACGCCGCCGTCCGCGCGGCCCACGCCGCACGCGGAGCCCTCGCCGACCGCACGGTCCGCTCCGCCTTCCTGCGCACCGCGGCCGAGCGGCTCCAGGCCGAGGCGGAGAGGCTCGTCGGGACCGCCGACGCCGAGACCGCGCTGGGCCCGGTTCGCCTCACCGGCGAACTCGCCCGGACCTGCTACCAGTTGCGGGCGTTCGCGGACATCGTCGACGAGGGCGCCTTCCTCGACGTGATCATCGACCACCCCGACGCCACGGCGACCCCGCCGGTCCCCGACCTGCGCCGCTACAAGGTCCCGCTGGGCGTCGTCGCGGTCTACTCCGCCTCCAACTTCCCCTTCGCCTTCTCGGTCGCCGGCGGCGACACCGCGAGCGCCCTGGCGGCCGGCTGCCCGGTGGTCGTCAAGGCACACCCGGACCACCCCGCCCTGTCCGAGCAGGTCGCGAGGATCCTGCGCGAGGCCGCCGCCGAGCACGGGATCCCCGAGGGCGTCCTCGGCCTCCTCCACGGCTTCGAGGCGGGCGTCGAGCTGGTCAGGCACCCGCTGGTCGCGGCGGCCGGGTTCACCGGTTCCGTGCGCGGCGGCCGTGCGCTCTTCGACACGGCGGCCGCGCGCCCCGTGCCGATCCCCTTCCACGGCGAACTGGGCTCGCTCAACCCGGTCCTGGTCACCGAGGCGGCGGCCGCCGAGCGCGCCGAGGCGATCGGGGCCGGGCTCGCCGGCTCCATGACGCTGGGCGTCGGCCAGTTCTGTGTGAAGCCCGGTCTGGTTCTCACCCCCGTCGGCGCGGCGGGCGACCGGCTCGTGAAGTCCCTGACGGACGCGGTGTGCGGCGTCGAGGCGGGGGTCCTGCTGGACCACCGCATGCGCGACGCCTTCCTCGCCGGAGTCGCCGAGCGCGCCGGGCTGCCGGACGTGGAGTCCCCGGTGATGCCGGGCGCGGGCGGCGAGCACACGGTGAGCCCGGGCTTCCTGACGGTCCCGGCCGGGAGACTGACCGCCGGCGCCGCCTGGGACCTGCTGCTCGAGGAGTGCTTCGGCCCGGTCACGGTGGTCGCCCGGTACGAGGACGAGGACGAGGCGAACGCCGTGCTGTCCCGGCTTCCCGGCAACCTCACGGCCACCGTGCACCTGTCCACGGAGGAGGCCGCCGGCAAGGGCCGCGGCGCGGAGATCCTCGCGGAGCTGACCCCGCTCGCGGGCCGCGTCCTGGTGAACGGCTGGCCCACGGGGGTGGCGGTGGCGCCCGCCCAGCACCACGGCGGCCCCTACCCGGCGACGACCTCCACGTCCACGTCGGTCGGCGGCACGGCGATCGAGCGGTGGATGCGGCCCGTCGTCTACCAGGGCACTCCCGAGGCGCTGCTGCCGCCGGAGCTGCGGGACGACAACCCGCTGGGGCTGCCGCGGCGGTTCGACGGTCGTGCGGAGCGCTGACGCTCCCGCCCGGCGGGGCCGGGCCTGGGGCGCTCCCGGGCCTGCGACACTCTCCCCATGGACCTCGAACTACCCGAACTCCCCTTCCCCTTCCGCACGTACGGGCCCGATGGCCACTGGTCCTACGAGGACGGGGTGCTCACCGGCTGGGCGGGGGCCCGGCAGGATCGCTTCGTGCCGCCCACCGGTGAGGGGCTCGACCCGGCCTCGGACGCACCCAGGCTGCTCGGTGCGCCCGAGGGCGACTTCCAGCTCATCGCCCGCGTCACGGTCGGGTTCGGCGCGTCCTTCGACGCCGGCGTGCTGTATGTGCACGTGGGGGAGCGGTCCTGGGCGAAGCTGTGCCTGGAGTACTCGCCGGACGTGCCCACCGTCTGCACCGTGGTCACCCGCGGCCACTCCGACGACGCGAACTCCTTCACCGTGGAGGGCAGTTCGGTCTGGCTCCGGGTGAGCAGAACGGGCCGGGCGTTCGCGTTCCACGCGTCCCGGGACGGGAAGCGGTGGACGTTCGTCCGTCTGTTCACCCTGGCCGACGAGGAACCGACCTCGGCGGCCCTGGTGGGCTTCATGGCGCAGTCGCCGGTGGGGGAGGGCTGCGTGGTCACCTTCGACCATCTGGAGTACCGGCACTCCTGGCCGGAGGGCCTGCGGGACGGCTCGTAGGGAACCGCGCCGGGGGCGGTCACGTCCTCCGTCGCATGATCGAAGACCGTGTGACCGGACGCCGCGTGATCCGTACCGCGCTGCCCGCCGACGCGCGGGCCGTCGCCGCACTGCACGCACGAGCCCGGGCGACCTACTACCCGGACGGCCTGCCGCAGGACGGCATCGACTGGCTCGACGCCTGGCGGAGCGCCATCCGGCGGCCGGACGGGCTCGTGCTGTGCGCCGTCGTGCAGGGCGGCGTCGCCGGCATCGCCTCCTTCCGCACCCCGGACGGCTCCCCCGCCGACACCGTCAAGCTCTTCCAGTTCCATGTCGACCCGGGCCACTGGCGCCACGGCATCGGCACCGCACTGCACGCGGCCTGTGTGGAGCAGTGGCAGGCCGACGGCAGGCGGACGGCCGTCCTCGACGTGCATCGGGACAACGGGCGGGCCCAGGCGTTCTACGGGCGTCTGGGCTGGGTCCCCGACCCGGAGAACCCGCCCGCCGAGGAGGACCACCACCTCTTCCTCCGGTACGCGGTCCCCGGGGAATGAAACCGGACCCTTGAATGTTCACGTACGCGGCGGAGGGAGGCTCCGTACCCGTACGGACTGGAGAGAAGCCGAACACATGCGCGTCGAGATCTGGAGCGACATCGCCTGCCCCTGGTGCTACGTCGGCAAGGCCCGCTTCGAGAAGGCGCTGGAGGCCTTCCCGCACCGGGACGAGGTCGAGGTGGTGCACCGCTCCTTCGAGCTGGACCCCGATCGGGCCAAGGGCGATGTCCAGCCGGTCCTGGGGTTGCTGGCCAAGAAGTACGGGATGACCGAGGCGCAGGCGCAGGCCGCGGAGAACAACCTGGGAGCGCAGGCCGCCGCCGAGGGCCTGGACTACCGCACCACCGGCCGCGACCACGGCAACACCTTCGACATGCACCGGCTGCTGCACCTCGCCAAGGAGCGGGACAGGCAGGACGAGCTGATCCAGATCCTGTACCGGGCGAACTTCGCCGAGGAGCGTTCCCTCTTCTCCGAGGGCGACGACCGGCTGGTGGAGCTGGCCGTGGAGGCCGGACTCGACGCCGACGACGCCCGCGGGGTGCTCGCCGATCCCACCGCGTACGCCGACGCCGTGCGCGCCGACGAGCGCGAGGCCGCCGAGCTGGGCGCGAGGGGCGTGCCGTTCTTCGTCCTGGACCGCACCTACGGTGTCTCCGGTGCCCAGCCCGCCGAGGTCTTCACCCAGGCGCTGACGCAGGCGTGGGGCGAGCGCTCTCCGCTGCGGCTGATCGAGGACGGCGGAGCGGAAGCCTGCGGTCCGGACGGCTGCGCCGTTCCCCGGAGCTGAGCTACGACGCAGGTCACGGCGGTCGTATAAGCGTTCCTTCGCGGAACCACGCAGGAATTGGCAATGGACGGGGACTTCACCGGGCCGCACAGTGGTCCCATGGAGACCTTCGAGACCCTCGTACGTGCCGAGTTCGCCCCGAAGAACACCTATCTGAACACCGCGAGCACCGGGCTGATGCCGGCCCGCGCGGTGGACGCCATGCGGACCGCCCTGGAGGCGGCGGCCGCCGGGCAGCCGACCGACATGTTCGCGGACGTCGAGGCCGCCCGCGCCTCGTTCGCCCGGCTGGCGGGGGTCCCCGTCGGCCGGGTGGCGGCCGGGGCCTCGGTCGCCGTCTACACCGGGCTGATCGCCGCCTCGCTGCCCGAGGGGGCCGAGGTGGTCACCGCGGAGGGCGACTTCAGCTCCGTGGTGAACCCCTTCCACGTCCGCCGCGATCTGAAGGTGCGCAGTGTGCCCCTGGAGCAGGTCGCCGAGGCGGTGCGGCCCGGCACCGCGCTGGTCGCCGTGAGCGCCACGCAGTCGGCCGACGGCCGGGTCGCCGATCTGCCCGCGATCCGTGCCGCGGCGCACGCGCACGGGGCGCGTACGTACCTCGACGCGTCGCAGGCCGCGGGCTGGCTGGACCTGGATGCCGGCGCGTACGACTACGTCGCCGCCGTCGCCTTCAAGTGGCTGCTGTGCCCGCGGGGCGTGGCCTTTCTGACCGTCCCGGAGGACCTCGGCGGACTCAGCCCGCTGTTCGCGGGCTGGGTGGCGGGAGAGCGGCCCTGGGACAGCTGCTACGGCCCGGTCGGCGAACTCGCCCACTCCGCCCGGCGTTTCGACGAGAGCCCCGCCCTCTTCTCCTACGTCGGCGCCCGTCGTTCCCTGGAATTCGTCGAGGAGCTCGGCGTGGACGCCGTACGGGCCCATGACCTGGCTCTGGCCGGACGGTTCCGCGCCGGACTGCGCTCGCTCGGCCACGAATCGATCCCCGCGCCGGGCTCCGCCATCGTCTCCGTGCCCGGACTCGGCCACCGGCGGGGCGAGTTGAGCGGGTCGGGCATCGAGGTCTCCGACCGCGAGGGCAATCTCCGCGCCGCCTTCCACCTGTACAACACGCCCGAGGACGTCGACCGGCTGCTGGAGGCGCTGGCCGGATGACGACCGGGCCGGGGCCTTTCGTCCCACACGAGGAGGCCCCGGCCCGGATCGTTCCGGGATCACGCCGGCTCAGCGCACCGGCGTGAAGTCCCTCGCGCCGATGAACTCCGGCCGCCGCACCGGTGCCGCGAACGGCTCCACCGCCGTGTTCTCCACGCTGTTGAACACGATGAAGACGTTGCTGCGCGGGAACGGGGTGATGTTGTCCCCCGAACCGTGCATACAGTTGCAGTCGAACCAGGTCGCCGAACCGGGCTTCCCCGTGAACAGCTTGATGCCGTACCGGCCCGCCATCTCGGTCAGCGCCTCGTCGGACGGAGTGCCGGCGTCCTGCATCTGGAGCGACTTCTTGTAGTTGTCCTTCGGCGTCGCGCCGGCGCACCCAAGGAACGTCCTGTGCGACCCGGGCATGATCATGAGCCCGCCGTTGGTGTCGTGGTTCTCGGTCAGCGCGATCGAGACGGACACCGTCCGCATGTTCGGCAGGCCGTCCTCGGCGTGCCAGGTCTCGAAGTCGGAGTGCCAGTAGAAGCCGCTGGCCCCGAAGCCCGGCTTGACGTTGATCCGCGACTGGTGCACGTACACGTCCGAGCCGAGGATCTGCCGTGCCCGGCCGACGACGCGCTCGTCGCGGACCAGCCCCGCGAACAACTCGCTGATCTTGTGGACCTCGAAGACGGAGCGGATCTCCTTCGACTTCGGCTCCACGATCGACCGTTCGTCGGCGCGGATCGCCGGGTCGGTGACGAGCCGGTCCAGCTCACGGTGGTAGACCTCGACCTCTTCCGGGGTGATCAGCTGGTCGACGGCGAGGAAGCCGTCGCGCTCGTACGCCTGGAGGTCGGCGGTCGAGACCGGGCCGGGCGTGTCGGGGGAGCCCCAGACGACCGGGTCCTGACGGGGGACGGACACCTCGGTGGTGCCGCGGCTGGGGTACAGGTCGGTGACGTTGGTCGTCACGGTCACTTCACACCTCCTCGGTCAGCAGTGGATAGACGCCGTTCTCGTCGTGGTCCTCCCGTCCGGTCACGGGCGGGTTGAACACGCAGATGCAGCGGAAGTCCTCCTTGACGCGCAGCGTGTGCCGCTCGTGCCCGTCGAGGAGGTACATGGTGCCGGGGGTGATCGAGTACGTCTTCCCGGTCTCGTGGTCGGTGAGTTCGGCCTCACCCTCGACGCAGACGACGGCCTCGATGTGGTTGGCGTACCACATCGACGTCTCGGTGCCGGCGTACAGGACCGTCTCGTGGAGGGAGAAGCCGACCCGCTCCTTGGCGAGGACGATGCGTTTGCTCTCCCAGGTCCCGGACGCCGCCTTCACATGCCGGTCGGTGCCTTCTATGTCCTTGAACGAACGGACGATCACGGTGGTGTTCTTCCTCCTTGCTGGACGGCCGGACGGCTAGACGGTTTCCCGGATGGCCCGGGCGAGGGTGCTCAGGCCCTCGTCCAGTTCCTCCGGGGAGATGGTGAGCGCGGGCAGCAGCTTGACCACCTCGCTCTCGGGGCCCGAGGTCTCCACGAGCAGCCCGAGGTCGAAGGCGCGGCGGGCGATCCGGCCGGCCCGCTCCTTGTCGTGGAACTCCAGGCCCCACACCAGTCCGCGCCCGCGGTACTCCTTGACGTCGGCGAGGTTCTCCTCGGTGATCGAGATCAGCCCCTGCTCGATCTGCTCGCCGCGTGCCCGGGTCTGCTTCTCCATGGCGGACCCGTCGGCCCAGTACGTCTCCAGGGCTGCGGTGGCCGTGACGAACGCCGGGTTGTTGCCGCGGAAGGTGCCGTTGTGCTCGCCCGGCTCCCAGACGTCCAGCTCGGGCTTGAACAGGCACAGAGACATGGGCAGTCCATAGCCGCTGATGGACTTGGACACGGTGACGATGTCCGGCACGATCCCGGCCTCCTCGAAGGAGAAGAAGGCGCCGGTACGGCCGCAGCCCATCTGGATGTCGTCGACGATCAGCAGCATGTCACGGCGCGCGCACAGGTCGGCGAGCCCGCGCAGCCACTCGGGCCGGGCGACGTTGATGCCGCCCTCGCCCTGCACGGTCTCGACGATCACGGCGGCGGGGCGGTTGAGCCCCGACCCCTGGTCCTCCAGCAGCCGCTCGAACCACAGGAAGTCGGGGACCCTGCCGTCCAGGTAGTGGTCGAAGGGCATGGGCGTCCCGTGTACCAGCGGGATCCCGGCACCGGCGCGCTTGAAGGCGTTGCCGGTGACGGCGAGGGAGCCCAGGGACATGCCGTGGAAGGCATTGGTGAAGGACACGATGGCCTCGCGTCCCTTCACCTTGCGCGCCAGCTTGAGGGCGGACTCCACCGCGTTGGTGCCCGTGGGGCCGGGGAACATGACCTTGTAGGGCAGGTCGCGGGGCCGCAGCACCAGATCCTGGAACGTCTGGAGGAACGACCGCTTGGCGACGGTGGACATGTCGAGGCCGTGGCTGACGCCGTCCCGCTCCAGGTAGTCGATCAAGGCCCGTTTGAGTACGGGGTTGTTGTGGCCGTAGTTGAGGGAGCCCGCGCCGGCGAAGAAGTCCAGGTACTCGTGGCCGTCCTCGTCGTACATACGGCTGCCGCGTGCGCGGTCGAAGACGGTGGGCCAGCCGCGGCAGTAGCTGCGCACCTCCGACTCGAGGGTCTCGAAGACGCTGAGGTCCGGCTGGGTGATGGTCACGGCGAAATCGCTCCTCGTGCGTGGGGGGGAGTGGGTTCGGTGCGTACTGGTGGGCTGAGGGGGCGTCGTGGGCGGAGCCAGACGGAGAGGGGGTCGTGGGGGGAGTCAGACGGAGAGCGGACCGATGCGGTAGAGGACTTCCGGGTCGTGCGGTCCGTCGGGGAACTGGCCCGTCTCGAAGAGGACCTCCGTCTCGACGGCCGCGCCGTGGCGCCGGGCGTACGAGGTGAACAGGCGCTCGGAGGCGGTGTTGCCCGGGGTGATGGTCGTCTCGATCGCGGTCACTCCGTACTCGTCCGCGACCCGTGCCGTCAGTCCGTCCAGCAGCCGGGCCGCGAGACCGCGCCCGCGCTGGTCGGCATCCACGGCCACCTGCCACACCAGGAGGGTGTGCGGACGGTCGGGCCGGAGATAGGCGGTGACGAAACCGACGGGCCGGCCCTCCGGTCCGCTGCGTGCCACGGCCGAGGTGCCGGCGAAGTCACGGCACCACAGCAGATAGCTGTAGGAGGAGTTCAGGTCGAGCTTTCCGGAGTCCCTGGCGATGCGCCAGAGTGCGGCCCCGTCCGCCACCTCCGGACGGTCGATCCGCAGTCCTTCCGGCATTTCCAGGAATTCCGCTTGCAGGTCTGCTTGTGCGGCGGTCATGTCGTTGCAACTTACCCAGCAGAATTGAAAATTGCATCGTCGGGCGGGGTTACGGACCGGCAATATATATGTTATCGCGCGGGCGCGTGCCTGCATGCGAGCCGGGCCACGTTTGCACCGCTAATGCCCGGAAAATACCGGGCGAAAGGGTTGAGGTGTGGAGTCGGTCACACCTGCGCGATCATCACGAGATCTACTCGAATTAGGCCGCCGGATGTTCGCAGAATCTTTGCGTTTAGCCTGCGGAAGATCGGGCAGAAGGATATGGGATTCTGTCCGTCACTAATTCGATAATTGCGCGTAAAGATGCGGGATGCAATGCAGATTTTTTCACGGGGCGGGGATGGGGATGCCGGGCCGTGCGCAGGGTCCGCAGTGACCGCGGGCTCACGGAGTGTGGCGTGAGGCTCTGCCGTACGGCCCGTTGATCACGACCATGCGAAGACGGGCCTCGTCGTCGGGTGGTTCACCCTTTCGACCGGTTGGTTCTTAGGTAGGAGGGCCCCGGAGCCATCAGATTAATTTGGGACACTCAAACTTCTCCTTATAATCAGACCCTGCACATCCCCCACACCCCACAGAGAGGTCCCCCGTGAAGACGCTCCTCGGCCGCCGGGCCCGCTTCCTGGCCGCCATCACCGCGACGGCCGGTGCCGTGCTCGTGGCCGGCTGCACCTCGAGCGGCAGCGGCGGCAGCGCAGGCGACACGGCCGCCGGCGGGGTCGACCTCGTCAAGGCCGGTCAGCTCACCACCTGCACACACCTGCCCTACCCTCCCTTCCAGTCGGAGATCGACGGCAAGGTGCAGGGCTTCGACGTCTCGCTGATCGACCTGGTCGCCAAGGACCTCGGGGTCAGGCAGCAGATCCTCGACACGCCCTTCGAGAACTTCAAGACCGGCGCGTTCCTCAACTCCGGCGAGTGCGACCTGGCCGCCGCCGGCATGACGATCACCCCCGAGCGCAAGAAGAACGTCGACTTCTCCGACCCGTACTTCGACGCCACCCAGGCCGTCCTCGTCGACAAGAAGAGCGGCGTCGGCTCGCTGGCCGACCTGAAGGCCAAGGGCAGGAAGCTCGGCGCCCAGGCCCAGACCACCGGCGAGGACTACGCCAAGAAGCAGGGCCTCGACCCGATCTCCTTCGAATCCTCCGACGCCGTCCTCAACGGCCTGCGCACCGGCCAGGTGCAGGCCGTCGTCATCGACTACCCGGTCGTCCAGGGCTGGCTCAAGGACAAGGCCAACGCGGACGCCTTCAAGGTGGTCGACAACCTCAACACCGGTGAGCAGTACGGCTTCACGGTGAAGAAGGGCAACGCGAAGCTCCTCGCCGCCGTCAACAAGGCGATCGCCGGTGCGAAGGCCGACGGCACGTACAAGAAGCTGTACGAGAAGTGGATCGGCCCGTACACCCCGTCCACCCCCTCGCCCTCGGCCTCATGAGCGATCCCACGGACACGGCCGGGTCCGTCGTCGCGCCGCGCAGGAAGGGCCTGACCCGGCGCGGGCGGCACAGGCTCTCCCGCGGCGCCCAGTACACCCTCTTCGTCGCCGCCGTGGTCGCTCTGGCGGCCTCGGCGGACTGGGGCCGGCTTCGGAACCAGTTCGCGCAGATGGACATCGCCCGGCAGATGTTCCCGGACGTCATCACCCTGGCGTTGAAGAACACCGTGCTGTACACCCTGTCCGGCTTTGCCGTCGGCCTGGTGCTCGGCATGGTCATCGCGCTGATGCGGCTGTCGTCCGTGGGCCCCTACCGCTGGGTCGCCGGCATCTACATCGAGATCTTCCGCGGCCTGCCCGCCCTGCTGATCTTCATCTTCGTCGGGGTCGCCGTGCCGCTGGCCTTCCCCGGGATGGAGATCGTCGGCGGCACCTACGGCAAGGTGGCCCTCGCGCTCGGCCTGGTGTCGGCCGCGTACATGGCGGAGACGATCCGCGCGGGCATCCAGGCCGTACCCAAGGGACAGATGGAGGCGGCCCGTTCGCTGGGCTTCTCGCCCGCCCGGGCCATGGTCTCGATCATCATTCCGCAGGCGTTCCGGATCATCCTCCCGCCGCTCACCAACGAACTGGTCCTGCTCTTCAAGGACTCCTCGCTGGTGCTGTTCCTCGGCGTCACCCTGGAGGAGCGCGAACTGTCCAAGTTCGGCCGCGACCTCGCCAGCCAGACCGCCAACTCCACGCCGATCCTGGTCGCCGGCCTGTGCTACCTGCTGGTCACCATCCCGCTCGGCTTCCTCGTACGCCGTATGGAGGCCAAGGCCCAGGAGGCCGTCAAGTGAGCCGTACCCCAGAGATCCGGATCCGGGGCCTGCACAAGTCCTTCGGGGACAACGAGGTGCTGCGCGGCATCGACCTGGAGATCGGCCAGGGCGAGGTGGTCTGTGTCATCGGCCCGTCGGGCTCCGGCAAGTCCACCCTGCTGCGCTGTGTGAACCTCCTGGAGGAGCCCACCAGGGGGCAGGTCTTCGTCGGCGGCAACGAGCTGACCGACCCCGACGTGGACATCGACGCCGTACGCCGCCGCATCGGCATGGTCTTCCAGCAGTTCAACCTCTTCCCGCACCTCACGGTCACCGAGAACCTCACCCTGCCGCAGCGCCGCGTCCTCAGGCGGGACAAGGCGCAGGCCGCCCGCACCGCCGCCGAGAACCTGCGGCGGGTGGGCCTCGCCGAGAAGGCGGACGCCTACCCCTCCTCCCTCTCCGGCGGCCAGCAGCAGCGCGTGGCGATCGCCCGCGCGCTCGCCATGGGCCCCGAGGTGATGCTCTTCGACGAGCCGACCTCCGCGCTCGACCCCGAGCTGGTCGGCGACGTCCTCGCCGTGATGCGGATGCTCGCCGACGAGGGCATGACGATGATGGTCGTCACCCACGAGATGACCTTCGCGCGGGAGGTCGCCGACCGGGTCGTCTTCATGGACGGCGGTGTGGTCGTCGAGGACGGCACGCCCGACCAGGTCATCGGCAACCCCCGTCACCAGCGCACCCGGCACTTCCTCTCCCGGCTCCTCGACCCCGCGATGGCCGAGGTGGAGGAGGGGATCTCCGACCGGGCGGGCAAGAGCGAGTAGCGGGCGGACTAGGGTGCGGTACATGAGGGATCACGCGGTACTGCACGTGAAGGGGCGGGTGCTCGCCGGACCGGAGGAGGTCCGGGACGGGCTGTGGGTGATCGACGGCCGGATCTCCTACGACCGGCCGGCCGGAGCGAGGGACGTCCGTACCGTCGAGGGCTGGGCGCTGCCCGGTCTGGTCGACGCGCACTGCCACGTCGGCCTCGACGCCCATGGACCGGTCTCCGAGGACGTCGCCGAGAAACAGGCGCTGACCGACCGGGACGCGGGCACCCTGCTGATCCGGGACGCGGGCTCCCCGTCGGACACCCGCTGGATCGACGACCGCGACGACCTGCCCGCGATCATCCGGGCCGGCCGGCACATCGCGCGCACCCGCCGCTACATCCGCAACTACGCCTGGGAGATCGAACCCCAGGAGCTGGTCGCGTACGTCGCCCAGGAGGCCCGGCGTGGCGACGGCTGGGTCAAGCTCGTCGGCGACTGGATCGACCGGGAGACCGGGGACCTGTCCGCCTGCTGGCCTCGCGAGGCGGTCCAGGCCGCGATCGCGGAGGCCCACCGGCTGGGGGCGCGGGTCACCGCGCACTGTTTCGCCGAGGACTCGCTGCGCGACCTGGTCGAGGCGGGCATCGACTGCATCGAGCACGCGACGGGCCTCACGGCGGAGACGATCCCGCTGTTCGCGGAGCGGGGCGTGGCGATCGTCCCGACCCTCGTGAACATCGCGACCTTCCCCAGGCTCGCACGGGGCGGGGAGACGAAGTTCCCGCGCTGGTCGGCGCACATGCGAAGGCTGCACGACCGGCGGTACGACACCGTGCGCGCCGCGTACGACGCCGGGATCCCGGTGTACGTCGGCACCGACGCCGGCGGTTCCCTGGCGCACGGGCTGGTGGCCGGTGAGGTGGCCGAGCTGGTCACCGCCGGTATCCCGCCGGTTCAGGCACTGTCCGCGACCACCTGGGGCGCCCGGCGGTGGCTGGGCCGGCCCGGCCTCGAGGAGGGGGCGCCCGCGGACCTCGTGGTGTACGAGGCGGACCCCCGCGCGGACGTCCGGGTGCTGGCGGCGCCCCGGCGGGTGGTGCTGAACGGGCGGATCGTCGGGTAGGCGCCAAGGCGCCTCCACGCGACGACCACGCGCCCCCGGTGTGGGGGATGTGCTGGGGACGCGGGGGAACAGACGTGCCGCATATTTCGAAAAAGTTCGCGAAAGATCCCCGATGGGGTGAAGCCGTGCCGTATCGCTGACGGTGCGTTCCCGGTGCCGCGATTCTTTCCGGGTCCCAAGCCTGACTTCCCTGGGGGTCCCACCCGTGAACGGCACCACCTTCCGCATGCCCGCACGCCGTCTGGCCACCGTCGCGGTGGCCACCGCCCTGGCCACAGGTCCCACGGTGCTCGGTGCCGCCGGTTTTGCCGGCGCCACCGAGCAGCACGGGCACGCGAGCGCCGTGGTGCTGCGCACCGGACTCGATGTGTCCCTGCTCAACAAGACCGTGAACGCCCCGCTCACCGTCTCCCTCAACGCCGTCGAGGCCCCCCGGAGCGCGGACCGGACCGCGCTGTCGGCACGTCTCGACGGCGTGGACGGCGGGCGGCCGTTCAGCGTGCTCACCGCGGAGGCCGCCACGGCGAGGGCCACGGTGTCCGCGACCGGAGCGGAGGCCTCCACCAGCCTGGCGCACGCACGGGTCCATGTGCCCGGGCTGCCCCTGCTGTCCCTGATCGAGGTCGACGGCGTCACCTCGAAGGCCGTGTGCGAGGCCGGGAAGAAGCCGGTCGCCACGGCGAACCTGCTGGGCGCGGTGACGGTGCTCGGCAGGAAGACGAGGGTGACGGCGGGCGGCCCCACGGACGTGAAGGTGCCGGGCGTGGGAGAGGTACGGCTGGAGGTGTCGCCGACCCGTACGACCTCACGGACGGCGGCGGCCTCCGCGCTGCGGCTGACGGTGACGGTGAACCCGGCGAAGCTGAACGTGGCGGAGGTACAGGGGGCGCTGACGCTCGGCGGCGTCTCCTGCGAGGCGCCGTCGGCCCCCGCCGCGGCGGGCGGCACACCGGCCGCTCCCACCGCCTCCGCCACACATCCCGCCGAGGACCTCAGGCCGCAGGGGGCGCCCGGGAGGAAGGCCGGCCTCGCGGAGACCGGCGGAAGCGCGGTGACGCCGTACGCCGTGGCCGGGGCGGTCGTGATGCTCCTGGCCGGTGCGGGAGCAGTGGTCCTCGCCCGCCGCCGGCGCGGCTGACCCCACGCCGGGACCGGCTCGTCCGGCGTTCTCCCTCACCGCCCCGCCAGTGTCACCGCACGGTCCAGGGCCTGCACGAAGCGGTTCACCGTCGCCCGGTTCCGTACCGCCAGCCGCAGCCACTCCTCGTTCAGGCCCGGGAACGTGTCCCCGCGGCGCACCGCGAAGCCCAGATCCCGCAGATGGCGGCGCACCGCCGCCGCACGCGCCAGGCGGACCAGGACGAAGGGGCCCTCGGCCGGCTCGACCACATGCAGCCCGTCGGGCCCGAACTCCCGCAGTCCCGCCACCAGATGCGCCCGGTCCGCCGCCACCCGGTGCGCCGCGTGCGCCGCCTCCGCCAGCGCCCGGGGCGACACACACGCCTCGGCCGCCGCGAGCGCGGGCGTGGACACCGGCCACAGCGGCTGCGCCCGTTCCAGTTCGGCGATCGTCCCGGGGTCGGCCAGCACGTAGCCGATGCGCAGGCCCGCCAGCCCCCAGGTCTTGGTCAGGCTGCGCAGGACCACGAGACCGGGCACGTCCGTGCGGCCCGCCAGCGCCTCCCGCTCCCCGGGCACCGCGTCCATGAACGCCTCGTCGACCACCAAGGTGCGCCCGGGGCGGGCCAGTTCGGTGATCGAGGCCGCCGGGTGCAGCACCGACGTCGGGTTCGTCGGGTTGCCTATCAGAACCAGGTCCGCGTCCTGGGGAACCAGTGCCGGATCCAGGCGGAAGCCGTCCTCCTGCCGCAGCAGGACCCGGCCCACCGCATGCCCGGCATCCCGCAGCGCCGCCTCCGGCTCGGTGAACTGCGGGTGCACCACGACCGGTCGACGGGCCTTGAGGGCACGCGCGAGCAGGACGAACGCCTCGGCCGCGCCCGCCGTGAGCAGGACCCGCTCGGCGGGCAGCCCGTGCCGCGCCGCCACCGCCGCCCGGGCGGTCCGCCCGTCGGGGTACGCCGCGAGCCCGTCCAGCGACCCGGCGATCACCTCGCGCAGCCATGCGGGGGGCGTGTCCGCCCGCACGTTCACCGCGAGGTCGGTGAGCGCCGCGCCGCCGTCCCGGACCTCGGCGTCCCCGTGATGCCGCAGGTCGTGCGGACCGCCCTCGTGTTCCGTGTGCATGGAGGTGTCAGTGTGCATGGGAGTGTGTGTGCCCACCGTGGTGGTGATGCCCATGACCGTGGTGGTGGCCGTCGTCGTCCGGGTGGAAGTGCGGCTGCTGCGGCAGCCCCACCTTGTTCTCGAAGCCCGGCAGCGCGATCCGGTACACACACGAGTCGCAGTTCATCCGAAGATCTCCCTTCACCGCCTCCTCGTACCGCTCCATCACCAGGTCGAGCAGCTCCGGCTCCGGCCCGATGACGTCCGCCGAGCGCACCTCGACGTCCGGGTGCGCCTCCGCCCAGCCCTCCGTCTGCTGCCGCACCCGGTCCGGGAGGATCCCCGTGAAGAGGAAATACGGCAGGACCACGATCCGCCTCGCGCCCAGCTTCGCGCAGCGGTCGAGGCCGCTCGGCACATCCGGCGCCGCCAGGGACACGAACGCCGTCTCCACGCCCGCGTACCCGCGCCCCTCCCACAGCAGTCGTGCCGCCTTGTACACCTCCGCGTTCGCGTCGGGGTCGGTGGAGCCCCGGCCCACCAGCAGCACGGTCACATCGGCCCGGTCCTCCGGCGTCCGGGCAGAGCCGCCCAGCGCCTCGTCCAGCCGCCGTTCCAGCACCGACAGCAGCGCCGGGTGCGGGCCGAGCGGACGTCCGTACGTGTACGAGAGCCCCGGGTGCCGCTCCTTCTCGCGGGCCAGTGCCGCCGGGATGTCCCCCTTGGCGTGACCGGCTGACACCAGCATCAGCGGCACGGCGGCGAACCGGCGCACCCCCCGCTGCACCAGCTCGGCCACCGCCTCGCCCAGCGGCGGCGGCGACAGCTCGATGAAGCCGCCCGCGACGGGCAGTTCGGGGTGGCGGCGCCCCAGTTCCCGCACGAAGTCGCGGAACGCCTCGGCGCCGGCCTCGTCCCGGGTGCCATGGCCGGCGATGAGCAGGGCGGGCGGCGGGGTGGTCACAGGGTCTCCTTCGAAGTGGGGTGGTACAGCAGGGCGTTGAGCGCGGCGGCGGCGACCGCCGAACCGCCCTTCTCGGACACGTTGCTCACGGCGGGCAGCCCGCTCTCGCGCAGCGCCGCCTTGGACTCGGCCGCGCCGACGAAACCGACCGGCAGACCGATGACGAGTGCGGGGGAGGCGTCCAGGGTCAGCAGCTCCTCCAGGGCGGTCGGCGCGCAGCCGATCACCCAGAGCGCTCCGGGGCCGACCTCCTCGTACGCCAGCCGGATCGCATGCGCCGACCGCGTCAGCCCGGGACCGGACCTGGCGTCCTTCAGACGGCAGACCGTCTCGCGCCGGGTGATTCCGGCCGCCACCATCTCGACGTCCACGACCACCGGCGCCCCGGCGTGCAGCGCGGTGTGCGCCCCGACCAACTCCGCCTCGTCCAGCACGAGATCCGTCGCGTACTCGAGGTCGGCGGCGGAGTGGATGACCCGCTCCACCACCGCCCGCGTCAGCGGAGCGAAGTGCGAGGTGTCCAGACGGGCGCGCAGCCGCCGGAACGACTCCTGCTCGATCGGGTGGACCACACGGTTCACTTGGGCTCCTTCTGCCAGCGGTAGCCGCGCGGCGTCACCATGCGCCCCGCGATCTCCCGGGTCGCCGTGTTGCCGACGGTCACGACCGTCATCATGTCGACCGTCGCCGGGTCGAGACCGGCCAGGGTCGTCACCCGGGCGGACTCGTCCGGCCGCGACGCGTTCCGTACGACACCGACCGGCGTGGTGGGTGTCCGGTGCGCGGCGAGGATCGCGAGCGCCTTCGGCAGCTGCCAGTCCCGGCCCCGGCTGCGCGGGTTGTAGAAGGTCACCACGAGGTCGGCCTCCGCCGCGGCCCGTACCCTGCGCTCGATGACCTCCCATGGGGTGTGCAGGTCGGAGAGGCTGATCGACACATGGTCGTGGCCCAGCGGCGCGCCGAGAATCGCCCCGGCCGCGAGCGCCGCCGTGACCCCGGGCACCCCCACCACGTCGATGTCGTCGGACGCCTCGGCCAGCGCGGGCGACGCCATCGCGTACACCCCGGCGTCGCCGCTGCCGATCAGCGCCACCGTATGCCCCTTCCGGGCCTCGGCGACCGCCGTACGCGCCCGCTCCTCCTCGGCACCGAGCCCCGACTCGAGGATCCGGGTGCCGGGCCGCAGCAGATCGCGGATCTGGTCGACGTACTGGTCGAGCCCGACCAGCACCGACGCGCGCCGCAACTCCGCCCGGGCGCGGGGCGTGAGCAGGTCCCGGGCGCCGGGGCCCAGCCCGACGACGGCGAGCCGTCCGCGCCCCGGCCTGCGGACCACGGCACAGGTCGCCATCGCCGGAGTCCCGGCCGACCTGCGCTTGGGGACCAGGAGCTCACCGCCGCCGACCAGCGCGGCCGCCTCCGCCACGGACGGCGTGCCGACCGCGGCGAGCGGCGCGTCCGAGGGGTTGGGCACCTCTACCTTCGCCAGCTCCTCGGCCGGATACGTCACCAGGGGCACCCCGAGCCGCTCGGCCGCGCCCAGGATGCCGGGCTCCTCGGCCTTGGCGTCGACGGTGGCGAGTTCGGCGAGCGACGCTGGGCAGAGCCCGGCGTCCCGCAACGCGTCCTGCACCAGGGCGAGGACCTCGTCGACCGGAGCGCCCCTGGACGCGCCGACGCCGACGACCAGGGACGGCGGCCGCAGCACGACCTCGTGCGCGGCGGGCTCCACGGCCCGATCCGTCACCCGGATCGTGTACGCGCCCTCCGCCGCGACCGGCAGCGGCGGCAGCGGCCAGCTCACCTCCGCCGCCAGGGCCACCGACTCCCCGTCGAGCAGCGCCCGCGAGACCCCGGAGACATCGCCCTGAACGGGGAGCCCCAGCGTGTCGAGGCCCGGCAGCCCCACCGCGTCCGTCGCGGTCGTCACCACGGGCTCGGTCTCCAGCACCTCGCCGACCGCCCGGGCGAGTTCATTGGCCCCGCCCGCATGCCCGCCGACCAGGGACACCGCGAACCGGCCGCCCTCGTCGACACACACCACGCCCGGGTCGGAGACCTTGTCCGCCAGCAGCGGGGCGACCAGCCGGACGACCGCCCCGGTCGCCAGGAAGCACACAAGCTGCTCGCACTCCGCGAACGCGGCCCGCACGGCGTCCCCGACCGGGCCGTCGTACACCCGCGTCCGGTCGGGCCACGCCGCCGCCAGCCGGTCCCGCGCAGCCGCCCCCGCCACGGTGGCGGAAATGAGGCCGATCACTGAGCAACTCCTTCGGTACGCGCCGGAGGCCGCGTGCCCCACAGCAGGAAAACAGGGTTGGTCGCGGCGAGCCGGGTCACGTCCCCCGGCAGCGGCGCGAGCCGCGACGACTGCAACAGCACGCCGTCGCAGGTGAACCCGGCCGCCATGAGCGCCTCACGCGCCGCGGGTACGCGGTCCAGCGCGGCCATGGCGATCACCACCGCACGCCGGGCCCGCCGCGCGCACGCGGTCACGATGGCGGGCAGCTCGCGTCCGCCGCCCCCGATGAACACGGCGTCGGGCTCGTCCAGACCGCCCAGCGCGCCGGGCGCGGCGCCGTGCACCACCCGCACGTCGACGCCGTGCGCCGCGGCGTTGGCGCGGATCCGTGCGACACCGTCCGTGGTCTTCTCGATCGCGGTGACGGCCGCACCGAGCCGGGCGCACTCCACGGCCACCGACCCGGAGCCCGCGCCGACGTCCCAGACCAGATCGCCGAGGCGCGGCCCCAGCCGGGCCAGCGCCAGGGCACGGACCTCGAACTTGGTGATCATCGAGTCGCGGTGGGCGAACGCGCTCTCCTCCAGGGCCCAGACGGCGGGACCGGGCTCCGGCCCCGCCACCGTGCGCACCGGCCCGAGGGCCGCCGCCGGGTCGAGGCACAGCACCACGCTGACCGCCGCGCCCCAGTCGCGCCGCGCGGCTTCGGCGGGCGTCAGGCGCTCCACGCGCTCCTGCCCGGGATCGCCGAGCGCGCTGGCCACGACGAGGACCCGCTCGCCGGGGCCGCCGGCGAGCGCCGCCCCCAGTTCGGCGGGGCCGGCACCCGGACCGGTCAGCACGGCCACCTTCGGCCGTGCCCGGCACACCTGCACCGCGGTCCGGAGATCACGGCCGTGTGCGCTCACCACCACCGCGTCGTCCCACGGCAGCCCGAGCCGTGCGAAGGCGGTGGCCACGGAGGACACACCCGGCCGCACGTCCAGCCGCTCCGGCCCGAACCGCTCGGCCAGCGCGCGGACGATCCCGAAGAAGGCGGGGTCCCCGGAGGCGAGCACGGCCACCCGTCGCCCCTTGTCGAGGTGGCGCTCGATCGCGTCGAGCGCGGGCGCCAGCGGCCCGAGGACGATCCGCTGTGCGTCCCCGGGCAGCCGGGCGGCCGCCAGATGCCGGCGGGCGCCCACCACCAGGTCCGCCCCGGCGACCGCGTCCGCGGGAAGGGGCGTCCCGGTGCCCGTGCCGACGACGGTGATCACGTGCTTGCGCCGCGAGCGCGCAGCGCCTTGCGGGCCTCGGGGTCGGCCTTGCGGTAGCCGTGGAAGTGACCGGGGTGGTACAGGTGCGAGCGGGTGCCGCGCGCGTCGAGCGCCGGGCCGACCAGGAACAGGGTGTGCTTCCACAGCCTGTGTTCCTTGACGGTCTCCTCCAGCGTGCCGATGGTGCACCTCACCATCAGTTCCTCCGGCCAGGTCGCCTGGTAGGCCACCACGACCGGGGTGGTCGTCGGATAGCCGCCCTCCAGCAGCTCCCGTACCAGCTGGCCGCTGCGGGCCGCCGACAGGAAGATCGCCATCGTGGTGCCGTGCCGGGCGAACTCGCGCACCTCCTCCCCGGGAGGCATCGGTGTCTTGCCGCCGCCGAGCCGGGTCAGCACGACGGACTGGGCGACCTCGGGGATCGTCAGCTCCCGCTGTGCGAGCGCGGCGACGGCGGAGAACGCGGAGACACCCGGCACGACCTCGGTCTCGATGCCGATCCCGGCACACCGGTCGAGCTGCTCCTGCGTGCCGCCCCACAGGGCCGGGTCGCCGGAGTGGATACGGGCCACGCGCAGGCCCTGCGCGTGCGCCCGCTCGTACACGGCGACGACGTCCTCCAGGGACAGGGTCGCCGAATCCAGGATCTCGGCGCCCTCGCGCGCGTGCTCGAGGACCTCCGCCTGCACCAGGCTGGCCGCCCAGATCACGACGTCGGCCTCGGCGATGGCGCGCGCGGCACGGAACGTCAGCAGGTCGGCGGCGCCGGGGCCGGCACCGACGAAGGTCACCTTGCCGGTGGGGGCATCGGCCATGGGAATCGGTCCTCTCCTACGAAAAATCGGGTGGTGCGGAACGCGGCTGCGCACACGACCGGCGTTCGTCCGGCCGTCGGCGCTCCTCGCGCGCCGGTCTGCCGACGGTCACAGCTTGCCGCCGCGGGTGCCGTCGCGCCGGGCCGGCGAGATGAGGGTGGACAGGTAGGGGAGCGGCCGGCCGTCGAGGTCGGAGGCCGGCCGGACGGACTCCTCCGGCAGCCCGAGCGAGGCCCCCCACACGGCGTCGTCGATGCGCCCGGTCTCGCGCAGCGCCTCGGCCACCTCGTGCGCCTGCCGCCCGAACTTGTAGGCGACGACGGTACCGGGACCGCCGAGGGCGTCCTTGAGCGCCGCGGAACCGGCCGTGACGGGCACAAGCGTCAGCGGTTCGGTGCCCTCGGTCAGCACGGCACCCGACCGTGCGGCGAGGTCCTGCATCGCGGTGATACCGGGCACGGTCTCGATGCGCGTTCCCGGCACCAACTCCTGCACGGTGTGCGCGAGGTAGGTGAACGTCGAGTACACGTTGGGGTCGCCGATGGTGGCGAAGGCGACGGCGGAGTGCCGCCCCAGGAGCCGGGCCACGCGCTCTCCGGCCGCGTCCCAGGCCGCCTCGCGCCGCGACCGGTCGGTGCGCTCGTTGAGCGCGAACACGACGCGGACGACCTTCTCCTCGGGCACGTAGTGCAGCACGGTCGCCTCGGCGCGCCCGCGCTCGCCGCCGTCCGCTCCATCGGGGGCACCCATCACGGGGACGACGACGACGTCGGCCTCCCGCAGAGCGTTGACGCCCTTGACGGTCACCAGCTCGGGGTCGCCGGGGCCCACCCCGACTCCGATCAGCCTGCTGTTCATGACGTCCGGCACCTCTCCACGAACCGACGGGCCGCACCGGGCGCGGCGGCCCAGTGCGTGTGCAGATAACTCGCGTGCACACCTTGCTGTACAAAACCTTCGACGCGGCGCACGGGGGCGCGCACCCCCCAGGCGGGAGCCGCCCCTGCCGCGGGCTCGACCACGGTCCGGTGGAACTCGTGGCCCCGCATCCGCGTCCCCGCCACGGCGAGGACACTGTCGCTCACTGCCACCGCGTCCCGGTAGCCGAGGGTCAGCCGTTCGCTCATCCTGGCGCTCGCGTCGAACACCCCGCACATGGGCTGGCCGTCCAGCTCGCGGCACAGGTACAGCAGTCCGGCGCACTCGGCGGCGACCGGGGCGCCGCCGAGCGCCAGCTCGGTGACGGCCTTGCGGAGGGGCTCGTTGGCGGACAGTTCGGCGGCGTACACCTCCGGGAACCCGCCGCCGATGACCAACCCGGCCGTGCCGTCCGGCAGTCGCTCGTCCCGCAGGGGGTCGAAGACGACGACCTCGGCGCCGGCGGCGGTGAGCAGTTCGCCGTGCTCGGCGTAGGAGAACGTGAAGGCGGGGCCGCCGGCCACGGCGACCACGTCCCGTGCGCCGGTCCCGGAGACCGGCGGCTCCCATGGGGCCTCCGGCAGCGCGCCCGCGCTCCGCGCCAGCGCGTACAGCGCGTCCAGATCGCACCCCTGGCGCACCTGCTCGGCCATCGCGGCGACCGCCTCGACCGCCTCCGCCCGTCGCTCGGCCACCGGCACCAGCCCGAGGTGCCGCGACGGCGTGCCGATCCGGGCCGCCCTGCGCAGCACCCCCAGCACCGGCACCCCGGACGCGTCCAGCGCGTCCCGCAGCAGCTCCTCGTGGCGGTCCGAGGCGACCTTGTTGAGGATCACGCCCCCGATCCGCACCTCCGGATCCCACGACGCGAACCCGTGCACCAGCGCCGCCACCGACCGCGACTGCGAGGACGCGTCCACGACCAGCACCACGGGCGCCCGCAGCAGCTTGGCCACCTGCGCCGTGGAGGCCAGCTCCCCCTCGCCGGCGGCCCCGTCGTACAGCCCCATCACGCCCTCGACCACGGCCAGGTCGCAGCCGTGCGCGCCGTGCAGGAACAGCGGCGCGATCAGCTCCGGCCCGCACAGGTACGCGTCGAGGTTCCGTCCCGCGCGCCCGGTCGCGAGCGCGTGGTACCCGGGGTCGATGTAGTCGGGCCCCACCTTGTGCGGGGACACGGCGAGCCCCCGCCCGGCGAAGGCCGCCATCAGCCCCGTGGCCACGGTGGTCTTGCCGCTGCCCGAGGAGGGCGCGGCGACGACCAGCCGGGGGACGGAGGAGGGGGAGGACATCACCACTCGATGCCCTTCTGGCCCTTCTGCCCCACGTCCATCGGGTGCTTCACCTTGGACATGTCGGTCACCAGGTCGGCGAACTCCACGAGCTGCCCGGGCGCGTTCCGCCCGGTGATCACCACATGCTGGGTGCCGGGGCGGGCACGCAGCACCTCGACGACCTCCTCGGTGTCGACCCAGCCCCAGTGCATCGGGTACGCGAACTCGTCCAGCACGTACAGCCGGTACGTCTCCGCGGCCAGGTCACGCTTGACCTGCTCCCAGCCCTCCCGGGCCTTCTCCTCGTTCGTCGCGTTGTCCCCCTGGAGGTCGCGCTGCACCCACGACCAGCCCTCGCCCATCTTGTGCCAGTCGACGGTCCCGCCCTGACCGGACGCCCCCAGCACCCGTAGCGCGTTCTCCTCGCCGACCTTCCACTTGGCCGACTTGACGAACTGGAACACCCCGATCGGCCAGCCCTGGTTCCAGGCGCGCAGCGCGAGCCCGAAGGCGGCGGTCGACTTGCCCTTGCCGACGCCCGTGTGCACGACGACGAGCGGACGGTTGCGGCGCTGACGGGTCGTCAGTCCGTCGTCAGGTACGACACTCGGCTGTCCCTGCGGCATTACGCGGCCCTCCTCGTGGTCCTCTGAGTGCCCTGCACATCCCGTACGAGCCCGGCGATGCTGTCCGCGCGCAGCTCGTCCAGCGTCACCGCCGTACCGCCCAGCTCCTCGGCGAGCCGACCGGCGAGCCCCAGCCGCACCGGCCCCGACTCACAGTCCACGACCACGGCCGCGACACCCTCGGCGGCCAGCAGCCCCGCCGCACGCCCGGCGAGCGCGACCGGATCGGTGCCGCCGGTGGCCCGTCCGTCCGTCACCACCACGACCAGGGCGCGCCGCGCGGGGTCCCGCAACCGCTCGACCCGCAGCACGTCATGGGCCTTGAGCAGCCCGGCGGCCAACGGCGTCCTGCCCCCGGTCGGCAGCGACTCGAGCCGGGCCGCCGCCGCGTCCACGGACGAGGTCGGCGGCAGCGCGACGTCGGCCGCCGAGCCGCGGAAGGTCACCAGGCCCACCTTGTCCCGCCGCTGGTAGGCGTCGAGCAGCAGCGACAGCACGGCGCCCTTCACGGCACTCATCCGCTGCCGGGCGGCCATCGACCCGGAGGCGTCGACCACGAACAGCACGAGATTGCCCTCGCGGCCCTCCCGCGTCGCCTGCCGCAGATCGTCCCGGCGCACCACGAGCCCGGGGCCCGACCGCCCGCGCGCCCGCTGATGCGGTGCCGCCGCCTGCACGGTCGCCGCGAGGTGCAGCTTGGTCAGCGCTCCCCGGGGCCGGCGTGCCCCCGTGGTCCGCCCGTGCTCGGTCCGCGCCCGGGACCGCCGCCCCGCGGCGCCGTCACCGAGTCCCGGAACGGTCAGCACCTTGGCGCGGAAGGGCTCACCCGAGCGCACGGCCTGCTGCTCCCCGGAGCCCGAGGACTGGGGCTGCCCGCTCTCCCCGGCCTCGGGCCGCGCGGCTGTGTCACCGCCGGCCTGTGGACCGTCGTCCGGCGCGGGCCGGCCGCCCCCGCCGCCGGGCCCGTCCGGACCCGGATCGTCGTCGTCCGAACCGCCGAACTGCTCCAGCGTCTCGTCGAGCCTGTCCTCGTCGAGTCCCGGAGCGTCGAACGGGTTGCGCCGCCGCCGGTGCGGCAGCGCCAGCAACGCGGCCTGCCGCACGTCCTCGGCGAGCACATCGGTCCGCCCCGCCCAGGCGGCCAGCGCCGTGGCCGTGCGCGCCATCACGATGTCCGCGCGCATGCCGTCCACCTCGAACGCGGCGCAGGTCGCCGCGATCTGCCGCAGCGCCCCGTCCCCGAGCCGCACGGACGGCAGCAGCTCCCGCGCCGCCACGATCCGCGCCCGTACGGCGGCCTCCTCCTCGGCCCAGCGTGCCGCGAAGCCCTCGGGGTCGTCGTCGTAGGCGAGCCGCCGCCGTACGACCTCCACACGCTGGTCGGGCTCGCGCGAGGCGGACACCTCGACCGTCAGTCCGAACCGGTCGAGCAGCTGCGGCCGCAGCTCGCCCTCCTCCGGGTTCATGGTGCCGACGAGCAGGAAACGGGCGGCGTGCCGTACGGAGACGCCCTCGCGCTCGACGTACGAGGCGCCCATCGCGGCCGCGTCGAGCAGCAGGTCGACCAGGTGGTCGTGGAGGAGGTTGACCTCGTCGACGTAGAGGATCCCGCGGTGCGCGTCGGCGAGCAGCCCCGGCTCGAACGCCTTCACACCCTCGGCCAGCGCACGCTCGATGTCGAGGGCGCCCACGAGCCGGTCCTCGGAGGCGCCGACCGGCAGCTCCACCATGCGCGCGGGCCGTCGCGTCCCCCCGCCGGCCTCGTGCGGCCCGTCCGGGCAGCGCGGGTCCGGCGCCGCGGGGTCACAGGAGAAGCGGCACCCGGGGACCACGTCCACCTCCGGCAGCAGCGCCGAGAGGGCGCGTACGGCGGTGGACTTGGCGGTGCCCTTCTCACCGCGTACCAGCACTCCGCCGACCGCCGGCGACACGGCGTTCAGCAGCAGTGCGAGCCGCAGGTCGTCCTGGCCGACGACGGCCGTGAACGGAAAGGGAGTACTCACTTCTCGTCGCCCTCCAACTCGCCTTCCAGCTCCAGGTAGGTGGCGCGCAGCCGTTCCAGCGTGTCCGCGTCCGGCTCGGCCCACAGGCCCCGGTCGGCGGCCTCGAGGAGCCGCTCGGTGATGCCGCGCAGCGCCCACGGGTTGGACTTCTTCATGAAGTCGCGGTTCTCGGCGTCGAAGACGTACTCCGCGCTGAGCTTCTCGTACATCCAGTCGTCGACGACTCCGGCCGTGGCGTCGTAGCCGAAGAGGTAGTCGACGGTGGCCGCCATCTCGAAGGCGCCCTTGTAGCCGTGGCGCCGCATGGCAGCCATCCAGCGCGGGTTGACGACACGGGCGCGGAAGACCCGGTGCGTCTCCTCGCCCAGCGTGCGGGTCTTCACCTGGTCGGGCACGGCGGAGTCGCCCACGTACGCCTCCGGGGAGGCACCGGTCAGATGCCTGACCATCGCGACCATTCCGCCGTGGTACTGGAAGTAGTCGTCCGCGTCGACGAGGTCGTGCTCACGGGTGTCCACGTTCTTCGCCGCGACGGCGATCCGCCGGAACGCGGTCTCCATGTCCCCGCGCGCCGCCCGACCGTCGAGCCCGCGCCCGTACGCGTAGCCGCCCCACACCGCGTACACCTCGGCGAGGTCGGCGTCGGAGCGCCAGTTGCGGGCGTCGATCAGCGGCAGCAGACCGGCGCCGTACGCGCCCGGCTTGGAGCCGAAGACACGGGCCGTGGCACGCCGCCGGTCGCCGTGCTCGGCGGTGTCCTCGTCGGCGTGGGCGCGGACGAAGTTCTGCCCGGCGGGCTCGTCCAGCTCGGCGACGGTGCGTACGGCGTCGTCGATGAGGCCGACGACGTGCGGGAAGGCGTCCCGGAAGAAGCCCGAGATGCGCACCGTGACGTCGATGCGAGGACGGCCCAGCTCCGCCGGGGGGATCACCTCGAAACCGGTCACCCGGCGCGAGGCGTCGTCCCAGACCGGGCGGCAGCCGAGCAGCGCGAGGATCTCGGCGATGTCGTCGCCCTGGGTGCGCATGGCCGACGTGCCCCAGACGGTGAGGCCGACGGACTCGGGGTACTCGCCGGTGTCCTGGAGGTACCGCGCGACCAGCGAGTCGGCCAGCGACTGCCCGACCTCCCAGCTCAGCCGGGACGGAATGGCCTTGGGGTCGACGGAGTAGAAGTTCCGGCCGGTCGGCAGGACGTTGACCAGACCACGGGTCGGGGAGCCCGAGGGACCGGCCGGGACGTAACCGCCGTCGAGCGCCTTGAGGATGTGCCCGATCTCGTCGGTGGTCCGGGCCAGCCGGGGCACGACCTCCGTGCACGCGAACTCGAGGACCGCGACGGCGTCCGGCAGGTCCGCGCCGAGCACCTCACGCACCAGCCCCGGCGCCGCCGACACGTCCCAGGCCCGCTCCTCCATGCCCTCCGCGATACGGCGGCACAGGACCTCGAGCAGGTCGATCGCGTCCGAGGCGGTCCGGGAGGGGCCGTCGACAAGGTTCGTCAACTCGGCCGGCACCTTCACCGGCGCCCCCGGCTCGGCGAGCAGCTCCTTCTCCACCAGCCCGAAGTGGTCGGCGAGCGAGGCCCGCAGGCCCGGAAGGGCGTTCGCCTGCCCGCCCCACACCTGCGAGGCGCGCAGCACGGCGAGCACGAGGTTCACCCGGGGCTCGCCGACGGGGCCGCCGCCCAGGATGTGCAGACCGTCACGGATCTGCACATCCTTGATCTCGCACAGATAGCCGTCGATGTGCATGACGAACTCGTCGAAGTCGCCGTCCTCCGGCTGCTCGTCCACATGCAGGTCGTGGTGCAGCTCCGCGGTCTTCACCAGGGTCCAGATCTGGGCCCGCACGGCGGGCGCCTTGGCCGGGTCCAGGTCCGAGACGAGCGCGTACTCGTCGAGGAGCTGCTCCAGCTTGGCCAGGTCGCCGTAGGTGTCGGCGCGCGCCATCGGCGGCACGAGGTGGTCGACGACCGTGGCGTGCCCGCGCCGCTTGGCCTGGGTGCCCTCGCCGGGGTCGTTGACGATGAACGGGTAGATCAGGGGCAGCTCGCCGAGGACGGCGTCCGGGGCGCACCCGCGCGACAGCCCGAGGCCCTTGCCCGGCAGCCACTCCATGGTGCCGTGCTTGCCCATGTGGACGATCGCGTCGGCGCCGAACGAGTTCTCCAGCCACCTGTACGCCGCCATGTAGTGGTGCGACGGCGGCATGTCGGGGTCGTGGTAGATCGCGATCGGGTTCTCGCCGAAGCCGCGCGGCGGCTGGATCATCACCACGACGTTCCCGAACCGAAGGGAGGCGAGGACGATGTCGTCCCCGTCGACGTACAGCGAGCCCGGCGGCTCCCCCCACGCCTCCACCATCGCCTCCCGCAGCTCGGGGTCGAGCGTGTCGAACCACGCCCGGTAGTCGGCCAGCGGCACCCGCGCGGGCGCGGCGGCGAGCTGCTCCTCCGTCAGCCACTCCACGTCGTGGCCGCCGGCCCCGATGAGCCGGTGGATCAGCTCGTCGCCGCCCGCCGGGTAGTCGGTGAGGCCGTACCCGGCGTCCCGGAGCGCGTCCAGCACGCGGACGGCCGACGCGGGCGTGTCCAGGCCGACCGCGTTGCCGACCCGCGAGTGCTTGGTCGGGTAGGCGGTGAACACGAGCGCCAGCTTCTTCTCGGCGTTCGGCTTGTGCTTCAGCCGGGCGTGCCGTACGGCGATTCCGGCGACGCGCGCGGCCCGCTCGGGGTCGGCGGCATACACCGGCACCTCGTCCGGGCCCTGTTCCTTGAAGGAGAAGGGGACCGTGACGAGACGGCCGTCGAACTCCGGGATCGCCACCTGCATCGCCGCGTCCATGGGCGACAGCGCGGCGTCGGACTCGTCCCACGCGGCGCGCGAGGAGGTCAGGCACAGGCCCTGCAACACGGGGACGTCCAGGTCGGCGAGCGCCCCGATGTCCCAGGCCTCCTCGTCACCGCCCGCCGACGCCTGAGAGGCGTGCGTGCCGCCCGCGGCGAGGACGGTGGCCACGAGCGCGTCGGCCTTCGACAGCAGCTCGTACAGCCCCGGGTCGGCGCCGCGCAGGGAACCGCAGTACACCGGAAGGGCGTTGGCGCCCCGCTCCTCGATGGCGTCGCACAGCGTGTCCACGAACGCGGTGTTGCCGCCGAGTTCGTGGGCCCGGTAGAAGAGCACGCCCACGGTGGGGCGGCCCTCGACCCACGGGCGCTCCCCGTGGACGCCGTACTCGGGCATCCTCTGCGGCTCGACGAAGCCCTCGCCCGTCAGCAGCACCGTGTCGGACAGGAAGCGGGCCAGCTCCGTGAGGTTGGCAGGACCGCCCTCGACCAGGTACCGCAGCGCCTCCGCCACGACGCCCGCGGGCACGGACGACTCCGCCATCAACTCCGCGTCGGGGACGGCCTCCCCGCCGAGCAGCACCGTGGGGATGCCGGCGGACCTGAGCGCGGCGAGCCCGTCCTCCCAGGCGCGCTTTCCGCCCAGCAGCCGTACCACGGCGACGTCCGCGCCCTCGATCAGCCCCGGCAGCTCCTCCGCGACGTCCACGCGGGCCGGGTTGCCGATCCGGTAGGGCGCGCCGGAGGCACGGGCCGCCAGCAGATCGGTGTCGGCGGTCGACAACAACAACACTGTGCTCATGCAGGCGCTCCCGGTGGAATGAAAGGCAGTCCTTGCGGCGCGCCCGACTCGATGAGCCGCCACAGCGCGTCCGTGTCCGCGTGCTGTTCGATCAGGTCGCCGAGCCGGTCGAGCTGCTCCTCGCGCAGCGCGGCGAACGACGTGCCCGGGGCCGGCACGAAGCGGCGGCCCGCGGCGGCCGCCACCTTGCGCAGGAACGCCCGCCGGAAACCGTCCGACTCCAGGGAGCCGTGCCAGTGGGTGCCCCAGACGGCGCCCACCCGGCAGCCGTCCAGGAAGGGCTCTCCCCCCAGGACATCGGCGACCCCGTGGTGGATCTCGTATCCCCCGACCCGCTCGCCGAGCGCCTCGCCGACCGGACGGGTCAGGGTCTTCTCGCGCGCGAACCGCACCCGCACGGGAAGCACCCCGAGCGCGTCCACCGGGCCCCGGCGACTCTCGACGTCGTCCTCGATGTGCTCGCCGAGCATCTGGAAACCGCCGCAGATGCCGAGCACGGGCCGCCCCTCGGCGGCCCTCCTGACGATCGCCTCCGCCAGCCCCCGCTCCCGCAGCCAGTCGAGGGCCCGGACCGTGCCCCGGGTGCCCGGGAGTACGACGAGATCCGCGTCGGCCAGTTCCTCGGGCCGGTCCACGAACCGCACGACGACGCCCGGTTCGGCGGCCAGGGCGTCCACATCGGTGAAGTTGGACATCAGCGGGACGGCGCACACGGCGACCCGCAGTACGTCCTCGCCTACGGGCGCGGCCACCTGCGACTCGCGGACCGCGCCCCGCAGCGACACCCTCAGCCCGTCCTCCTCGTCGATGCCGAGGCCGTGCCGGAACGGCAGAACCCCGTACGTCCGTCGCCCGGTGAGGCCGTGCAGCATGTCGAGCCCCGGCTCCAGCAGGGAGACGTCGCCGCGGAACTTGTTCACCAGGAACCCGGCGACCAGCTCCTGGTCCTCCCGCGAGAGCAGGGCGAGGGTCCCGAAGAAGGAGGCGAACACACCGCCGCGGTCGATGTCGCCGACGACGAGCACGGGCAGCCGCGCGCCCCGCGCGATGCCCATGTTCACGATGTCCGTCCGCCGCAGATTGATCTCGGCGGGACTGCCGGCCCCCTCACAGATCACCGCGTCATACGTGCCCCGCAACTCGGCGAGGCAGTCCAGGACGGTGCCGAGGAGCCGCTGCTGCCGCCCGCCGTGGTAGCCGCGCGCGCTCAGCTCGCCGACCGGCTTGCCGAGCAGCACGACCTGACTGCTCTGCTCGCCGCCCGGCTTGAGCAGCACCGGGTTCATCAGCGCGGTCGGCTCGATGCGGCAGGCTGCCGCCTGCATGGCCTGCGCCCGCCCGATCTCGGCGCCTTCGCGGGTGACGAACGAGTTGAGGGACATGTTCTGCGCCTTGAAAGGCGCGACCTTGACCCCCTGCCGCACCAGCCACCGGCAGATCCCGGCGGTCACGACGCTCTTGCCCGCGTCGGAGGTGGTGCCGGCGACGAGGAGACCGCCGCTCATGACGTACGTCCCTTCGCGAGAACCCTACGGGTGAGGAGGCGACCGGCGACGGTGACGCCGAGCGCGAGCGCGGTCACGCGGCGGGAGAGCCGCACCGCTCGTTCGATGTCGTCGATGCGGACGGCCCGCCCCCGGGCGTTGAGCAGCGGCCGGTGCTCGACCCGCCCCGCGTACGACAGCGTCCCGCCCAGCCGCAACCCCAGCGCCCCGGCGAACGAGGCCTCCACGGGCCCGGCGTTGGGGCTCGGGTGCCGTCCGGCGTCCACCCGCCAGGCGTGCACCGCCCCGCGCCGGTCCGGACCCGTCGCCGCCGCGAGGAGCGCGGTCAGCCGGGCCCCGGGCCAGCCCACGAGGTCGTCGAGACGCGCCGAGGCCCACCCGTAGCGGCGGTAACGGGGCGACTTGTGCCCGACCATGGCGTCGAGGGTGTTGACGGCCCGGAAGCCGACGAGCCCGGGCACCCCGCCCACGGCTCCCCACACCAGCGCGCCCACCACGGCGTCCGAGGTGTTCTCGGCTACGGACTCGACCACGGCCCGCGCGATCCCGTCGGCGTCGAGCGCCTGCGGATCCCGCCCGCACAGGTGCGGCAGCCGTGCGCGGGCACCCTCGACGTCGCCCGCCGCGAGGGCACGCCCGATCACCCGGGCCTCGCGCGCCAGCGAAGTCCCCCCGACGACGGCCCAGGTGGCGGCGGCGGTCAGCGCGACGGACGCGGTAGGGGAAGGACGTACAACCCGTGCGGCGAACGCCGCGGACGACACGGCGCCTCCGGCGCACAGGGCGGTGTGCAGCGTGCCCCATCCGCGGTGGTCCCGCCACAGCACCCGCTCCACGGCAGCCGCGGCCCGTCCGAACGCGGCGACCGGGTGCCCGCGGCGCGGATCGCCGAGGAGAAGGTCGCCGAGGAGGCCGGCGGCGGCGCCGTACGCGAAAACGCGATCGGCACCCATCGGCTCAGCCGAGCGTGGGGTGGGGAAGGATCCGGGTACGGGTACGGGACCTCAAACGGCGGCCGCGCATGGCGATATGTCCTCACTCAGGGTGTCCACGCCCTGGATCGACGAGACCGGCGGCGAGAGTTCCTGGCTCCCGGGGCGTGTGGTGCCCCGGTGACAGTGGCGGGACCGCGCCGGACTCGCACCGGCTTCCTCTCCTGCCGCCGTATTGGCTCCGGCAGTCCACCACGCACCCCGAACACCCGTCAACTTGCTCTTGACCTGCGACGCAGCGGTGTGCTGAGACCCACATCGCCGAAATGTCGCCAGCCACTCGAATCGGCGCTTTCTGCGCTCTTTCCTGGCGGGCAACCTGGGAACAACACTCAAGGGAGCGGCAGGACGAACGCGAAAGAGCGCCGACGAGCGGCATTGGGTGATTCGTTGCGGGGAGACGACCCTGGTGTGGCCGGCCTCTGCTGCCCCGGGCAGCGGTGGGGCACGGCGCTCGGGAGCGTCGCGGTGAGGACGCCGGGTCGGTGCGCTGACTGATGAGACGGAGGTCGGTGTGATCGGCAGGGTGGCGTCGGCGCGTGTGTGGCGGAAGAGCAGTCATTCGGGTGGTGACCACACCGACTGTGTGGAGGTGGCCGTCGAGGGGGCGCACATTCTGGTGCGTGACTCGAAACGGCGCACCGGCCCGGTGCTCGTCTTTCGCCGTACCGCGTGGTGTGGTTTGCTGGCTGGACTCGAGGACCCGGCAATGGACGGTTTCTGAAGGTCCGTCCGGAGGACGGGAGGGACCCGCATGGGGGACAGTGCCAAGGAAGTCCGGGCGCGCGCGGGAGGTCCTCACACGCCGCGCACCGCTCTGTCGGCGGCGGCCCCGCTGGCGCTCTTCTCCCTGACCACGGGGGTGTTCGCGGTGGGCGTCGGAGCGCTCGCCGCACTGCTCGTGCCGGGTTCCACGGCACGGGCCCTGGTCTGGCTGGTGGTGACGATCGTCGCGGCGGCCGGCGCCGGCCTGTGGTGGGGCCTCACCCCGGTCACGGAACGTCTCCGTGTTCTCGACCGGGCTGCGGCGACTGTTCGTCCGCGGGGCTCGGGGACCCGCTGACCTCCGGGGCGCGCGCCGCTCCCGAGCGGCCGCGCAGCGCCCGTCCGATCCGTGCGGCGAGGGCGGTGACCACGGCCGCGCCGAGCGTTGCCAGCACCGTCTCGGTCAGGGGGGTCAGGACGCCCGTGCCGAGGCCGGTGGCCACCCGGGCCGACACGGCGATGCTCAGCAGCAGGACGCTGCCGCACGCCGTGCCCAGCAGCAGACGGGTCGCGGGCGGGTGTATCCCGCCCTCGGCGGGGGAGTCCCCCTCCTCCGCCAGGGGCCCCGCCCCGCCCGCGGCGGCGGTTCCCGCGGCGGGGCCGGGCGGGTCACCCGCCGCCGGGAAGCGGAACGCGCGCAGCTGCCTGTACCACTCAAGGAACCCGAGGACCGCCATGGGTCTTTCCTCCCCGTTGTCCGCCCGGGCCGTCCTCCCGGACTTCAGCTGTTGCCGAGACTCTCCTTGACCGCGTCGATCAGCTCGACCATCCGGTCGCCCTCGTACGCCTTGGTGCTGATGTCCTCGAAGCACTCCTGGTAGCGGGCCGTGAGGCCGAGGTCCTCACGGTTGGCCACGCTGCCGGTGGCGCCTTCCAGGTAGAGCAGGTCGTCGCCGTCCGTGAAGCCGAGCAGGGTGAAGGACGCGCCCATGCTGTAGTGCGCGCCGGCCGTGAACGGCAGCAGGCGCAGGTCGACCCGGGGATGCCGGGACATCGTCTTGAGGTGTTCCAGCTGACGGCGCATCACCCCCGGGCCGCCGATGACCCGCCGGACGGCCGCCTCGTCCATGACGATCTGCACGTCCGGGCCGTTGTCCCCGTCGAAGATGCGTTCCTGTCGCGTCGCGCGCAGTTCCGCCGAGCGGCGGGCCAGATCCCCGTTCTCGCGAGGTGCGAGCTGGGCCAGTGTGTAGTCCTCGATCTGGAGCAGCGAGCAGACGACGGACGGGTGGTAGAAGCGGATCGAGGTCGCGGCGCCCTCGTAGCCCAGGTACTGGGCGAACTGCGGCCGCACCATGTCGTTGTACGGCGCCCACCAGGACGGTCCCTTCGACCCGCGGGCGGCGTCTTCGAGCTCTGCCACCAGCCCCGGGTCGGTGACGCCGTACAGCTGGAGCAGTGCGCGCAGGTCCGTGACGCTCAGGCTGACCGTCCCGGCCTCCAGCCGGATCAGCTTGGACAGCGACCATTCCAGCGCGTCGGCGGCCTCGCGCTGGGTGAGACCGGCATCCTCGCGCGCCCTGCGCAGTTCGATGCGGAGCCTGCGCCGGTTCAGGCTCGGATCGATGTCCCTGGCCATGTCGCTCCTTGCCACACGTCGGGGGTCGGGCGGCCGACGTCGAGCAGCAACTCACCCATCAGACTAGGTGGATTGGGCGTGCGCGGCCAGACCACTTCGTTCTGACACCTGTCTTTTCGACGCGGTCGCGATGCGGTGTAGAACGTAGCAAACCGGCACATGTCCCGCCAAAGACCAAGCCCCCACAGTGAGGCTCACTGCGGGGGCTCGACGTGTGCCCGTGCGGGCGGGGGTGCGGGGTCAGGACACGATCAGATAGATCCCGTACGCCACCGCCGCCGCGCACGCCGCGAAGCAGGCGTATGCGCCGGTGGCCGCGAGCGCGGCGCCGCCCCGGGGCGACTCCTTCTTCGCGAGTCCCACGACGCCGAGGGTGAACAGGCCCACCAGGGCCACGGTGACCACGAGGCTGACGCCGAAGACGGAGCCGAGTGCCGCCCAGTCGATCTTCATGAGAGGTGTGCTTCCTTAAACCGTCGCGGGGCTGGTCGGCTCCGCGGAGGGGCCGGTGGTCTGGGCCGGGATGGTGGCCTTCGGACCGGTGTTCTGAGCCGGGATCGTGACCTTCGGGCCGGGGGCCGGGGCCGTCGGGGCGTCGGCCGTGGCGAGCTGGCCCGCCGGCGGCGGGGTCACCGCGGCGATGGCCGTCGTGACGACGCCGGCGGGCTCCGTCTCGACGTCGTTGACGTTGTCGACCGTGACCGGCTTGCGGCGGGACAGGGACCAGATGGCGCCGGCGCCGGCGACCAGCAGCACACCGGTGGTGACGGTGCCCCAAGTGCCCTGCTTGGTGAGGAGTTCGGCGCCCGCGCCGACCAGACCGGCGGCAGGGAGGGTCAGGCCCCAGGCGGCGAACATCCGGGTCGCGGTGGACCAGCGGACCACTCCGCCCTTGCGGCCGAGGCCGGCGCCCATGACGGCACCGGAGCAGACCTGGGTGGTGGAGAGCGAGAAGCCGATGTGCGAGGAGGCGAGGATCGCGGTCGCCGCGCTGGTCTGGGCGGCGAAGCCCTGCTGCGGCGCCAGGTCCGTCAGGCCCTTGCCCAGGGTGCGGATGATCCGCCAGCCGCCCAGGTAGGTGCCGAGCGCGATGGCCAGGCCGGCGGAGACGATGACCCAGGTGGGAGGGTTCGAGCCGGGGGCGATGACGCCACCGGTGACGAGCGCGAGGGTGATGATGCCCATCGTCTTCTGGGCGTCGTTGGTGCCGTGCGCCAGGGAGACAAGACCGGCCGAGGCGATCGACCCGGCGCGGTAGCCCTTCGCGGTCGCCTTCTCGTCGGCGCGGCTGCCGACGGCGTACGACAGGCGCGTCGCCAGCATGGCGGCGAGTCCCGCCACGATCGGCGCTGCGACCGCCGGGATCAGGACCTTGGTGACGATCGTCGAACCGTTGACCGCGGACCAGCCGGCCGAGGAGACGGCGGCGCCGATCAGACCGCCGAAGAGAGCGTGGGAGGAACTGGAGGGCAGGCCCAGAAGCCAGGTCAGCAGGTTCCAGAGGATGGCGCCCACCAGGGCCGCGAAGATCACTTCGACGCGTATGCCCTCTTCCTTGATGATGCCGCCGGAGATGGTCTTGGCGACCTCGACGGAGAGGAAGGCGCCGACGAGGTTCAGCGCGGCGGACATGGCCACCGCCGTCTTGGGCTTCAGAGCGCCGGTCGAAATGGTCGTCGCCATCGCGTTGGCAGTGTCGTGGAAACCGTTCGTGAAATCGAACACGAGAGCGGTGACGATCACGATTCCGAGGAGGAGCGTGATGTGTTCCATTTACCCAGGCTTCTGTGGGAGGTCAGTGGCAGCTAGACCGTAGGCAACCTGGGTGAACGGAAGATGAACTGAGGTGTACCTGGGGGTATATCAAACGGGGTGTTCCCCCTCCGTTTACGGGCCGTGACGACGGCGCCGCTCTCGAACGAAGGCGGAACTTTGCCCTCCGAGGGCCTTGGTGGGCTCGGCTACACCTTGGTGAACGTCTTCAGCCGGGCCAGGGAGCCGTTGAAGAGATTTTGGTCACCCGGCAGGCTGCCGCCGTTGTCGTACTGCCGGAAGGCCCAGAACGACCACCCCGCGGGAAACGCCCCCGCGCCCGGCGCGCCATGGCGGGCGATCCACAGCGCGTGGTCGGCCGCGAAAACCGAGCTGCCGCCGGTGCAGTTGTCCCACCAGCGCGCGGTGGTGTAGATCACAGGGCGGCGGCCGGTCTCGCGCCTGACCTCCTCGCTGAAGGACTTGATCCAGCCGACCATCGCGGCTCTGCTCAGCGCGTAGCACGTGCGCCTGCGGTCGTACGGGTTGTCCTCGAGGTCGAGCGCGGGCGGCAGGGTCCAGCCGTCCGCGCGCCAGGCGCCGCCGTGGCGCACGGAGTACGCGGCCTGCCTGGCGCCGGAGGACCGCTCGGGTGCGGCGAAGTGATACGCGCCACGGATGATGCCCGCGGCGCGGGCACCGTCGTACTGCCGGGTGAAGTAGGGGTTGCGGTAGGTGGTGGACTCGGTCGCCTTGATGTAGACGAACCTCGCGCCCCTCGCCTTGGCGCCGGCCCAGTCCACGTTCTTCTGGTGCGAGGAGACATCGTGTCCCCTCGGTGCGCCGGCCGCCGACGCCGCACTCCCGGTGAGGGATCCCGCGAGGACGAGTGCCGCCGCGGACACCGCGGCGCCGGCGACGCGGACGAAACGGCGGGACGATGTGCGATCACGGGCCATGATTCCCCCCGGAATGGCAACGTGTGCGACAAATCGTCCAGACGCTACTGGAAGATCGCCGGAAGCCGGTCCGGCACCGGCCATTCCGCTCCTAGGGCCGCCTCCACGGATGCACGCCCTTACGGACGCACGGCTTCCGCCCTGCTGTGCGCCGGAGCACCGGCGGACCCGGCGCCCGCCTGGGAAGATCGCGGCATGGCTGAGCAGCGACACGGCGCACGGGACACGCGGGATCCACGGGAAGACGTACGAGGGGAAGCGGGGAAGGGGGCGCCGGACACGAAGGACGAGGTCGCACGGGCCTGGGACGAGCTCGTCGCGACGGCCCGCCGGACCGTGGCCGACGGACTGGTCGTCGGCACGTCCGGCAACGTCTCCGTACGCATAGGCGACACCGTGCTGGTCACACCCACCGGAGTGCCCTACGAGCGGCTGGCGCCCGGCGACGTCGTCGGTGTCGGACTCGACGGCCGGCAGGTGCTCGGCTCCCTGCGGCCGACGAGCGAGCTGCCGATGCACCTCGCCGTCTACCGTGCCACCGGGGCGCGGGCCGTCGTCCACACGCACGCCGTGCATGCGACAGCCGTCTCCACCCTGGTACCGGAGCTGCCGCTGATCCACTACATGGCGGGAGCGCTCGGTGGTGCGGTCAGGGTGGCCCCCTATGCGACCTACGGCACCGAGGAGTTGGCCGAGAACATGCTCGGCGCCCTGGCGGACCGCACCGCGTGCCTCCTGCAGAACCACGGCACGATCGCCTACGGATCGTCACTCACCCAGGCATACGACCGCACCGCACAGCTGGAGTGGATGTGCCGGGTATGGCTCACGGCGTCGTCGGTGCCGGGCCTCACCCCCGCCCTCCTCACTCGTGAGCAGCTGGCGGAGGCTGAGCAACGCTTGCGGGGGTACGGACAGCAGTAGCAGCAGTGGAGGGGCCGCGGGCGCGGCCGCACGGTGCACCCCCGCACAGTGCCCGCGCCGTCCTCCCGCTGGCCGGGGGCGACCTGCGACGGGAGACTGGACAAGTGCGCACTGTGAAAGCGGCGGCCGCAGCCGTCACCGTAGCCATCGCCGCGGGCGCGGCCGGTATCGCCGCGGGCCGCTTCGCCAGCAACGCCGCGCTCAAGGCACCGCCGGGCCGCCCGCTGCCCACCGAACCCCGCCTCACCGTGCACTCCACGGCCGCCGGGCGGATCACGCTCACCCGCGACCTGGCCTCCCGGCGCCCCGGCGTCTACGGACTGTCCGGGGACGGCTCCCACGCGGTCGTCGGCCCGGTGCTGAACACCGCACCCCACTCCGCCGACACCGTCGTACGCCGCCTGGAGCGCGTCACCCACGGCACGCTGGAACCCGGCGACAGGACTTGGCTCACCCCGAACCTCTACATCGGCGACCCGGGCACCGCCCTCGGCCTCGACCACACCGACGTCGACGTGCAGGGCGAACTCGGCGCCCTGCCCGCCTGGTTCGTGCCCGGGGCCCGCGACACCTGGGTGATCACCGTGCACGGGCTCGGCACCACCCGGGAACACCCGATGAACGTCATGGAGTTCCTCAACCGGCAGCAGTTCCCGGTGCTCGACCTCGCCTACCGCGGCGACCCCGGGGCGCCACGCCCCCTGGACGGCCTGAACCACCTCGGGGAGACCGAGTGGCGCGACGTCGAGGCCGCCATCCGCCACGCGGTGCACCACGGCGCCGAGCGCGTCGTCCTGTACGGCTGGTCCACCGGGGCCACCATGGCCCTGCGCGCCGCCACACACTCCCCGCTGCGCGCGCGGGTCTCCGGACTGGTCCTGGACTCGCCGGTGCTCAACTGGGAGGCCACGCTGCGTTCCCTCGCCGTGGCCCGCCGCACCCCGGGCGCGCTGCTACCGCTGGCCGTCCGTGCCGCCCAGGGCCGCACCGGTCTGTACGGCGACCACGTCCACGGGCCCGCCGACCCGCGGCAGCTCACGGTGCCCGCCCTCATCTTCCACGGCCCGGACGATGCGGTCGCACCCTGGGCACCCTCACGCCGCCTCGCGGAACGCCGCGGGGACCTCGTCACCCTGCACACGGTGCGGGACGCTCCGCACGGAGCGATGTGGAACGCCGACCCCGAGGCCTACGAAGAGGCCCTGCGCCGCTTCCTGACCCCCCTGATGTGACCCACCGGGTCCCGGCCTCGCGTACCGCGCCAGGCCCCGGCACCGCGCCAGGCCCCGGCACCGCACTGGGCCCCGTCCCCCCCACACCCCATCGGGCCCGCTGACGTATCCCCACCCCGGGCCGCGCTGACGCACCCCGCGGAGCCCTCGTGCCCCGGCCCGCCCCAGCCCCTTCCGCTTAGCTCCTCCCGAGGGGCCCTTCACCCTCGCTCCCCGTCTTCGGGACCAGTGCGTTGGCCAGCCCTGTCGCCCGCCGTGACATTCCGTTTGGGTTTTCGGACCGTCAACCGGAAGACTGCCCCTGTGACGTCCCGTACCCCGCGCGACTCCAGGCTCCGACTCGTCCGCCCGCGGCCGCTCGCCGCCGCTCCCCGAGCGGTGGCCCAGGGCCGCTCGCGCCGCCCCGCACCCCGCCCGCCCGAGGGCACGCCCCCGCCCGCGGAGCTGGCCGGAATGGCCCGTGCCCGCCTGGCCGACGCCGCCCGTGTCGCCCGCTGGGCCGACGTCTCGCTCGGGCGGGGCCGTGACGGCGCGACGTCCGACGGCAAGGGCACGCTCTCCGACGCCACCGCCGAAAAGGCCGCCGCCGACCTGGGCCTGACCCCCGCTCAGGTGCGTGCCCACTGGGACACCGCGCGCCTGGCCGGCCTCGTCGAGGTGCACGGCGACATCGCCCGCCCCGGCTGGCGGCTGCGTGCCTGGAACCGCGACGACTCCGCGGTCCTGCGCGGCTGGGTCGCCCTCTTCGACGCCTGGTCGCTCGCCTACCCCGAGCCCGCCGGCCGCGAGCACGCCGCCGTCGCCGAGGTCGTCTCGGCCATGCCCCAGGTGCTGTCCTTCCTCCAGCTGTCCGCAGGCCCCGTCCCCGTCGAGCAGCTCCTCGACCTCCTCGAACAGCGGGTGACCGAACTGCGTACCGAACGGTGCGAGATCGCCTACGTCCCGCCCGTCGCCCCGCACCTCTGCGACGACAGGGTGCGTGCCACCCCCGCCGGTCCCGGGACGGCACCCGCTCCGGCCCAGGACACCCCGCTCGCCCCCCTGCTCGACTGGGCCCTCGACGCGCTCGCCTGCGTCGGGGCGCTCACCTGTGCCGACGGGCAGGCCACCCTGACACCGCTCGGCAACTGGGCGGTCTGGGTCAAGCTGGAGCAGATCTGCGTCGCCGCGCAGAGCCCCGCCGGGAACATCGAGCAGAACGCGGAGGACATGCTGCGCGGCTGCGCCGGGCTCCGCCCGAACGCGGCCCGCGCCGAGTGCCGCGCCTGGCTCGCCGCCCGCCCCGTCGGCAGTGCCGTCACCGAACTCCTGGACGCCGCCCGCGGCGAGGACGCCCTGCTGCGCGGACTGGCCTTCGAGGCGCTGCGCGTGGTCGGGGCGCCCGCCGAACCGGATGTGCGGGCCGCCGCCGAGGAGACCACCCTGCGTCCCTACGCGCTGATCTGGCTCGCCGAACAGGAGGGCACCGATCCCGAGGACGCACACGAGGTGCTCACCCGGGAGGAGGCCACCTGGCTGTGGGTCGACACCGCCGCGGCCGTCGCCGACCACGGCGAGGCCCCGCTGCTGGTGCGCCACCTGGAGTCCGCCGTGCAGGCCACCGTGCCCACGCTCCTCGACGAGGTCCGCGCGGTCGGGCATCCCCGCACCGTGCAGGTCCTGGTCGCGCTCGCCGCCGCCCACCCTGACCCGGCGCTCGCCAGGGCCGTGCGCCGCGCCGCGTTCCAAGTGCACACCGGTGGAAGCTGACCGCCGCTCAGACGGCTGTCTCGGGAGCGTAGGTGCCGAAGCTCCAGATGTTGCCCTCGATGTCGCGGGCCATGTAGTCCCGCGAGCCGTACTCCTGGTCCGTCGGGGGCATCAGGATCTCCGCACCGTGCTCCACGGCCCGCTGGTGGTGGGCGTCGACGTCGTCCACGACGACGTACACCGCGCACGGGCCCGCCCGCTTCATGGCCTCGTCGAAGGGGCCGCCGCGGCCCTTCGATCCGAGCATCACCGCGCCGTTGCCCTGCACCAGCTCGGCGTGCAGCACCGAGCCGTCGCCCTCCTCGTCGCTCTCGTACACCGACAGCTCCGTGAAGCCGAACGCCTCCGTGAGCTGTCTGATGGCCGCCTTCGCGTCCGCGTACAGCAACGCCGGGTAGATACTCGGACGCCTGCCGTCCATGCCCGCCATCCCGCTCATCCCTCCTGCAGTCCCGCCCGCAAACCCGGCCTTTCCCCAGTCTTGCACCGGGCACCGACAGCGCCTCCCGGCGCCGCGAGGACGGGCCCGCCCGGCCCGGCGGGCGCGCCACCCGCCGTGTACACCGCCCCGCGGCGCATCCTGGTACGCCCCCGGCAACGGGTGGCGACCCGCTTACCCGGACGAGGGACATCCCGGCCGCGTCACCGCACGGTCCGCCGCCCCCGCGCATACCCTCCGGTCCCGCACAGCAATGAGCATCACAGTGCCGACGACCGCGTACAGAACAAAGCGCTTGCATGCCCCCGTTAGACTGGGGCCCATGGCCATTCTCCTCGCGCATTAGACGGCGGGAACGTCCTCAGCCGCCCATCCCGCCATCCCTCCCGCTCTGGAGTCTGTCCGTGATCTCTGCTTCCGGCATCGAGCTGCGCGCCGGTGCCCGCATCCTCATCGAGAACGCCAGCTTCCGTGTCGCCAAGGGTGACCGCATCGGCCTCGTCGGCCGCAACGGCGCCGGCAAGACCACCCTCACCAAGGTCCTCGCCGGTGAGGGCATCCCCGCCGCGGGCACCGTCACCCGCTCCGGCGAGGTCGGCTACCTTCCGCAGGACCCGCGCACCGGCGACCTGGACGTGCTGGCCCGCGACCGCATCCTGTCCGCGCGCGGCCTCGACGTGCTGATCCGCAAGATGCGCGACAACGAACAGCGCATCGCCGGCGGCAAGGGCGCCACCCGCGAGAAGGCCCTCAAGCAGTACGAGCGCCAGGAGACCGAGTTCCTCACCAAGGGCGGGTACGCCGCCGAGGCCGAGGCCGCCACCATCGCCGCCGCGCTCAACCTGCCCGACCGTGTGCTCGGCCAGCCCCTGCACACCCTCTCCGGCGGTCAGCGCCGCCGCATCGAGCTGGCCCGCATCCTGTTCTCCGACGCGGACACCCTGCTGCTCGACGAGCCCACCAACCACCTCGACGCCGACTCGATCGTCTGGCTGCGCGACTACCTGAAGACCTACCGCGGCGGCTTCATCGTCATCTCGCACGACGTGGACCTGGTCGACACGGTCGTCAACAAGGTGTTCTACCTGGACGCCAATCGCGCCGCGATCGACGTCTACAACATGGGCTGGAAGCTCTACCAGCAGCAGCGCGAGGCCGACGAGAAGCGCCGCAGGCGCGAGCGGCAGAACGCCGAGAAGAAGGCCGCCGCGCTGAACGCGCAGGCGGACAAGATGCGCGCCAAGGCGACCAAGACGGTCGCCGCGCAGAACATGGCCCGCCGGGCGGACAAGCTGCTCGCCGGACTGGAGGCCGTCCGCCAGTCCGACAAGGTCGCCAAGCTGCGCTTCCCCGAGCCGGCCCCGTGTGGCAAGACCCCGCTGATGGCCGAGGGCCTGTCGAAGTCGTACGGCTCGTTGGAGATCTTCACCGACGTCGATCTGGCCATCGACAAGGGCTCCCGGGTGGTCATCCTCGGCCTCAACGGCGCCGGCAAGACCACCCTGCTGCGGCTGCTCGCGGGTGTCGAGCAGCCGGACACCGGTGCCGTCGTCCCCGGTCACGGCCTCAAGCTCGGCTACTACGCCCAGGAGCACGAGACCCTCGACGCGGACCGCACGGTCCTGGAGAACATGCGCTCCGCGGCACCCGACATGGACCTCGTGGAGGTCCGCAAGGTGCTCGGCTCGTTCCTGTTCTCCGGCGACGACGTCGACAAGCCGGCCAGGGTCCTCTCCGGCGGCGAGAAGACCCGCCTCGCCCTCGCCACCCTCGTGGTGTCGTCGGCGAACGTGCTGCTGCTCGACGAGCCGACCAACAACCTCGACCCGGCCAGCCGCGAGGAGATCCTCGGCGCGCTGCGCACCTACAAGGGCGCCGTCGTCCTGGTCACCCACGACGAGGGAGCGGTCGAGGCACTCGAGCCGGAGCGGATCATCCTGCTGCCCGACGGCGTCGAGGACCTGTGGGGCGCCGACTACGCCGACCTCGTCACCCTCGCCTGACACCCCCGTCGGCGCGGTCAGCCCCGGTTGATCGCACGGGTGATCACCTGCGTATGGATCATTCGGCCGATCCGTGATCCATCATCTGTGTGAGATCTCCTCGTACCGGGGTGTGTCCTACACACAATCGACGGTCGAGCCCTTCTGTCCCAAGGGATCGGCCGTCGTGCGTCGCTGACCTGGGGGTTCCCGGATGAACCCGTTCGGGCGTACGCACACGACCGGTCGGAACCCCGGATTCCGTTCGTGGGGATGTGCTCCTGTCGTCACAACCTTGTGGCACGGACCTTGCCGAATGGGTGGCCATCGCGCCTCCGAGGGGTGATCATGAGGAGACCAGAGCGCACTTCCCATGAGGAGGCACGGGTGGCCGAGACTCTGAAGAAGGGCAGCCGGGTGACCGGCGCCGCGCGCGACAAGCTCGCGGCAGACCTGAAGAAGAAGTACGACTCCGGTGCGAGCATCCGGGCGCTGGCCGAGGAGACCGGCCGCTCGTATGGCTTCGTTCACCGGATGCTCAGCGAGTCGGGTGTCACGCTGCGAGGGCGTGGCGGGGCGACGCGGGGCAAGAAGGCCCCGACGGCCTGACGCCGGGCGGCCCATCGGCTTCGGCGGTGGCCACCCGGTCGGTCGGGCGACCGGCCGGGTGGTTACTGTGCAGTCACTTGCGGATGTCCTCGTGTGGCATCCCCTTCTGACCGCACCCATCGGAGGCGCCGTATGGCTTCGCTCGACCCGGAACTCGACAAGGACGGCCCGGTACTCGACAAGGACGGCGTACGGCTCACCGTCGACGACGCGATCGCCACGGTGACGCTGACCAACCCCGCCAAGCGCAACGTGCAGAGCCCCGCTCTGTGGCGGGCGCTGGCGGAGGCCGGACGCACGCTGCCCGGTTCCGTCCGTGTGGTCGTGCTGCGCGCCGAGGGCAAGTCGTTCTCGGCGGGGCTCGACCGTCAGATGTTCACTCCCGAGGGAATCGCGGGGGAACCGACCTTCATCGACCTCGCGCGCAGCAGCGACGGCGAGCTGGACGCGGCCATCGCCGGATTCCAGGAGGCGTTCACCTGGTGGCGGCGCAACGACCTCGTGTCCATCGCCGCCGTGCAGGGGCACGCCATCGGCGCGGGCTTCCAGCTGGCTCTCGCCTGCGACCTGCGTGTCGTAGCGGACGACGTGCAGTTCGCCATGCGCGAGACCGGCCTGGGCCTCGTACCGGACCTCACCGGCACGTACCCGCTGGTGAGCCTGGTCGGGTACGCCCGCGCGCTCGAGATCTGCGTGACGGGCCGCTTCGTCCTGGCCGACGAGGCCGTGACCACCGGGCTCGCGAACATCTCCGTGCCCCGCGAGGAGCTCGACGGCACCGTGCGCGACCTGGCGTCCGCCCTGCTCGCCGCGGACCGGCAGGCGGTCATCGAAACCAAGGCACTGCTGCGCGGGGCACAGGAGCGGACCTACGAGGAGCAGCGCGCCGCGGAGCGGGCCGCGCAGTCCCGGCGCCTGCGGGACCTGGCCGGCACCGGCGACTGAGGCACGAGCGACGCATCACGCGCCCCGCGGTCCGGGCGGACGCGTCCGCCCGGCAGCGGAGGCGCGAGGGGTCGTGCCGTCCGGTCTTCCTGGAAAGTGCCGGATTCCTAGAAGCCGTGCCGGAAGCCGCCGTCGACCGGGAGCATGATGCCCGTGAGGTACGAGGCCGCCGGCGACAGCAGGAACGCGGCGGCGCGGCCGAACTCCTCGGGGGTGCCGTAGCGGCGCAGCGGGATCCGGGCCTCGTTGGCCGCGCGCGTCGCCACCGGGTCCGCCGAGAGCGCGTCCAGCTCACGCACCCGGTCGGTGTCGATCCGGGCCGGGAGCAGCCCGACGACACGGATGCCGCGCGGGCCCAGCTCGTCCGCGATGGACTTGGCGAAGCCCGCGAGGCCGGGGCGCAGACCGTTGGAGACGGTCAGGCCCGGGATGGGCTCGTGCACGGAACCGGACAGCACGAAACCGATGACACCACCCTCGGTGAGCTCCTCGGCGGCCGCGCGGGCCAGCCGTACCGCGCCCAGGAACACCGACTCGAAGCCGGCCCTCCACTGCTCGTCCGTGATGTCGGCGAGATAGCCGGGCGGTGGCCCGCCGACGCTGACGAGGATGCCGTCGAAGCCGCCGAAGTGCTCGCGCGCCGCCGAGATCAGTCGGGCCGGCGCCTGCGGATCGGCGTTGTCGACGGCCACGGCCACCGCGTTCGCGCCCAGCTCGGCGGCGGCCTCGGCGGCCCGCTCCCGGTCGCGGCCCGTCACGATCACCTTCGCCCCGTCGGCGACGAGTTCCCGCGCGGCCGCCTTGCCCAGTCCGCCGGTGCCGCCGGTGACGACGTACACCCGGTCCTTCAGTCCAAGATCCATGACCCCTATCCTGCCGCCCCGTTCCCATGAGGGCGAGAGTGGTCGCCACCCCGGGGCGCTTCGCCGGCAGAAAGCCCAGAGCGGTCAGGCCGTGGCCGGTGCCGGTTCCTCCGTCGGCTGCTCCGCCGCCGCCCGGCGTTCGCGGGCCTCCCGGCGGGCCAGGACGAACCAGCCGAAGGGGACGCCCGCCGAGAACAGCCACCACTGAACGGCGTAGGCCATGTGCGGGCCGATGTCGCTGTGCTCGGGGTCGGGCAGCAGCTCGGGGCCGCCGCCCTTCGGGGCGGGCGAGGTCAGCTCGATGTAGCCGCCGAGGACCTGCTTGCCGAGACGCCGCGCCTGCTGCTCGCTGCCGATCAGCATGACCTGGCGGTCCGGCAGGCCCCGCACGTTCTTGATGCCGCTCTCCGCGGTCGTCTCGTCCGGCATCAGCCGGCCCGTGACGGTGGTCTCGCCCTGCGCGGGCGCCGGGATCCTGGGGAAGTCGGTCTGCGCTCCGTTGGCCGGGATCCAGCCCCGGTTGACCATCAGGACCTTCCCGTCGTCGAGGACGAAGGGGGTCAGGACGTGGTAGCCGACCTCGCCGTCGGCGTTGGTACGGCGGCGCACCACGACCTCCCGGGCCGGGTTGAAGGTGCCCTTCGCCGTCACCCGGCGGTAGAGGTTCTTGTGTGTGACCGTCGCCCCGGGCGAGGTGAGCGACTCGGCCGGAACCGGTGTCGCCGTCAGCGAGTCGGCGATCACCTTGTTCAGCGCGACCTTGTGCTCGTGTCGGTGCAGCTGCCAGAAGCCCAGCTCGATCATCGTCGGGATGAGCGCGAGGGCGACAAGGGTGAGGATCACCCATTGCCGGGACAACAGGAAGCGGTACACCCCACGACCGTACATCTCGGGACGTGGGGCGCCGGCACGGGGGTCTCTCAGACCCGGCCGACGATCCCCACCTTCCCCTCGGCACGGGCGCAGTGGGCTCCGCAGTACCAGTGGCCGTCCGCCTCGACACCTTCTGGCCATGTCAGCGCAGTCCATCTCTCACCTGATCGAGCAGACCTACATGGCAGGCTCGGCGTTTCTCACCGTGGCTGTCTCCTGCATCCCGCCTCTGGTGATCGGCCACCTCATCCACATGGCTGAGACGCCCTCTCAGGCCGTCTCCGCTTCAGAGGAGATAGACGAGCTGAGAGAGGCCAACTCTCACCTGCTCACGGCCTTGATCGAGCACGAGGGGAAGGCTCTGCTCTCTCGCACCGTGGCCGTTCTCGGCGTGACCAGGCACCTTGAAGGCCGGCGCAGCCGCTGAAGAAGCCGCGGAGACCATCGACAGCATCGAGCTGAACATGGCCCCGAGGAAGCGCGGCGGTAGGCGAGTGACGGGCCAGGACATCGAGGAAGCCCGCGAGAGGCTGGCCAGGGACAGCGGTGAGAAGCCGACCGTGGCCCATGTCTGTGAGTTCCTGGGGATCTCTCAGGCCACCTACTACCGCCACAAGCCCTCGGAAGAGTCCGCGGCCGGTGCTCTGTTCGCCAGTGCCTGACAGTCCTAAAGCTGGGGTAGGAGATGCGCCTCGGGCTGAGAGACGGAAATAGATTGCCCCCGGCCTTCTGGCCGGGGGCCTCTCTGCGTGACGGAACTGGTCCGTCCTAACTCTCCGGTCATCACTACTCCCAGGACTGCTTGGGGATGGGCATGAAGTCCCGCAGCGCACTGACGCACCCTCGCGACCAGTCAACCAACTGCTCATCGCTCCAGCCGAAGGTTTTCGCATCCAGCTCGTTGAGCACTCGGTCGTGCGCCACGCCCGCTTCGCAGTCGTACAGGGCTGTGTCCGGGTCCTCGTAGATGGTCGACCAGTCGTAAGCGTCCTTGCGCCCTTCCTTGAACGCGGGCGACCAGGAGCCCGGCCCGCTGTCGTCAGTCACGGACTTGACCACTCCGACGAGGATGACCACGGCCCAGGCGCAGCCGATGACCGCCCATACCCGCTTCTTGCCGTATCTCTGGGTGAGCGTTTGCATGTAGATGTACCCCCCACATGGTTCGTGTGGTCGCTGATCATAAGTGGTTGATCTATTAACAAGAAGAGGGGGGCTCGTGAAGACAGCACTCCCTACTCCCGGCACCATCGCCGGCCGGTCTGACCCTCCGACAGGCCCGCCCCTGTGGGGCGGGCCTGTCACACCTTGGTGAGAGAGGGGCAGGGGGGAGTGGGACGGACCGGAAGGCCAGCGCATCCGGTCCGTGGTGTCCTGCAGCGCGAGTGCTGCCGAGGACCGCAAGACGGTCCTGGAGGACGAGGGACACACGGACGTCACGGTGGTTGCCGTGCCGATCTTCGGGGGGAAGAACTGATGGACGCGAAGAATGGCCCCGGTTGCCATTAGGCAGCGGGGAGCTTTTCTTGTTCCCGGATCAGTATTTGTGCTCTACGTTCAGGTCCCCAAGGTGGTCGACCGTGATCCTTACGGCGCCTTCGGACTCCCAGGCTTGCATGGGTCGGCTCTCCGCCGAGAAGGAGCTATACAGGAAGGTCATGAGCAGGCGGGCTGTCTCCCACTTCTTCTCGGAAGGGATGGAGAGCGTCGCGTCATAGTTGCCGTTTCCCTTCCGCTCGCCGGCCTCGATCTCAAAGTCTCTATGATCCAAGCCGGCGAACGCGGTCTGGAACATCACCCAGTTATCCAGGTTAGTTCTGCCCTCTTTCACGTCAACCCTCCCAACTCTGCTGAGGCACCTGTCCGCCTTGTAAGCCTCACGGACCTTTGCGCTTATGCGCCCCTTCGAGGCACAGGGCACACCGTTGGCCTTGGCCCAGGCCCGGATCGCTTCCGGGCTACCGACCTCGGGCTCAGTGCTGCGACCGGCGTAGACCTTGGCAGGTGCCGGAATCTCATGCGGGAACGTCAGGACACCAGACTGAACGGCAGCCTTGAATGTGCCCGGCTGCTCAATCGTGCTGAGGCACGGGAGCGTCTTTTCGTTACCGGTCACTGCCAGATGCATTGCGGTTGGCGTCACTCCGAAGTCCTCGGCCAGAGCAGATGCATCCATGAATTATTTGAGACGGGATTTCGAGTATTGCGACTGACCTACTCAAGGTGTTGCCGCGTTAGTAAGCCACTGTGGGGGGTGTGTGACAAAGGAAGAGTGGCTTGAGAGATGGTTGTCCGATGCTCCGGTCCTCGGTGAGGACCAGGCGGACGAGATCCTTGAACTCATGGACTTGAAATGACCCCTACGCTGACCAGGGGTCATACCTGGCTAGCGCGGCGCTGTCAGCTTGCGAGCGCCTTCCTGATGGCTGACCATGCCGCTTATGACACGTTGCGAAGTGTGCGGGAATGACTACGAGCTAGCGTTCACCGTGGAGACCCAGGACGGTGCTCGTCACGTCTTCGATTCGTTCGCCTGTGCCATCCACCGCATGGCACCCATCTGCGAGCACTGTCGTGTTCAGATCATCGGCCAGGGTGTCGAGGTCGACGGACATTTCTACTGCGGAGCCCACTGCTCCCGTGCGGAGGGGAAAGTGGGGATCGTCGACAAGGTTGGATCACCGGCATAGAAAGCGGCCCCTCTCCCGTGGGAGGGGCCGCTTTCTCGTTTCAGGCGGCATGGAACACCGGCTTAACTCGCGCGGGATCGAACCTGCCTCCCCGGCTCTTGGCCGGGTGAATGAGCACCGCCCGGAGCACCTTGCGGACGATGATCCGTTGCCGTTCAATCGACAGATTTTGCCAGCCGTGCGACAGCAGCTCTTGAGTGATCGAACGAGTGCCGGCCGGGACGGCGTGGTACGCGCGGTCTGCCAGCAGTTCGTTCTTGCGAGCGTTCAGGTCGTCCAGGGCCATAACGTACGAGGCGGCCCGGACCTTCTTGGCCTTCCATAGCGCCTGAAGCTCGGTGATGTCGCCCTCGACCTCTGCAAGCTCTACTTCACCCGGCCATGGCTCGGCGGCCTCCGGGACATGGTGCGATCAGGTCGGCATGTGAAGATTCTTTGAGGGGGACGACAGGGGTGAGTAGTCAGTTCAGTCAAACGCTAGTACCTCGCCCTGCGCGTGCACCTCGAAGGTCATTCCGTAGTCGTTGCCGCACACTTCACATCTCGCCATGCGCCACAGGGTGAGCCGTGGCCGTCACGCGGGCGAGCGGTCGGCGGGCCAGTCGCACGGCAATCACCGGTAAGTCCGTCAGCGGCCGCCGAGCGAGTGCTCCACCGCGGGCTCGACGTCTCGCAGCAGCTGGCCGAACGCCGCCTCGTCCACCACCGGCGTGCCGTACTGCCGCGCCTTGACGGCCTTGGACGTGCCCGAGTCCGGATCGTTGGTGACCAGCAGGCTCGTCAGCCGGGACAGGCTCGTCGCGACATGCAGGCCGGCCTCCGTCGCGCGGTCCTCCAGCAGTTCCCGGTCGACCGAAGTGTCCCCGGAGAAGGCGACCCGCATGCCCTGCTTGAGCCGTTTGCCTTCTTCGTACCGCCCCGGGTTGGGATAGGGACATGCGGGCCTTCTGCGGGAGGGGCGCCAGCTGCCGGGAGGGTAGCCGCCGTAACCGCCCCCCTGCCGTCCGATGCGCGGCGCGGGCCCGTCCGCCCATTCGGTCAGCGGCCGGCACTCGTGCAGCGGCAGCCGCAGAGCCCCCGCCGCCGCGGCCCGCAGACTGGGCCGGAACGCCTCCGCCAGCACGCGCGCGTCGTCGAGCGCGTGGTGCGCGCGCCGCTGGACGACGCCGAAGTGCGCCGCCAGCGACTCCAGCTTGTGGTTGGGCAGCGGAAGGCCCAGCTCCTTGGAGAGCACGATGGTGCACAGCCGCTGGCGCACCGGAGCCTCGCGCTGCGCACGCGCGTACTCCCGTGCGATCATCTGCCAGTCGAAGACGGCGTTGTGCGCGACGAGCACCCGGTCCGCCAGCCGGGAGGAGAACTCCTCGGCGATGTCCCCGAAGAGCGGGGCGCCTTCGAGCATCTCGCTCGTCAGACCGTGGATCCACACCGGGCCCGGGTCGCGCTCCGGGTTGACCAGCGTGTACCAGTGGTCCTCGACCTCGCCGCGCGCGTCCAACCGGTAGACGGCCGCGGAGATGATGCGGTCGTTGCGGGCCAGGCCGGTGGTCTCCACGTCAACGACCGCGTATCCCTTGGGGTACGCGGCCGGCCACACTGTGGGTGAGGACGCTGCGGTCGCACGGTCTTCGAGCATGGTCACTGAGGATACGGGCCACGACCGACAGCGGTGCTCCCACCCGGCCCGGCGGAGCCCGTCGCGCACCCTCGCGCGGGGGTGCGCACAACCCTTCTGCCTGCCACCGGAGTTCGCCTCGAGGCCGAGGGACACGTGCCGCCCGCCGTCCGCGGAACCGACGGAGCGAGGCGCTGCGCCGAACGCAACTCCGGTCCGGCCCGGACCATTTGACGGAGGCGGACACGGCCGGGCTCGCCCCGTATGCTCCGCCGGGCGCACCGGCCGCCGGAAACCACCTTCGGCCTCCGTCGGCGTGGCCCGCCGTCGCTCCCCGCCCGGAATGAGACCCTCCCGGCGTGAACGATGCGGTACCGGGTGGAACGCCCGCCGGCGGCCGGGCGCACCAGGAGGCTCACCACGGCGCGCTCGGCTCGCGGCTGAACTGGCTGCGCGCCGCGGTCCTCGGCGCGAACGACGGCATCGTCTCCACCGCGGGTCTCGTCGTCGGTGTCGCGGGCGCCACGACCGACCGCGCGGCGCTGCTGACGGCAGGGCTGGCGGGTCTGCTCGCCGGCTCCATGTCGATGGCGGCGGGCGAGTACGTCTCCGTGTCGACGCAGCGGGACTCGGAGAGAGCGGCGCTGGCCCTGGAGCGGCGGGAGCTGACGGAGCAGCCGGAGGCGGAGCTGGAGGAGCTGACGGAACTGCTGGAGCGGAGGGGCCTGTCCGGGGAGGTGGCCCGCGAGGCGGCGGCCCAGCTGACCGAACGGGACGCGTTGCGCGCCCACGCGCGTGTGGAGCTCGGTATCGACCCCGACCAGCTGGCGAACCCGTGGCACGCGGCAGGGGCCAGCTTCCTCGCCTTCACGGTGGGGGCCCTGCTGCCGCTGCTCGCCATCGTGCTGCCGCCCGCGGCCTGGCGGCTCCCGGTGACGGTGGTGTCCGTGCTGGCCGCCCTGGTCGTCACCGGCTGGGCCAGTGCCGGCCTGGGCGCGGCGAAGCCGGGCCGCGCCGTGGCGCGGAACGTGGCGGGCGGGGCGCTGGCGATGGGCGTCACGTACGCGGCGGGGACGCTGCTGGGGGCGGCGGGCGTGTAGGGGGAGGGTCCCGCGCCGTACCGCGTGCGCAGCCCGCCGCGAATCAACCCGCTGGTCCGGGGCACCCTCGGCGCGCGAGGGGTGACGGTGACGCCGTACCGTGAAGGTGCGCTCGACCACCCCCTGAGTGCACTTTCGCAACGTTCGCACGAGAAGGATCCTCGCCATGCGCGCCACCACCATCCACGCCCCCTACGACATGCGGGTGGAGGACGTGCCCGAGCCCGTGGTGCAAGTGCCCACCGACGCGATCGTCCGCGTGCTGCGGGCCTGCATCTGCGGCAGCGACCTCTGGGCGTACCGCGGTGAGGCGCCCCGGCAGCCGGGGCAGCGGATCGGGCACGAGTTCCTCGGTTTCGTGGAGGAGACCGGCTCCGAGGTCACCGGCGTCCGGCGCGGCGATCTCGTGGTCGCGCCCTTCATGTGGTCCGACGGCGTCTGCGACTACTGCAGTGAGGGACTCACCACTTCCTGTGAGCACGGTGGCTTCTGGGGCTCGGTCGGGTACGACGGCGGACAGGGCGAGGCGGTGCGCGTTCCCTTCGCCGACGGCACCCTCGTCCGGCTGCCCAAGGAGGCCGCCTCGGACGACCGGCTGCTGTCCGCGCTGCTGACGCTCTCCGACGTCATGGGCACCGGGCACCACGCCGCCCTCGGCGCGGGAGCCCGCCCGGGTGCCACGGTCGCCGTGGTCGGGGACGGGGCCGTCGGACTGTGCGCCGTGCTGGCCGCCAAGCGGCTCGGCGCCGAGCGGATCATCGCCCTGGGGCGCCACCAGGTCCGTACGGACATCGCCCGCCGCTTCGGCGCCACCGACGTCGTCGCCGAACGCGGGGACGCCGCCGTGGAAGCCGTCCGTGAACTGACGCGCGGTCAGGGCGCGCACGCCGTCGTCGAGGCCGTCGGCACCGAGCAGTCGATGCGGACCGCCGTGAACATCACCCGCGACGGCGGTGCCATCGGCTTCGTCGGTGTCCCGCACGGGAGTGGCACCGGACTCGACCTGGGTGTCATGTTCGACCGGAACATCGCCCTGCGCGGCGGCGTCGCGCCGGTGCGCGCGTACATCCCGGAGCTGCTGCCCGACGTCCTCGACGGCACCATCGACCCCTCGCCGGTCTTCGACCGGACGGTCGACCTGGAGGGTGTGCCCGAGGGCTACAAGGCGATGGACGAGCGCACGGCCCTCAAGGTGCTCGTCACGGGCAGCTGAGCGCAGCGCCCACGGCAACGCGGCGCCCGCCCCAGGGGCGGGCGCCGCAGGTCCGCAGCGAGTGCGGCAGACAGCCGGCACTCCGCCCCGGGAGACACCCGGCGCACTCCGCCCCCGGGGGGATCTCCGGCCCGTTCAGCCTTCCGGCGAGGCCGTGCTCCAACGGGCCGGATCCCGGCCCCACCGACCGGGCGGTCGCGCCCAGTCGGACGGTCCGTCCGTGAAACGCAGCGGCGGCAGGGCGTACCGCAGCCGCCCCAGTGCGCTGTCGTTCTCCCCGAGCCAGGGCTCCGGGCCGCCGTACGCGGCCGTGATCGCCGGGCCGTCGTACACCGCCCCGCCGCGCCCGGCTCCCCGGTCCCTTCCGTCCGTCAGCCAGGCCGCCGTCCGCGCGAGCGCCAGCCGTACGATCCGGCTTCCGCCCTCCTCCGTCTGCTCGGTGAGGGATCGCAGGACCGCTGCGGCCAGCAGATATCCCGTGCCGTGATCCAGGACCTGTGCGGGCAGGGCCCCCGGCCGCTCCGCCGAGCCCTCGCTCACCGCGATTCCGGTGGCGGCCTGCACCAGGCTGTCGAAGCCCCGCCGCCCGCCCCAGGGCCCGTAAGCACCCCACGCCGACAACTGCGCCAGCACGAGTCCGGGCCGCCGCTCGGCCAGTTGTTCGGGGGCGAGTCCCCACCGGTCGAGCGCGCCGGGCCGGTAGCCCGTGACGACCACGTCCGCCTCCGCCAGCAGCTCCTCGAAGGTCCGCCGGTCCGCGGTCGCCGCCAGGTCGAGGAGGGAGGAGCGCTTACCGAAGTCCATGTCGGCATGCTGATCGGGGAGTTCCGGCAGGTGCGGGGTGTCGATCCGCAGCACGTCCGCGCCGAGCAGCGCCAGCGCCCGGGTGGCCACCGGGCCCGCGATGACCCGGGTGAGGTCCAGCACCCGCAGACCGGCGGCGGGCAGCAGCGGCTGTCCGGCGGAGCGTTCGAGCGGGATCAGCGGGCGTACGGGCGCCTCATCGAGCCGTTCACGGCTCACCAGAGGATGCGCGGCGACCGCACGCCCCTGCTCGTGCGCCGCCCACTCCCCGGGCGTGCGCAGTGCGACCGCGAGCCCTCCGGCCGCGTACACACCGTCCTCCACCTCGGCGGCCGACCGCTCGGCGACCGCGGCGGCCACGGATTCCACGGACGCGTCCGCCGCCAGCCCGAGGGCGCCGAGCAGCCGCTCGCGGTGATGCGGATAGTTCGCGTGCGTGCGCACCCAGCCGTCCGCCGTGCGCCAGAAGCGGGACAGCGGTGCGAAGTTGACCGGCTCCCGGCCGTCGAGCCGCAGATGCCGCTCGCTGTGGAAGGCGGTGGCCACGGCCCCGTCGTCCACCCGGACCTCGGGCACGACCGGCAGTCCGGCCCGTCGTGCGCCCCACTCGGCGGCGGCCAGCGCACAGGCGCCGACACAGGCCCGCGCCACCTCCCGTACGGGCAGCCGCGAGGACAGCGTCCCCTCCCGCGCGACGTACGAGATCCTGCCCACCAGTGCCGGGTCTCCGCCCAGCGCCGCCCATGTCATGTCCGTATCGGTCATGGGGGCACTGTGCCGGATGTACTCGATCAACATGGCGGCAGGTCCCGGGGCAGCTACTGCACCGGGACCTGCCCGCCGACGGCGGGTTGCGCTACTTCACCGCGCGCAGCGCGTTGACGATGCCGAACCCGTAGAACCCGTTCACCCGCTTGCCGCCCACGCAGGTGGCGTCCACGACCCCGTCCCCGTTGCCGTCGTAGGGGCCGGCCGGGCAGCCCGGGTTGTCGGCCTGCGCCTTGAGCAGCGCCTGGAGCTGGTCCGGGCTCGCCCACGGATGCGCCGACTTCAACAGCGCGGCCACGCCCGCGACGTGCGGCGATGCCATCGAGGTGCCCTGGAGGAAGCCGTACTGGCCGCCCGGCATGGTGGAGAGGATGCGACCGTTCTTCGACGGCGTGTCTGGGATCTGGTACTTGTCGCCGCCGGGCGCCGCCACGTCGATCACGCCGTCGCCGTAGCTGGAGTAGTACGACTTGGCCTTCGAGACACCCGTCGCGCTGACCGTGACCACGCCCGGCAGCTGGGTCGGCACGTCGAAGCACTCGTGCGGGTCGACGGTGCGGTTCACCGCGGTGGAGTCGTCGGGGCTGGAGGCGTCGGCCAGGGAGTGGGAGTCGAGGTCGTCGTTGGAGTTGCCCGCCGAGGCGACGCTGAGAGTGCCCTTGCGCTGGGCATACCGCTGGGCCCGGTTGACCGCGTCGACGATGGCCCGCTGGTCCGGGTCGTCCATGCAGTTGTAGAGCCACGGGTCGACGTAGTAGCTGTTGTTCGTGATCTCCACACCGTGGTCGGCGGCGAATACGAACGCGCAGACGACGCTCTCGGGGTAGAAGAGTTCGCTGACCGGGTCGGCCACCTTGATGGCGGAGACCTCGACGTTCGGCGCGACACCGGCGACCCCGATGCCGTTGCGGGCCGCCGCGATCTCACCCGCGACATGGGTGCCGTGGTAGTGCTCGGGCTTCGCGGGCCGCCAGGCGCCGTAGGAGGTGTCCGCCTTGCCGCCGACGCAGCTCGCGGACTGCGACGCGGAGAAGTTCGGGGCGAGGTCCGGATGGGTGTCGTCGACTCCGGTGTCGATGACGGCGACGGTGACCTTCCGGCTGCCGGGGTTGATCTTCGCGGCCTGGTCGGCGCCGATCGCGCGCAGGTCCCACTGGTCGGCCTCGAGGGGCTCGCTCTCGCCCGAGGCCGCCGAGGCGCTGGAGAGCCTGGCCGCCTGATCCTTCGTCAGGTACTGCGCGGCGCCCTCGTCCGTGGTGCCCGCCGCGGTCAGCGGGGCGGTCCGGGTCGCGCCGGCGGACTGCACCCCGGGAACGGTACGCAGGGTCTTGGCGAAGTCGGGGTTCGCGGAGTGGACGACGAACACACCGATCCGGTCGTATGTCACCACGATCGTGCCATCGGCCGCGGCGATCGCCTGCTGCACCGATGCGATCGTATGACGGTCCGTCCGCGCGTTGACCACGTAGGCGAGTTCGGGCCCGTCGGCGGTCCGCGCCATGGGGGCGGTACTCGGGGCGGCCGACGCCGTGCCCGGCAGGAAGCCCAGGGAGGCGGTGAGCGACAGCACGACCGGCACAGCGAGGGCGAGGCGGCGTCTGGAACGCAGATGAGCCATGGGATCTCCACATCATCCGGAAACGTGAACAAGCCGGAATGCTGTGGCATCCCGGCAGGTACATGACGGGTGGTGCAGGGTGACGCTATCCGCCGTCCCGGGCCGTCAGCAATGACTTCGGGCGACTACGTAAAAAAGAAACCAAGGGAGTTGAACCGGCCCACGAGGCGCGCCGTGACCTCGGGCAGGGGGTACCCAGGCGGCTGCCGCCCCCTGTCGGATCACACACCGGAGCGCTAGCGTCGCACCCCGGTGATGTGACCCACATCACTATGAGGTCCGTAATGCGAGGAGACACCCGTGGCCACCGACGCACCTCCCCCGTCCAAGACCGAAGCCGGCCATCCGACCACCGAAGCGTTCCTCGCGGTCCAGGAGAGCGCCGAATTCGGTGAACTGCGCCGCTCCCACCGTTCGTTCGCCTTCCCGCTGACCGTGGCGTTCATCGCCTGGTACCTGGTCTATGTGCTGCTGTCGAACTACGCGGACGGGTTCATGGGCATCAAGCTGTTCGGCAACGTCAACGTCGCCCTGGTGCTCGGCCTCGCCCAGTTCCTCACCACGTTCCTCATCGCGTGGTGGTACTCCCGCCACGCCGCAGCCCGGATCGACCCCAAGGCCGAGGCCATCAAGTCCCGGATGGAGGCAGGCGCATGAGCCCGGCAGTCCTCCTGGCCGCCGGTGAGGCGAGCAAGCACCGGCCGCTCATCGTCACCCTCTTCGCGGTGTTCGTCGCGGCGACCCTCGTCATCACCGTCTGGGCCGGCCGCCAGACCAGAAACGCCGCCGACTTCTACGCGGGCGGCCGCCAGTTCACCGCCTTCCAGAACGGACTCGCGGTCTCCGGCGACTACATGTCCGCCGCGTCCTTCCTCGGCATCGCGGGCGCCATCGCCCTCTTCGGCTACGACGGCTTCCTGTACTCCATCGGCTTCCTGGTCGCCTGGCTGGTGGCCCTGCTGCTGGTCGCCGAGCCGCTGCGCAACTCCGGCCGGTACACCATGGGCGACGTGCTGGCGTACCGCATGCGCCAGCGCCCGGTCCGCACCGCGGCCGGCACCTCCACCATCGTCGTGTCGATCTTCTACCTGCTGGCCCAGATGGCGGGCGCGGGCGTCCTGGTCTCGTTGCTCCTCGGGATCACCAGCGACGGCGGCAAGATCGGTATCGTCGCCCTCGTCGGCGTGCTCATGATCGTGTACGTCACCATCGGCGGCATGAAGGGCACCACCTGGGTGCAGATGGTCAAGGCCGTCCTGCTGATCGCGGGCGCCCTGCTGCTGACCTTCCTGGTGCTGCTGAAGTTCCACTTCAACCTGTCGGACCTGCTCGGCAAGGCCGCCGCCAACAGCGGCAAGGGCTCGCCCTTCCTGGAGCCCGGACTGAAGTACGGCGCCACCGGCACCAGCAAGCTGGACTTCCTCTCCCTGGGCATCGCCCTGGTACTCGGCACCGCGGGTCTGCCGCACATCCTGATCCGCTTCTACACGGTGCCCACCGCGAAGGCCGCCCGGAAGTCGGTGAACTGGGCGATCGGCCTCATCGGCGTCTTCTATCTGATGACCCTCGCCCTCGGCTTCGGCGCCGCCGCCCTGATCAAACCCGACGAGATCATCGCCTCCAACAAGGCGGGCAACACGGCCGCGCCCCTGCTCGCGCTTCACCTGGGAGGCACGGACTCCAACGGGGGCGCGATCCTGCTGGCCTCCATCTCGGCGGTCGCCTTCGCCACGATCCTCGCGGTGGTCGCGGGCCTGACCCTCGCCTCGTCCTCGTCGTTCGCGCACGACATCTACGCCAACGTCATCAAGAAGGGGCAGGCGAGCGAGAAACAGGAGGTGAGCGCGGCCCGCTGGGCGACCGTCGGCATCGGAGCCGTCTCCATCGCCCTCGGCGCCCTTGCCCGCGACCTGAACGTGGCGGGCCTGGTCGCCCTCGCCTTCGCGGTCGCCGCCTCCGCGAATCTGCCGACGATCCTCTACAGCCTCTTCTGGAAGCGGTTCACCACCTCCGGGGCCCTGTGGTCGATCTACGGCGGCCTGGTGACCGCCGTCGGCCTGGTGCTGTTCTCGCCGGTGGTCTCGGGGAAGGAGACGTCGATGTTCCCGCACGCCGACTTCCACTGGTTCCCCCTGGAGAACCCGGGCCTCATCTCCATTCCGGTCGGGTTCCTGCTGGGCTGGCTCGGCACGCTCCTGTCGAAGGAGCAGCCGGATCCCGGCAAGTACGCGGAACTGGAGGTACGGTCCCTGACCGGCACCGGGGCCCACTGACCGCCCCGCACCGACGGCCGCGTCGTAGGGATCTACGACGCGGCCGTGGCACACCTGGTGGGTTCGGGCGCTGTTGTTGTCGGTGCCGTCACGTAGGCTCGCAGTTGACGGAAAGACGATCCGTGACGAGGGAGGGGGCCCGAGTGCTCATCGACACCTACGGCCGGACGGCCACCGACCTGAGGGTCTCGCTGACCGACCGGTGCAATCTGCGGTGCACGTACTGCATGCCGGAGGAGGGCCTGAAGTGGCTCGCCAAGCCCGACCTGCTGACGGACGACGAGATCGTCCGCCTGATCGGCATAGCGGTCACCTCCCTCGGAATACAGGAGGTCCGCTTCACCGGAGGCGAGCCGCTGCTGCGCCCCGGCCTCGTCGGCATCGTGGAGCGGGTCGCCGCGCTGACCCCCCGGCCCCAGACGTCCCTCACCACCAACGGCATCGGCCTCGGACGCACGGCGGCGGCCCTGAGGACGGCGGGCCTGGACCGGGTGAACGTCTCGCTGGACACCCTGCGCCCGGACGTCTTCAAGGCGCTCACCCGCCGGGACCGCCACCAGGACGTCCTCGACGGCCTCCGGGCCGCGCACGAGGCGGGCCTCGCCCCGGTCAAGGTCAACTCCGTCCTGATGCCGGGGCTCAACGACGACGAGGCCCCGGACCTCCTCGCCTGGGCGATCCGGCACGACTACGAGCTGCGCTTCATCGAGCAGATGCCCCTGGACGCCCAGCACGGCTGGAAGCGCGAGGGCATGGTCACCGCGGGCGATGTACTGGCCTCGCTGCGTACCCGTTTCCAGCTGACCGCCGAGGGCGCCGAGGAGCGCGGCTCCGCCCCTGCCGAGCGCTGGATCGTCGACGGCGGCCCGCACCGCGTCGGGGTCATCGCCTCGGTCACCCGCCCCTTCTGCGCGGCCTGCGACCGCACCCGTCTGACGGCCGACGGCCAGATACGCACCTGTCTGTTCGCCACCGAGGAGACCGACCTGCGCGAGGCGCTGCGCTCCGGCGCCCCCGACGAGGAGATCGCCCGCATCTGGCGGCTCGCGATGTGGGGCAAGAAGGCGGGCTCGGGACTGGACGACCCGTCGTTCCTCCAGCCCGAGCGGCCGATGTCGGCCATCGGCGGCTGAGCCCGATCGGAGGCCGAGCCTGATCGGCGGCTGAGCCCGATCGGAGGCCGAGCCTGATCGGAGGCCGGACCCCGGGGCCGAGTCAGCCCGCCGAGGGACTCGTGCCGGGGGACTCCCAGTCCTCCAGCTTCACGACGTCCTTGAGAAACCCGCGTACGCCGAGGAACTTCGACAGATACTCGCGGTGCTCCTCGCACGCCAGCCAGGTCTTGCGGCGCTCCGGCGTGTGCAGCTTCGGGTTGTTCCAGGCCAGCACCCACACGGCGGCGGCACGGCAGCCCTTGGCGGAGCACATGGGCGCATCGGGATCAGGGACCATCACATGCCGACCCTAGCGCGATCCCGCGCATGCTCCACGAGCCGGGAACCGAGGGCGGGGCCAGCGACACGTGACAACACGATCGCGCCCAAAAGGCGACGCCGAGCAGCCACGGGGGGAGCTGCCCGGCGTCGGTCTGTCGCTCCGACGGGGGATGCGGAGCGCGTACGCAGTATGTCACGGGTAACCCGGTGCCCGGCACCGGAACAACATGATTGTCCTGAGCTTTTCCTGAGCTTCACGGGGGATGCGGTTCCGCATCCGGCGGCCGCCGTGGTCAGGTCCGTTCGCGCGGCTCGCTCCCGGCGTCCGCCGCAGGCTCGGCCGGCGCGTCTTCCGGGACGGATTCCGTGTGCTTGTCCTGAGCGGGCGGTGCGATCATCGGGCGCGCCGGGACATTGAGGAACGAGGACGGCAGAGACGGCGCGTTCTCGCGTCCCGCGTTCGCGATGACCACCGCGACATAGGGCAGGACCGCCCCCAGGACCAGCGCGATGATGGCGAACGGCCGCTCCACGTTCCACAGGGTGGCCGCGAGAATCACCGCGACCGTGCGGATGCTCATGGAAATGACGTAACGACGCTGCCGGCCGCGTACGTCGGCGTCGAGTCCCTGCCGGGCACCCGTGATCCGGAACACCGGGGGCTGCCCGCCGCTGGTCAGCTTCCGCATCACCTTCCACCACCCGTCTGCCCCGGACTCTCCCCGGCCCGTACCTGGTCCGTACCCGGTCAGGGGCCGAGCCCGAACACCCACCACGTTACGCCGCGCGTGCGACGGCTTCGAGACCGGGGCCACCCCTGCCTGGGGGATGAGCTGGGCACGCGCGCGTACGGATGCATCCGACATGCGCCGTATGGCGGACCGATCGAGACTGGGCGTACCGCTCGCGTCGAGCCGTACGAGGAGGCAGCCATGGGCTGGTTGTGGGCGATCATCGTCGGATTCGTGCTGGGCCTGCTGGCCAAGCTCATCCTGCCGGGCAGACAGCACAGCCCCCTCTGGCTGACCACCCTCATGGGCATCATCGGCGGCATCATCGGCAACGCCATCGCCCGCTCCATCGGGATCGCGGAGACCCGGGGCATCGACTGGGGCCGCCACGGTCTCCAGCTCGCCGCCGCGGTCGTCCTCGTCTTCCTGGGGGAGATGGCGTACATGTCGATGAAGGGCAGAGGCAGGGAGAGAGTCTGACGGCACGGGCAAGGGGGGCGGCCCCGTCTCCCGACGGGGCCGCCCCCCTTGCCCGTCCGGCTGTGTGCACGCACCCGGCCCGCGCGGCCGGGAGTGCCTCAGGCGCCCGTGACCTCGACCGCGGCCAGGTTCTTCTTGCCGCGGCGCAGCACCAGCCAGCGGCCGTGCAGCAGGTCCTCCCGGGCGGGCACCGCGTCCTCGGCGGTGATCTTGGTGTTGTTCACGTAGGCGCCGCCCTCCTTCACCGTGCGGCGCGCGGCCGACTTGCTGGGCACCAGGCCGACCTCGGCGAACAGGTCCACCACCGGCTCCAGCTCGAAGACCCGGGCGTTCGGCACCTCGGAGAGGGCCGCGGCCAGCGTCTTCTCGTCGAGGTCCGCCAGCTCGCCCTGCCCGAACAGCGCCTTGGACGCGGCGATCACGGCGGCCGTCTGGTCCGCGCCGTGCACCAGCGTCGTCAGCTCCTCGGCGAGCGCACGCTGGGCGGCGCGGGCCTGCGGGCGCTCCTCCGTCTGCTGCTCCAGCTCCTCGATCTCCTCGCGCGACCTGAAACTGAAGATGCGCAGGAACTTCGAGACGTCCCGGTCGTCCGCGTTCAGCCAGAACTGGTAGAAGGCGTACGGCGTGGTCAGCTCCGGGTCGAGCCAGACCGTGCCGGACTCCGTCTTGCCGAACTTGGTGCCGTCCGCCTTCGTGATCAGCGGCGTCGCCAGCGCGTGCACCGCGACGTGCGGCTCCACCTTGTGGATCAGGTCCGCGCCCGCGGTGAGGTTGCCCCACTGGTCGCTGCCGCCGGTCTGCAGCGTGCAGCCGTACCTCCGGTACAGCTCCAGGAAGTCCATGCCCTGGAGGATCTGGTAGCTGAACTCGGTGTAGCTGATACCCGCGTCCGAGTGCAGCCGGCGGGAGACGGCCTCCTTCGAGATCATCTTGTTGACCCGGAAGTGCTTGCCGATGTCGCGCAGGAAATCGATGGCCGACAGGCCCTGGGTCCAGTCCAGGTTGTTGACCATCGTCGCCGCGTGCGGCCCCTCGAAGTCCAGGAACTTCTCGATCTGGCCCCGCAGCCGCGCCACCCAGCCGGCCACCACCTCGGGGTCGTTCAGCGTGCGCTCGGCGGTCGGCTTCGGGTCGCCGATCAGGCCCGTGGCACCCCCGACCAGGCCCAGCGGCCGGTTGCCCGCCTGCTGGATCCGGCGCATGGTCAGGATCTGCACGAGGTTGCCGAGGTGCAGGCTGGGAGCGGTCGGGTCGAAGCCGCAATAGAACGTGACGGGACCGTCCGCGAACGCCTTGCGCAGTGCGTCCTCGTCCGTGGAGAGGGCGATGAGCCCCCGCCACTTCAGTTCGTCGACGATGTCCGTCACGGTTCTCGTATCTCCTTGGCAGGTCTTCGGGTGGTCGAGTGACCACCGGACTACGAGGTTATACGCCCTGGCTGACAGAGCTCATATTGAAGTCCGGCACCCTCAGCGAGGGCATCGCAGCCCTAGTGAACCAGTCGCTCCACTCCCTCGGCAGCGTCTTTTCGGTACGCCCGGCCTCCGTGGCACGGCCCAGCAGGTCCACCGGGGACTCGTTGAAGCGGAAGTTGTTCACCTCACCGGTGACCTCGCCGTTCTCCACGAGGTAGACGCCGTCCCGGGTCAGGCCGGTCAGCAGCAGCGTCGCCGGGTCGACCTCACGGATGTACCACAGGCACGTCAGCAGCAGCCCCCGCCGGGTGTCCGCGACCATCTCCTGAAGGGACCGGTCGGCGCCACCGTCCAGGACCAGGTTCCCGATCGACGGCGCGAGCGGAAGCCCGGTCAGGGCCGCGCTGTGCCGGGTGGTCGTCAGATGCCTCAGCTCCCCGTCGCCGATCCACTCGGTGGGCTTCAGCGGCAGTCCGTTGTCGAAGACCGACGCGTTGTCGCCGGAGGCGTGCGCGATCACGAATGGTGCCGTCTCCAGACCCGGCTCGTCCGGGTCGCTGCGCAGGGACAGCGGCAGCCCGGAGAGCTTCTCGCCGACGCGCGTGCCACCCCCGGGCTTGCCGAAGACCGTGCGGCCCTCGGCCGCGTCCCGGGCCGTCGAGGACCACATCTGGTAGATCAGCAGGTCCGCTACCGCGGTGGGCGGCAGCAGCGTCTCGTAGCGGCCCGCGGGCAGCTCGACCCTGCGCTCCGCCCAGGCCAGCCGCTGCGACAGCTCGGCGTCCAGCGCCCCCGGGTCGACGTCCTTGAAGTCCCGCGTCGAGCATCCCGCCCACGCCGAACGCGTGCGGTCAGGCGACTTGGCGTTGAGCTCCAGCGTGCCGCTCGGCTGGTCGTGTCGCAGCCGCAGTCCGGTCGACGTACCCATGTACGTCGAGACGACGTCGTGGTTGGCGAAGCCGTACAGCTCACGGCCGCCCGCACGCGCGCGTGCGAAGGACTCGCCGAGCGTCGGCGCGAAGTCGGTGAAGACGGCGGACGAGGTCTCCGCGGGCGCGTCCGTGAAGTTCGGGGACTGCGGCACGCCTGTCATCAGCGGCTGCGCGTCCTCGGCGGGGCCCGCGCCACGTGCGGCGGCCTCCGCGGCCCGCACCAGCGACTCCAGCTCGTCGGCGGTGACGGCCGAGCGGGAGACGACCCCCGACGCCGTACCCTGCGCGCCGTCGAAGGTCGCGATGACGGTGAGGGTGCGCCCGCGGGTGACCCCGTTCGTGGTCAGCGCGTTGCCCGCCCAGCGGAGGTTGGCGGTGGAGTGCTCGTCGGCGATGACGACGCACCCGTCCGCGCGGGACATCTCGAGGGCACGCTCGACGATCTCGTGCGGCTTGTTCGTACGGGCGCTCATCGACCGGCCTCCTGGGTGGTGTTGAGGATGTTGACCCCCCTGAAGAGGGCGGACGGGCAGCCGTGCGAGACCGACGCGACCTGGCCCGGCTGGGCCTTGCCGCAGTTGAAGGCGCCGCCGAGGACATAGGTCCCCGGACCGCCGACGGCCGCCATGGAGCCCCAGAAGTCGGTGGTCGTCGCCTGGTACGCGACATCCCGCAGCTGGCCGGTGATCCGCCCGTTCTCGATCCGGAAGAACCGCTGGCCGGTGAACTGGAAGTTGTAGCGCTGCATGTCGATGGACCAGGAACGGTCCCCGACGACATAGATCCCGCGGTCCACGCTGCCGATCAGATCCTCGGTGGACAGTCCGGCCGGGTCCGGCCGGAGCGACACATTGGCCATGCGCTGCACGGGAACGTGCGCGGGCGAGTCGGCGTAGGCGCACCCGTTGGAGCGCTCGAACCCGGTCAGCCGGGCGATGCGCCGGTCCATCTGATAGCCGACCAGCGTGCCGTCCTTGACCAGGTCCCACGACTGCGCCTCGACGCCCTCGTCGTCGTAGCCGATCGTCGCGAGGCCGTGCTCGGCGGTGCGGTCGCCGGTGACGTTCATCAGCTGGGAGCCGTACCTCAGCTTGCCCAGCCGGTCGAAGGTGGCGAAGGACGTGCCGGCGTAAGCGGCCTCGTAGCCGAGCGCCCGGTCCAGCTCGGTGGCGTGCCCGATGGACTCGTGAATGGTCAGCCACAGGTTGGACGGGTCGACGACCAGGTCGTACACACCCGCCTCCACGCTCGGCGCGCGCATCTTCTCGGCGAGCAGTTCCGGGATCTGCTCCAGCTCGGCGTCCCAGTCCCAGCCGGTGCCCGTCAGGTACTCCCAGCCGCGGCCGACCGGCGGCGCAAGGGTGCGCATCGAGTCGAACTCCCCCGTGGAGTCGTCGACCGAGACCGCGGTGAGCTGGGGGTGCAGCCGCACGCGCTGCTGGGTCGTCACGGTGCCCGCGGTGTCGGCATAGAACTTGTTCTCGTGGACGGTCGTCAGTGAGGCGTCCACGTGGTCGACCCCGTCGGCCGCGAGCAGCCGCGCGCTCCAGTCGGCCAGCAGCCCCGTCTTCTGCTCGTCGGGCACGGTGAAGGGATCGATCTCGTACGAGGAGACCCAGGTCCGCTCCGCGTGGACCGGCTCCTGCGCCAGCTCCACACGCTCCGTGGACCCGGCCGCCTTGATCACCTGCGCCGAGAGCCTGGCCATCGACACCGCCTGCGACGCGACCTTGGCGGCGGCGTCGAGCGTCAGATCGACGCCCGAGGCGAATCCCCAGGTCCCCCCGTGCACGACCCGCACCGCGTACCCCAGGTCGGTCGTGTCCGAGGACCCGGCCGGCTTCCCGTCGCGCAACCGCCACGCGGCACTGCGCACCCGCTCGAACCGGAAGTCCGCGTGCTCGGCCCCCAGTGCACGCGCGCGTGCCAGCGCGGCGTCGGCCAGGGCCCGCAGCGGCAGTGCCGCGAAGGCTTCGTCGATGGAATGCGGCACGGAGGTCTCCCTGCTGTCGTGGCCTGTCGGATCCGATCATGTCTCCCGAGGGACCGAGCGGACCATATCTTTCCGTCCGACGACCGGACCTTTGCCTCCGACGACCGCCCCGGCTCACTCCACGGCCACCACTTCTGTAGGGATCCGACAGTGAGTCCCCTACGCCACTGTCGGTGCCCGATTGTCCGCGCGGGGCGCCGGACCGATAGGTTTTCGACGAAGGCGCCTGTCCTGCAGGGGTTCCAGACCGCTATCGAAAGGGTGATCCGTTGAGCCGCTCGGTTCTCGTCACTGGAGGCAACCGGGGCATCGGCCTCGCCATCGCCCGCGCGTTCGCCGACGCCGGCGACCAGGTCGCGATCACATACCGCTCGGGCGAGCCGCCGGCCGGCTTCCTCGCGGTCAAGTGCGACATCACCGACACCGAGCAGGTGGAGCAGGCCTACAAGGAGATCGAGGCCCAGCACGGCCCGGTCGAGATCCTCGTCGCCAACGCGGGCGTCACCAAGGACCAGCTGCTGATGCGTATGTCCGAGGAGGACTTCACCTCGGTCATCGACACCAACCTCACCGGCACCTTCCGCGTCGTCAAGCGCGCCAACCGTGGCATGCTGCGCGCCAAGAAGGGCCGCGTCGTGCTGGTCTCGTCGGTGGTGGGGCTGCTCGGGTCCGCCGGGCAGGCGAACTACGCCGCCTCCAAGGCCGCCCTGGTCGGCTTCGCGCGCTCCCTCGCCCGTGAGCTGGGCTCGCGCAACATCACCTTCAACGTCGTCGCCCCCGGCTTCGTCGACACGGACATGACCAAGGCGCTCACCGACGAGCAGCGGGCGAACATCATGTCGCAGGTGCCGCTCGGCCGTTACGCGCAGCCGGAGGAGATCGCCGCGACGGTGCGGTTCCTCGCCTCCGACGACGCCTCGTACATCACTGGAGCCGTCATCCCCGTTGACGGCGGACTGGGAATGGGTCACTGATCACCATGAGCGGAATTCTCGAGGGCAAGCGCGTCCTGATCACCGGTGTGCTGATGGAGTCCTCCATCGCGTTCCACACCGCGAAGCTGGCCCAGGAGCAGGGCGCCGAGATCATCCTGACCGCGTTCCCGCGGCCCACGCTGACCGAGCGCATCGCCAGGAAGCTCCCCAAGCCCACCAAGGTCGTCGAGCTCGACGTCACCAACAACGAGCACCTCGCGCGCCTGGCCGACATCGTCGGCGAGGAGCTGGGCGGCCTCGACGGCGTCGTGCACTCCATCGGTTTCGCCCCGCAGGACGCCCTCGGCGGCAACTTCCTCAACACGCCGTTCGAGTCGGTCGCCACCGCCATGCATGTCTCGGCGTACTCCCTGAAGTCGCTGACCATGGCCTGCCTGCCGCTGATGCAGAACGGCGGCTCGGTCGTCGGCCTCACCTTCGACGCGCAGTTCGCCTGGCCGCAGTACGACTGGATGGGCCCGGCCAAGGCGGCCCTGGAGGCCACCAGCCGCTACATGGCGCGCGACCTGGGCAAGCAGAACGTCCGCTGCAACCTCATCTCCGCGGGCCCCATCGGCTCCATGGCCGCCAAGTCCATCCCCGGCTTCGGCGAGCTGGCCTCCGTGTGGGACAGCCGCTCCCCGCTGGAGTGGGACCTGAAGGACCCGGAGCCGGCCGGCCGGGGCGTCGTCGCCCTGCTGAGCGACTGGTTCCCGAAGACCACCGGCGAGATCATCCACGTGGACGGCGGTCTGCACGCCATCGGCGCCTGAGCCGCCCCTCCCACGAGGCCTGAGGGCTTGCGCGTCCGCTGATGCGCCCCTTGGCCCTGTCGTACCAGGTCGATGCCCCGTTCCCCGCTCCGTGCGGGAAGCGGGGCGTCGCCCGTTCGGAGTACCCGGCCGGGCGCCCGCGAGTGACCGGCACGCACGCTGGGAGTACGCACCGCCCCGCAGCCGTACGGCCTGGGAGGTCCCGTTGTGCGCTTGTCCCGCCGCTTCGCCCCGGTCTTCCTCGCCCTTGCCCTGGTGACCGTCCTGCCGTACGAGGCGATGCCGCACGCGCGCGGGGAGCCCACTGGGCCCCACGCGCGCGGGATGAGCGGGAGGTCCGCCGATACGAGGCCCTTCGAGGCCGAGTGCCGCGTCCGTGTGACCGGTCCGGACGTCGTCGCCCACTGCCACAACCCGTATCCCCGGACCGACCATGTGAGCCTGCACATCGAGTGCGACCCCTGGTGGGACCTGGACACCGACACCGCCCCGGCCGACGTCGGACCCGCGATGACCGTGCGGCTCACGGGCCGCTGCTGGGCAAAGGTCCGCTCGGCGTGGGTCGGCCACGCCTGGTGAGTCCGCTCAGCGCGCCGCGGTCCGCGACCGCCCAGGGCGGCACATGAACGGATAACTCGCGGCCTCGGCGGCCGCCGAGGCCGCGTCGCCCGTGCGGATCGCGTCCACGAGCCCCGTGTGGTCCATGTACGTCTCCGGCGTCAGCTGCCCGCCGACGTCGTCGCGCAGCCAGTCCCGCAGCACCTCGCCCAGGTCCGCGTACATCGCCGTCATGACATCGTTGTGGGACGCGGCCACCACCGCCATGTGGAAGGTCGCGTCGGCGGTCACGAACGCCTCCACGTCCCCGGACCCCCAGGCCTCCTCACGGCGCAGCAACAGCGCGTCCAGCTGCTTGAGGTCGCGCTCGGTGCGCCGCCGTGCGGCGAGCTGGGCGGCACCCGACTCCAGGGTCGCGCGCAGCTCGGCGATGTGGGTGGGGTCGGCGTCGGCGAACCGCCGGTGCATCACGCCCGCCAGCTCGCTGGTCGCCGCCACATAGGTGCCCGACCCCTGGCGGATGTCCAGCAGACCGTTGTGCGCGAGCGCGCGGACGGCCTCGCGGACCGTGTTGCGCGCGACCCCGAGCTGGTCGACCAGCTCGGACTCGGTCGGGATGCGCGAGCCCACCGGCCATTCGCCCGAGGTGATCTGGTTCCGCAGTCCGGCGATGACCTGTTCGGACAACGCGGATCGGCGGGGGTGGCTCAGCGGCATGACGGTCCTTCGTGCGGCGGGCCTGGGTGCGGGGCCGGAGATCGGGAGCGTAACGCAAGGGGGTGCTCCCTGAATCATCCCATGATTCTATGATGAGCGGTATGGCATCCGACGAGGCACCCGGGACGACCGCGTCCGCACCGATACCCATGAACACGCCGGTGCGCGGCTCCGGGCCCGTCCCCGGCGCCGCGGTGCCGGGGACCGAGGGCGGCGCGGCCGGCCCGCGCGCGTGGACGACGCGTCTGCTCCTCGTCGGCATCGTCCTCACCGCGCTCAACCTGCGGCCCGCCATCACCAGCCTCGGCGCCCTTCTCGAAGAGGTGCGTGACGGGCTCGGCATGAGCGGCAGCCTCGCCGGACTGCTGACCTCCGTACCTCCGTTGTGCTTCGCCGTCTTCGGCGCCACGGCCCCGCGGCTGGCCCGTCGGTTCGGCCCGGCCGCCGTGGTCTGCGCCGCAATGGCCGCGATCACCGCCGGGCTCGCGATCCGCCCGTACACGGGGAGCACCACGGGCTTCCTGGCCGCCAGCGCGCTCGCCCTGATGGGTATCGCCGTCAGCAACGTCCTGATGCCGGTGATCGTCAAGCGCTGGTTCCCGGACCGGGTGGGTTCCGTGACCGGCCTGTACTCGATGGCGCTGGCCCTCGGCACATCCGCTGCCGCGGCGGCCACGGTCCCCATGACCGGTGCCCTGGGCGGTGGTTGGCAGTCGGGCCTCGCCGTCTGGGCGGCACTGTCGGCGGCGGCCGTCCTGCCGTGGATTCCGTTCGTACGCGTGCGGGGTGCCCGTTCCGCCCAGAACGCCTCCGAGGGCGGCACGCTCGTCGCCGACTCCGACCGGGGCGAGGCCGAGGGGCCCGGGATGATCCGGAGTCGTACCGCATGGGCGCTGGCCGTCTTCTTCGGGCTCCAGGCCACGGCCGCCTACATCACGATGGGCTGGATGGCGCAGATCTTCCGTGACGCCGGGGTGTCCGCGGGCACGGCCGGAATGCTGCTGGCGGTCACCATGGTGGTGGGCGTGCCCCTCGCCTTCGTCATCCCACGGCTGGCCACCCGGCTGCCGCACCAGGGTCCGATCGTGGTCGCGCTCGGGGTCTGCGGTCTTGCCGGGTACGCCGGCCTGTACTGGGCCCCGGCGGCCGGCGCCTGGGCCTGGGCGCTGCTGCTCGGCGTCTCCAACTGCGCCTTCCCGCTGGCCCTCACCATGGTGGGCATGCGGGCCCGGACGGGTGCCGGGGTGGCCAGGCTGTCTGCGTTCGCGCAGAGCACCGGCTATCTACTGTCGATCCCGGGGCCGCTGCTGGTGGGCGTCCTCTATCAGCACAGCGGCGGCTGGGGCCTGCCCATCGCCCTGATGGCCGGGCTGATGCTCCCGCAGGTCGCGGCGGGCGTCCTGGCGGGCCGCGACCGGACCGTGGAGGACGAGGCGACGGCGCGCTGAGCGGACATCCGGCGCGCCGGCGCAGGACCCCGCCGGGCCACGCGGCCCGGCCGGGACCGGGTCCTGGGGGTGACCCGTTCGGCGGCGACCCCGCCGGAGGCAGGGCGGGGGAGGGGTGCGAAACTGACCGTATGCCCGTGCTCGACCCGAATCCCCCGAACGGCCAGAAGAAGATGCTGCTCGTCTTCGGCACGTTCTTCGCCATCTTCGTGATCATCGCCGTCATCGCCACGATCGCCTCCCCCTGACGGAGGGCGCCCCCAGGCCCGGGGTGGGGCCTGCCCCAGCATCCCCTAGGGGGTGAGTGTCAGGGTCAAGTGGGTGGATCACCGGATGGGTTGAGGGCTGCCCAGTCCCTACCTTCGAGGTGTGGCCGCCGACGGCGGACCACGGACCGTCCGCAGACCCACGGAGGCAGTCATGCCGGCCCGCACGCACACCCGGCCTCACCCGGCGACCACGGGCGGCATCGACATGCGGCTGCCCTGGTGGGCCCTCGCGCTGCCCACACTGGCCTTCGTGGTCCTGCTGGCGCTGATACTCAATCCGGCGGACACGCGGGCGGGCGGCGACCCCGCTCTCGGCCGGCTCGTGGAGGGCATCCAGCAGACGATGACGCACCACGCACGGTGACACCTCCCCCCGCACGGCGCCCCGCCCGCCGGACCCGGACGGGAGCCCCCCGGGGGCCCGGAGTCCCCGGGCCCGGCGGCCGGGGGCCGCTTGTGCCCAGGCAGGCGGCGCGCAGGCCCGATCCGCCATGTGCGCGAGCGCACTTCCGACGCCGTCAACTCCCTGCGCTCCCTGTCCTCTTTCATGCGAAGCTGGGACGCATGAGCTCCGCAGAACCCCGCAGGATTGTCCTCTTCCGGCATGCGAAGGCCGACTGGCCGCAGGTGGCCGACCACGAGCGGCCCCTCGCAGACCGGGGCCGCAAGGACGCGGCCGTCGCAGGCCGCAAGCTGGCCGACACCGGCATCCCCTTCGACCTGGCCCTCTGCTCCACGGCGACGCGTGCCCGCGAGACCTGGAAGATCGCGGTCCAGGAGCTTCCGCACCGGCCGAAAACCGTCTACGAGGAGCGGATCTACGACGCCTCGCCCGGCGAACTGATCACCGTGCTCAACGAAAGCCCCGAAGACGCCCAGAACGTGGCTCTCATCGGTCACAATCCGGGCATCCAGGGTCTCGCCGAGGTCCTCTCGGGGGAAGCGGAGGCCGAGGCGCGCGAGCGGATGAGCCGACGCGGCTTCCCCGCCGCCGCCTTCGTCGTGCTCTCCTTCGACGGCTCCTGGAAGTCCCTGGAACCGGGCACGGCCACCCTGCTCGACTACTGGGCGCCGAGCGAGTAGACCCTCACGGAAGCAGCGGGGCCCGGCTCCGGTCACGGTGCCGGGCCCCGGCGACGTCCTACGCGGCCGTAGGTGACACCGCGCGGCGGGGACCTCAGCCGGTCTCGTCGTGTATGTCCGCCGCCTCGACCTCTTCCCGGGTGACGCCGAGCAGATACAGGACGGTGTCCAGGAAGGGGAAGTTCACCGCGGTGTGCGCGGCCTCGCGGACCACGGGCTTGGCGTTGAAGGCGACGCCCAGACCGGCCGCGTTCAGCATGTCGAGGTCGTTGGCCCCGTCCCCGATCGCCACGGTCTGCGCCAGCGGCACTCCCGCCTCGGCGGCGAACCGGCGCAGCAGCCGGGCCTTGCCCGCCCGGTCCACGACCTCGCCGACGACCTTGCCGGTCAGCTTCCCGTCGACGATCTCCAGCGTGTTGGCCTGCGCGAAGTCCAGGCCGAGCCGCTCCTTGAGGTCATCGGTGACCTGGGTGAAGCCGCCGGAGACCACTCCCACCTGGAAGCCGAGTCGTTTCAGCGTGCGGATCAGAGTGCGCGCGCCCGGGGTGAGCCGCACCTCGGCGCGCACCTTGTCGATCACCGACGCGTCCAGTCCCTTGAGCAGCGCGACGCGCGCGTGCAGCGACTGCTCGAAGTCCAGCTCGCCGCGCATGGCCGCCGCCGTCACCTCGGCGACCTCCGCCTCGCAGCCCGCGTGCGCTGCGAACAGTTCGATGACCTCGTCCTGGATGAGCGTCGAGTCCACGTCCATGACGACCAGACGCTGGGCCCGCCGGTGCAGACCGGCCGCGACGACGGCGACGTCGACACCGAGTGCCGCGGCGTCGGTCACCAGGGCGGTGCGCAGCGGCTCGGTCTCCACGCCGGACACGGCGAACTCGACGGCCGTGACGGGGTACTTGGCGAGCCGGAAGATACGGTCGATGTTGCCGCCGGCGGCGGCGATCCGGGCGGCGATGGCGGCCGTCGACTCGGCCGTCAGCGGATGGCCGAGCACGGTGACCAGGGAACGTCCGAGACCTCGCGGACGGTTGTCGCCGATCCCGGAGATGATCTCGGCCTGCATCTTCATGGACTCCGCCCAGCTGTGGACGGTCGCCCGCAGATCACCCTCGAGCCCGGACGGCGGCGTCGTCACCAGGGCGCACAGCACCATCCGGCCCCGGGTGACGACCTGCTCGATGTCGACGACGTCGACGTTGTAGGCGGCCAGCGTGTCGAACAGGCCGGCCGTCAGGCCGGGCCGGTCCTTGCCGAAGATCTTGACAAGGAGAGTGGGGGCGTCGGAGGTCTGCGAAGCACTCATGGTGTTTCCACCGTATCCGGCACCCAGTGCCCTCCGCGTGCCCGGTCCGTCTAGCGGACACGGAACAGTGGATGGCGGGCGGGTGACGAGCGGCTTGACCGGCGACGAAGGCGCAGGGTGCGGGAGGGGAAGCGGCCGGTCGGGCGGAGCCTCCTCAGCCGCGCCCCCGGGGCGGCCCGGGTGGTGGAGGCGGGGGAGGCGGCGGGGGCACCTGGTCCGAGGGCGACGAGGTCCCCGGGGTACGGCGTCGGGAGGGCGGTCCGGGTGGCTCGATCGGCTGGATCACCGTGGGCGCGCCGTACATGTCACCAGGGGCGGGCCGAGACATGTCACCAGGGGCGGGCCGAGCGCCTCCCTCCGGCGGTTCCCCGGCGGCCCGCGCCCGCGCACCTTCGCCGCGCCGCGCGTCTTCTCCCGCCCGCGCGTCTTCTCCCGCACCTGCGCCCTCACCCGGCCGTGCGTCCTCCGGTCCCCGGAGCGCCTCGGGCAGCCGTAGATAGGGATTGGTGGCCGGGTTCGGCGGGCGGTAGGGCGTGCCCGGAGTGTAGGGACCGGCCTCCTGCCGCACCGTCGTGCGCGGGGACGCGGAAGTCGCCCATGACCCCATGTCACCCCGTGCCAGGGGCGCCGTCCGGCTTCCCGCCGCCCCGGTCGCATACGCGAGCAGCGCCCCGGCCGCCCCGGCGCCCGCACCCCACACCGCGCCCAGCAGCAGCGCCGCGCCGAGGTCCCCGTGCAGCTCGACCCCGGCGCCGAAGGCGTCGAATCCGAACAGGGACAGCGAGGCGTCCACCGACACATCCGTCAGCAGGACCAGCAGCGGCAGTGCCACGGCCGTCACGATCCCGAGCCGAAGCGCGCAGTGCCCTGCGAAGCCGAGGGGACCCGGGGCCCGTACGGCGGAAGCAGCCGCATCCGGTACGGCCGCCGCATCCCCGCCTCGTACGACAGGCGTACGTGCCGCCGTCAGCACACCGGCGAACAGCATCATGAGCGCCGCGGCGACCGCCAGCAGCCACACCTTGCCGTCCAGCCCGGCCAGGCGGTCCAACGTCACCGACTGGCCGGTCCGCACGCTCAGCAGCCGGTCCAGCGGGTCCGGCAGGAGTTTGGCCAGCTCGCCCGTGGCCTTCCCGTCCCACGGTACGAACAGGCCGAGCGGGACGCCCAGCCACACCCCGTTCGGCGCGCCGAGCAGCGCCGCCCCCGCGATCCGCGCCGGATGGTCGTCGCCGATCGCCGCGTACGCCGCCGCCGCGAGGCCGGCGAACACCGCCGTCAGCACCACCGCCACCAGCGCCGACACGGCCGGGCGCACGACCCGGTGCACGGCCTGCCAGCCCCGCGGCAGGGGTGTGCGTCGCGACGCGAGCAGCGCGATCACCAGGACCCCCGCCGCCCAGGCCGCGCCCCCGAGCAGCGTGGGCACCGTGTCGACGCTGAAGCCGACCGAGGCCTTGGCCTGGACGAGGTCCCCGATCCGGCTCGGCAGCAGCCCTCCGATGTCGCCGAGCCCCGGGATACCGATGCTCCCCCCGCCCCTCCCGCCGGGCAGCCTGTCGAGTCCGAACGAGCCCCCGTCGATGGTGACGACGTCATGGCCGGCCCAGGCGAGACCGCCCAGCATCGCCACGAACAGCGCCACCACCGCGCTCGCCCGCGCGAGGAGTTCGGACGGGGCGACGACCACACCCGCCGCACGCAGCGAACGCAGGAAGAACCAGGACAGCAGCAGCGCACCCACCAGCCCCACACCCAGTGGCGTGATCTGGACGGCGGTCGTCGCCTCGGCTCCCTTCAGACCGAACGCCGACACATTCCCGGACGGCCTGACCGACCCGTTCGCCCCCAGCGCCACGACGGCCGCCGTCATCGGCCCGAGCGAGCCGGCCGCATCCGCCCGGAGCAGATGCAGACCGAGCGCCGCCGTCCCCGCCATCCCGATCAACGCCCAGCTCACGGACGCGATCGCGGACAGCAGCACATCCGTCCAGGGCAGCCTCCTGCCGTGTTCCGCGGCCTCGTTGCGCATCGTCAGACCCCCGGTCCGCGCCGCGGTGATCCACCGCGGATGTCCCCCTCGCGTCGGATTACCACTCTCCGGCCCGGTTTCACCTCCGTCAACGGCGCGCGCCCGGCCACCCGTTCACGTTCGTCACAAGGCCCGACTTTCAGTCAGAGCGCCAAGCCTGAAATAGTTCCCCACGATGTTCGACATCCCTACACTCCCCGTGATGGGGGTAACTCGGGGGACAACTCAGTGGGGCATGGAGTGCCTGAACTCGTAGTGGAATTCAATGGACGCACCTGGACGCTCGACGCGTCCAGGCCGTACACCCTCGGACGTGATCCGCAGGGGGACATCGTGCTCGAGGACGCCAGGGTCTCCTGGCGCCACGCCACGATCGGCTGGAACGGCCGCGGTTGGGTCGTGGAGGACCGGGGGAGCACCAACGGCACATTCGTCGGGGGCCGGCGCATCCACCAGCTGGAGATCGGCGGGGCCACGACCGTGCACCTGGGCAACGCGACCGACGGGCCGGGTCTGAACCTCTCCGGTGCCGCGGCCGCGGTGGCCGCGCCGCAGTCCGGGCCTCAGCAGCAGCCGTACGCGGCACAGGGCGCGGGCGCCGGCTGGGCGCAGCAGGCACCCCAGCAGCAGGCACCTCGGCAGCAGGCCCCCCAGCAGAGCCGGCCGATCCCGCAGCAGCAGGGCCCCGGCGGTGGCGCGGGCGCGCCGCCGGTCTACGGCGACCGCAGCCCGACCACGTTCCACCAGCTCGCCCTCGGCCGGGTGATGCGCATCGGCCGTGCGCTGGAGAACGACCTGGTCGTCTCCGACCTTCAGGTCTCCCGCAACCACGCCGAGTTCCACGCCACGCCCGACGGCCGTTTCGAGATCCGCGACCTGGGCTCGCACAACGGCACGTTCGTCAACGGCATGCCGATCGGCAAGGGCGGCTCGGCGCTGCTCGGCCCGAACGACATCGTCGGCGTCGGTCATTCGACGTTCCGTCTGGTCGGCGACCGGCTCGAGGAGTTCGTCGACACCGGCGAGATCTCCTTCTCCGCCCGCCATCTGACCGTGACGGTCGACGGCGGCAAGCAGATCCTCAAGGACGTCTCCTTCGGCGTGCCGGAGAAGTCCCTCATCGCGGTCATCGGCCCCTCCGGCTCCGGCAAGTCGACTCTGCTGAAGGCGCTCACCGGTTACCGCCCCGCGAACCAGGGCGACGTCCTCTACGACAACCGGAATCTGTACAAGCAGTTCGCCGAGCTGCGCCAGCGCATCGGCCTGGTCCCGCAGGACGACATCCTGCACAAGGAGCTGAGCGTCAAGAAGGCCCTCAAGTACGCGGCCAAGCTGCGCTTTCCCGCCGACACCACGGCCGCCGAGCGCGAGGCCCGCATCGACGAGGTGCTGCGCGAGCTGAAGCTGGACGTGCACAAGGAGAAGAAGGTCACCTCCCTCTCCGGCGGTCAGCGCAAGCGTGTCTCGGTGGCCCTGGAGCTGCTCACCAAGCCGTCGCTGATCTTCCTGGACGAGCCGACCTCCGGTCTCGACCCGGGCATGGACCGCGATGTCATGCAGCTGCTGAGGGGCCTCGCCGACGACGGCCGTACGGTCCTCGTCGTCACCCACTCCGTGGCCGAGCTGGCGCTGTGCGACAAGCTCCTGGTGATGGCGCCGGGCGGGGCCGTCGCCTACTTCGGCCCGCCCGAGGAGGCGCTGAACTTCTTCGGCTACGAATCCTGGGCCGATGTGTTCTCCGCCTTCGAGAACTACCGCGACTACGACTGGGCGGGTCGCTGGAAGGGCTCGGGGCACTACCAGATGTACGCCGCGGACATCGACGCCGTGGCCCCGCAGTCGGTCCATATGCCGCCCCCGCAGGCGATCAAGCCGCCCAAGCCGCAAGGCTGGCTCTCCCAGCTCGGCACCCTGATCCGGCGGTATGTCGCGGTCATCGCCTCCGACAGGGGCTTCCTGGCGCTGACGGTGGTCCTGCCGGCGGTGCTCGGCGCGGTCAGCCTGCTCATCGACAGTGACAAGGGCCTGCTGGTCAACCCGGTCAACCCGAAGACCGGCGTGCCCGTCCCGAACGGCACGGCCACCACGGTCCTGCTGATCCTCGCGGTCGGCGCGTGCTTCGCGGGCGCCGCCAACTCCGTCCGCGAGCTGATCAAGGAGCGGGTCATCTACGAGCGGGAACGCGCCACCGGCCTGTCCCGCTCGGCGTATCTGATGTCCAAGGTGGTCGTGCTCGGCGCCGTCACCGTGCTTCAGGGCCTGATGGTGGGCCTGATCGGCTTCTCCAGCCGGGAGATCCCCGACGAGGGCGTGGTCCTCGGCCATGGCACGCTGGTGGAGCTGTGCCTGCCGGTCATGGCGCTCGGCTTCACCTCGATGATGTTCGGCCTGGTCATCTCCTCGCTGGTGAAGACCGCCGAGAAGACGATGCCGCTGCTGGTCATGTTCGCGATCATCCAGGTCGTGTTCACCGGCTGTCTGTTCACGCTCAACGGCACCGTCGGCGTCAATCAGTTCTCCTATCTGATGCCGTCCCGCTGGGCGGTCGGGGCCGCCGGTGCGACGCTGGACTTCAACAACATCGCCCCGAACACGGACGACCCGGCCAGCACGGACCCGCTGTGGGACCACACGGCCTCGGCCTGGACCCTGGACATGATCGCGCTGATCGCGCTCGGCGTGCTCTGCGGCTTCCTGGTGGCCCGCTTCCTGCGCCGCCACGAACCCGAGGTCATGCGGAAGTAGTCCACCCCCAACAGGCGGAAGGGCGGCACCCGGTGGGTGCCGCCCTTTCTTCCGTCAGGCGAGAAGAGGTCCGCGCCGGCCTCAGTACGCGCTGTTGACGTTGTCCATCGAACCGTAGCGGTGCGCCGCGTAGTTGCAGGCGGCGGTGATGTTGGCGACCGGGTCGTAGATGTTCCAGGACGTGCCCTCAACGTGGTACGTGTTGAAGGTCGGCTGGATGACCTGGAGCAGACCCTTGGACGGGATGCCGTTCTGGGCGTTGATGTCCCAGTTGTTGATCGCCATCGGGTTGCCGGAGGACTCCCGCATGATGTTGCGGTACAGGCCGTTGTAGGAGCCCGGGATGCCCTTCTGCGCCATGATGTCGAGCGACTGGCGGATCCAGCCGTCCACGTTGTTGGTGTAGCTCTTCGGGGCCGGGGCGGCCTGCCGGACCTGCGGGCGCTCGGCGGAGCGGCTCGCGGCCTGCTGGACCGGGCGCTGCTGCGCCGCCGGCCGCTGGGGCTGCGCGGCGGCCTGCTGCGGAGCCGCCTTCTTGGCGGCGGCCGCGGCGGTGGCCTTCTGCTTGGCGGCGATGGCCTCGGCCTTGAGGGCGGGGGCGGCCATCTGGTCGGTGACGGCGGCCTTGATCTGCTTCGCCGGCTGGTTGCCGAGCTTCACCGGGGCCGCGGCGACGGGGGCCGCGGTGACCTTGCTCTGTGCCTCACTCGGGGCCGCGGTGACCGCGAGGGCGCAGCAGCCGAGGGCGGCCACACCGGCGATCGACATCTTGTGGGCCTTGGTCAGCTCACGACTGCGGGCACGGAGAGCGGTGATGGTCTTGGGCATGCGGAGGGACCTCTTTGTGTAGCGCGGAGGCCGCTCTGGTGCCGGCGGAAGACGGATGTTTCCAGCACAAGCGCCGCGGGTATTGCCCACGGCGCCGAGCGACGTGAGCAATTCTTAGCTGCCGCAAAAAGGCCAGGCAAAGGTGTGACGTACGATCCCCGGTAGTGGACCCGGGCGGGGGATATCGGGGCAGACGGCCCTGTCTTCCCCGTTCATCACGGGCTTCTTTGTCTCCTATAGGGCCTCGTACGTGACGTACGTCCTATGCGCGGCCTCACATCCCGGGCGCGCGAACCTCACCATTAGTTGCTGGAGCAACGCTCTGCGTGAGGCGGCTCCTCCTGAAGGACGAGGTGCGTGTCACCGAACTCGTGCCACAGGTAGAGACCGGCCAGCGCCGCCTCGTAGCCGCGGTCGATCGCCTCCCGTCCCGCGACGGCCTCCAGCATCAGCAGATGCGACGCCTCGGGCTCGTGCAGCCCGGTCAGCAGCCCCTCGACCACCCGCACCCCGCGCTCGGGCGTCACCACCAGATCGGTCCAGCCCTGCCGCGCCCGTACGACACCGTCGGCGCCCGCCGCCGACTCCACCGCCCGCACGGCCGTCGTCCCGACCGCGATCACCCGTCCGCCCGTCCGTCCCGCAGTACCGCCCTTCCCGGCAAGCGCCCCGCGCCCCCTGCGCCCGGCCCGTACCGCATTGATCAGCCGCGCCGACGCCTGCGGTACCGCGAAACGCTCCGGGTACGGCGGCTCGTGCGCCTCCGCCGACGCCACCCCCGTGTGCAGCGTGACCGGTGCGAACAGCACGCCCCGGCTCACCAGCTCCGCCACCATGCGCGAGGTGAAGGGACGCGCCGCGCTCGGCATCTCGGCGCTGCCCGCCCCGTCGGCGGACGGCAGTGCGAACACCGTCTGGTACGCCGACAGCGGCTGGTCCCGCTCCGTATAGGAGTAACGAATGGGGCGCCCGTGCCGGGCCAGCAATCCCACCACGTCCGGATCGGACGGACGGGCCCACCACAACCGGTCACCCCTGGGCGATACGGGCTCCTCCAGGACCAGCCGTACGCCGTCCGGAAGCCGTACCTCTATACCGGCGGCGTTTGGTGCCCTGCCCGACGCATGTGCCCGCGTGGTACCCCGTCCGTCCGGGTCCCGCAGCTCGACCGCCCAGCGCCCGTCGTCCCCGCACGTCGAGAAGTGCACCACCACACGCGCGTGCCCGGCCGTGGCGTCCACCGCGGCCGCCAGCGTCGCAGAGGTGTTGACGACGAGCACATCCCCCGCCCGCAGCAGCCGCGGCAGCTCCGCGAACGCGTGGTGCGCCACCTCCTTCCCCCGCGAGACCAGCAGTCGTACGGAGTCCCGGGCCAGCCCGGCCCCGCGCTGCTCGACCGGTACCCGCGCCGACAGCTCCTCGGGAACCTTCCCCCACCGTCGGGCCCGCTCCGGCGACGGGACCCCCGTCGCCGTGCTCATCGCTCCTCCAGCAGGGAGGGCGCACCGTAGCGGCCGCTTGCCGGGCGCTCGTCCAGCAGCCTGAGGAACGCGGGCACCACCTCCTCCGGCGCCGGCCGTGGACCGTCGTCATCGGGTACGGCCGCCGCATACAGGTCCGTGGCCATGTCCCCGGGGTCGACCGCCCACACCCGCAGCCCCGGCTCCTCCACGCCGAGCACCGCCGCCAACTGGTCGAGCGCCGCCTTGGACGCGCCGTACCCGCCCCACGTCCCGTACGCCTCGGCCGCCGCGTCCGAACTGACGGCGATCACCGCGCCCACCTCCGACGCCCGCAGCAGCGGCAGCGCCTCCTGGACCAGACCCAGCGCGGCGACCACGTTCACCTCCAGAGCCCGCCGCAGCCCGTCCAGCCCCAGCTCCGCGAGCCGCACCAGCGGCTCCGCACCCAGCGCGCTCGCGTTGTGCACCAGCAGGTCCGGCCCGCCCAGCCCGCGGGCCGCCGCCACCAGGCCCGCCCGGTGCCCGGCGTCCGTGACATCACCCGGGAGCGCCTCCACCCGCGTCCCGTAGGCCGACAGGGCTCCCGCCGTCTCCTCGAGGACGGACCCGGTCCTGGCATCCACCACCAGGTCCCAGCCGCGCTCCGCCAGGGCCGCGCCCAGCGCCCGCCCCAGCCCCTTGGAAGCCCCCGTGATGATCGCAACCGGCATGTCCACCGTCTCCTCGTCCCTCGGCCGCCGGTGATCGGCGGTGACCTCACCGTAGGAACGGCACGGCTCCGGCCGCCTCGGCCGCGGGCCGCAGGGAGGCGGGGCCCTTCGGCTTAGGCCCACGGGTGTAGGAGGGGGCGGCCACCTGCCGGATACGCGCTGTCACATCTCGCCGGTACGGTGACTTCATGAGCCATGGACCCCGGTCGGGCCTGTACGCGGTGAGCTCCGCGCTGCTGGCCATGAGCAGGCATCTGGAGGTGCGCGACGTCCTCAAGACGATCGTCGCCTCGGCCCGCGAGCTGCTCGACGCCGAATACGCGGCGCTGGGCGTCCCCGACGACCACGGGGGCTTCGCCCAGTTCGTCGTGGACGGAGTCACCGACGAGCAGTGGAAGGCGATCGGCCCGCTCCCGCGCCAGCACGGAATCCTGGCCGCGATGCTCCGCGAGGCGAAGCCCGAGCGGCTCGCCGACGTCCGCCAGGACCCTCGCTTCGAGGGCTGGCCGGACGCCCACCCGGAGATGTCCGACTTCCTCGGCCTGCCCATCCGCGACGGCGACGAGATCATCGGTGCGCTGTTCCTGGCCAACAAGAGGTGCGCGAAACGACAGGGCAGCTGCGGCTTCACCGAGGACGACGAGGAACTGCTCTCGATCCTCGCCCAGCACGCCGCGATCGCCCTCACCAACGCCCGGCTGTACGAGCGCAGCCGGGAGCTGACCATTGCCGAGGAGCGCTCCCGGCTGGCCCACGAGCTGCACGACGCGGTGAGCCAGAAGCTCTTCTCCCTGCGGCTCACCGCCCAGGCGGCGGCCGCGCTGGTCGACCGTGACCCGGGGCGCGCCAAGAGGGAGCTCCACCAGGTCGCCGCGCTGGCCGCCGAGGCCAACGACGAACTGCGCGCCGCCGTGGTCGAGCTGCGCCCCGCCGCGCTCGACGAGGACGGCCTGGTCAACACCCTGCGCACCCAGGTCCAGGTCCTCGACCGCGCCCACGCCGCGCGCGTGACCTTCAGCAGCCTGGGTGTCCGGGCCCTGCCGGCCGCCCAGGAGGAGGCGCTGCTGCGCGTCGCCCAGGAGGCACTGCACAACGCCCTGAGGCACTCCGGTGCCGAGCGCGTCGAGGTGGTCCTGGAGAAGTGCGGCCCGGGTGCCGTCCTGCGGGTCATGGACGACGGCAGCGGGTTCGAGCCCCTGGCGGTGCGCCGGGCGGGACGCCACCTCGGCCTGGTCTCCATGCGCGACCGGGCGGGCGGGGTCGGCGGCACGCTGACCGTGGAATCGGCGCCCGGGAAGGGCACCACGATAGAGATGGAGGTCCCTGGTGGCTGACGCAATCAAGGTGCTGCTCGTCGACGACCACCAGGTCGTCCGTCGCGGACTGCGCACCTTCCTCGAGGTGCAGGACGACATCGAGGTCGTCGGAGAGGCCTCCGACGGCGCCGAGGGGATCGCCCGGGCCCAGGAGCTGACACCCGACGTCGTCCTCATGGACGTCAAGATGCCGGGAATGGACGGCATCGACGCGCTTCGCAGGCTCCGCGCGCTCGATCACCCCGCGCGCGTGCTGATCGTGACCAGCTTCACCGAGCAGCGCACCGTGGTCCCGGCCCTGCGTGCGGGCGCCGCCGGCTATGTGTACAAGGACGTGGACCCCGACGCCCTCGCCGGAGCGATCCGGTCCGTGCACGCGGGGCACATCCTTCTGCAACCGGAGGTCGCCGATGCGCTGCTTTCCCAGGAGGAGACCAACTCGGGGCAGGGGAGAGGCGGTTCGCTCACCGAGCGGGAGCGCGAGGTGCTGGCCCTGATCGCCGACGGCCGGTCCAACCGGGAGATCGCCCGCGCGCTGGTGCTGTCGGAGAAGACGGTCAAGACCCATGTGTCGAACATCCTGATGAAACTGGATCTGGCGGACCGCACCCAGGCCGCGCTCTGGGCGGTGCGGCACGGTGTTAACGGCTGAGCGGATCTTCATACCGTCGGGTGGATGTCCCCCGGGTGGCGCATCCTCTCCGGATCCCGGCCGTTCTCCAGGGCGTGCTGCGGCGCCTGCCGCAGTGATCGCAAGGAGAGGGCTCAGAAGTGAAGAACCTGAAGAAGGCCGCAGCCGTCACCATGGTGGCCGGTGGACTGATCGCCGCCAGTGCCGGCCTCGCCTCCGCCCACGACGGGGCTCACGCCGGCGGACGGGCCGTGGGCTCTCCGGGCGTCGTGTCGGGCAACGTCATCCAGGCTCCGGTCCACGTCCCCGTCAATGCGGTCGGCAACACCGTGAACGTGATCGGCGTCCTGAACCCGGCCTTCGGAAACCTGGGCCTCAACCACTGAGGCTCGTCCGCTCTTCCTGAGCGGCCTTCCCGGAGTCCCGGGAGGCCGCTCCGGTGCGGCAGCGGATCATCGCATGTCCCGCTGCTCCACGATGGAGTTGTAGGCCGCCACCTGCGCCCGCCGGGCCGTCCGCTCCACCGGCCGCAGCGCCTCGGCCCGGGCGGCCATCTCGGAGGCGCTCACCGCGCCTCCGTGCCCCTTCTCGTACGCGACCGAGATGAGCATCCCCACGCGCCGGGCCAGCTCCAGCACCCGCACCGCCCGCGGCGGATAGCCCGGTGCCAGGACCTCCCGCCCCCGCTCGGCCCGCGCCCGGTACGCGTCGATGGCCGCCTCCGCCACCGGCCCCGAACCCGCCACGTCCAGCCGCGACAGCACCTCCGTCGCCTCGCGCAGCGCCTCCGCCAGCTCCCGCTCCGCCTCCCCGAGCGAGGGCACATCGGCAGGCGGCGCCTCCCGCACCGGCAGACAGTGCCAGACGACCTCCACGTGCACATCGCCGTCCGGCCCCGCCTCGTGAACCTCCGGCACGAGCCCGAACGCGGCCCCGTGACAGACCGCCGCCTCCTCGGCCTGCAGCGCCCGCGCGTTGAACTCCGGCGGGCCGCTCAGCCCCAGCGGATGCCCCGGCGCGGGAAGCGCCACCCGCAGCCCGGTCACCCCGAGCCTCCGCAGCCGCCCCAGCGCGAGGGTGAGACCGACGGGCGCCGACTCGTCCGGCAGCCCCTCCACCCGGTGCACCGCATCCTCGCCGACGATGGCGGACGCAGCGTCGTCCGGCGAAACAAACCCGGCCAAAAGGGCATTTCCCCATGCGGCCAACCGACCTGAGCGTGGTTCCGAGAGCATGCCCCCACCCTACGGACCGGGCCTATGGAATCGACCTGGCGACCAGTGGCGTAGATTTCTCGGGGGGCTGCGCCCACCGGCGTGGCGGACCACGCCCACGGGCGTACGCGAGAGCCGACACTGGCCACACTGCAAGGGGAGACAACGCGCTCATGAGCGATGTTCTGGAGCTGGAGGACGTATCCGTGGTCCGCGAGGGCCGGGCTCTCGTGGACCAGGTCTCCTGGTCGGTCAAGGAGGGTGAGCGCTGGGTCATCCTCGGCCCCAACGGCGCCGGGAAGACCACTCTCCTGAACGTCGCCTCCAGCTACCTCTACCCGACCACCGGCACCGCCACCATCCTCGGCGAGACCCTCGGCAAGCCCGGCACCGACGTCTTCGAACTGCGCCCGCGCATCGGCGTCGCCGGCATCGCCATGACGGAGAAGCTCCCCAAGCGCCAGACCGTCCTGCAGACCGTGCTGACCGCCGCGTACGGCATGACGGCCGGCTGGCAGGAAGAGTACGAGGACGTCGACGAACAGCGCGCCCGCGCCTTCCTCGACCGCCTCGGCATGAGCGAGTACCTGGACCGCAAGTTCGGCACCCTCTCCGAGGGCGAGCGCAAGCGCACCCTCATCGCCCGCGCCCTGATGTCCGACCCCGAGCTGCTGCTCCTCGACGAGCCCGCGGCCGGTCTCGACCTCGGCGGCCGCGAGGACCTCGTACGCCGTCTCGGCCGCCTCGCCCGCGACCCGATCGCACCCTCCATGATCATGGTCACCCACCATGTCGAGGAGATCGCCCCCGGCTTCACCCACGTCCTGATGATCCGGCAGGGCAAGGTGCTCGCCGCGGGACCGCTGGAGCTGGAGCTGACCTCCCGCAACCTCTCGCTCTGCTTCGGCCTCCCGCTCGTGGTGGAAAACGTCGGCGAGCGCTGGACCGCTCACGGTCTGCCCCTTTCCTGATCCCGAAACCCCCTGACGGAAGGCCCCGGCAAGCTCCCGCGACCCGGACTGCGCCCTGTCCGCGACCGGACCCGCGGCCCTACCATGACCAGGTGGACATCGACGCGTGGGTATGGTGGCTGATCGGCGCGGCGGGGCTCGGCATCGGGCTCGTGATCACCGCGATGCCGGAGCTCGGGATGCTCGCGGTGGGCGCGGTCGCGGCCGCCGTGGTCAGTGCTCTGGGCGGCGACGCCGTCTTCCAAGTCCTGGTCTTCGCCGCCGTATCCGTCGCACTCATCGCCGTGGTCCGGCCCATCGCGGCCCGGCACGGCGCCCAACGGCCCCGACTCGCCACCGGGATCGACGCGTTGAAGGGCAGGCAGGCCGTCGTCCTCGAGCGCGTCGACGGCAACGGCGGCCGGATCAAGCTCGCGGGGGAGGTCTGGTCGGCGCGCTCCCTCAACACCGAACTCACCTATGACGTCGGCCAGGAAGTGGACGTCGTGGACATCGACGGAGCCACGGCGATCGTGATGTGACCTCGTAGGACGTAACTCACCCGAACACCCCACGAGGTACGCGACGGTCTGTCAGACTCGACCAGCAAGATCTTCAACAACCATAAGATCTTCCACAGGCGCCGAGGCGGAGAAGGGTACGGGGAATCACGATGGAACCGATCATCATCGTCCTGATCATTCTGGTGGTGTTGGTCTTCATCGCCCTGATCAAGACGATCCAGGTCATCCCGCAGGCGAGCGCGGCCATCGTCGAGCGTTTCGGCCGCTACACCCGCACGCTGAGCGCGGGCCTGAACATCGTGGTCCCGTTCATAGACTCCATCCGCAACCGCATCGACCTGCGCGAGCAGGTGGTGCCGTTCCCGCCGCAGCCGGTGATCACCCAGGACAACCTGGTCGTCAACATCGACACCGTCATCTACTACCAGGTGACCGACGCCCGGGCCGCGACATACGAGGTCGCCAGCTACATCCAGGCCATCGAGCAGCTCACCGTCACCACACTCCGCAACATCATCGGCGGTATGGACCTGGAGCGCACCCTGACCTCCCGCGAGGAGATCAACGCGGCCCTGCGCGGCGTCCTCGACGAGGCCACCGGCAAGTGGGGCATCCGCGTCAACCGTGTCGAGCTGAAGGCCATCGAGCCCCCGACCTCCATCCAGGACTCGATGGAGAAGCAGATGCGCGCCGACCGTGACAAGCGCGCGGCGATCCTCACCGCCGAGGGTACGCGGCAGGCCGCCATCCTCACCGCCGAGGGCGAGAAGCAGTCCCAGATCCTGCGCGCCGAGGGTGAGGCCAAGGCCGCCGCCCTGCGCGCCGAGGGCGAGGCCCAGGCCGTCCGTACGGTCTTCGAGGCGATCCACGCCGGCGACCCCGACCAGAAGCTGCTCTCGTACCAGTACCTCCAGATGCTCCCGAAGATCGCCGAAGGCGACGCCAACAAGCTCTGGATCGTGCCCAGCGAGATCGGCGACGCACTGAAGGGCCTCTCCGGCGCCATGGGCAACTTCGGCCCCCTGGGCGGCGGTTCGGGCAGCGGTGGCTCCTCCGGAGCGTCGGGCGGCGCCGGTTCGGGCACGGCGGCCGAGCGCCGCGAGAAGCCGTCCATCGACTGACCGGACAGCGGTCGTCGTACGAGACCGGGGCCCGCCTCCCGACGGAGGCGGGCCCCGGTCCGCGTTCCCCGGCTCACGGCCTCCCGAGCGGCCGTTGCGCGCACCCTAGGCGGCGGGCTGACCCAGCCACTCCGGCAGCGCCTCGAACTCGTCCTGCCCCAGCGCCAGCAGCATCGCGTCCGCGGGCGTCGGCTCGAACGGCTGCCGCAGCAGCGGCATCCCCGCCTCCTCCGGCGTACGGTTCGCCTTGCGGTGGTTGTCCTCGGCACAGGAGGCGACCGTGTTCAGCCAGGTGTCACCGCCCCCCTGCGACCGCGGCAGCACATGGTCCACGGTCGTCGCCCGCCGCCCGCAGTACGCGCACCTGTGCCGGTCCCGCACCAGGACACCCCGCCTCGACCAAGGAGCTTGTCTTCGGAAGGGCACCCGGACGTACCGGCAGAGCCTGATGACCCGGGGCGCGGGTATATCCACAGCGGCGCCCCGCATACGGAGTTCGGGGTGGGCCTGCTCGACCACGGCCTTGTCCTGCAGCACCAGAACGACGGCTCGGTTCAGCGTCACCGTCGACAGCGGCTCGAAGCTCGCGTTCAGCACCAGCGTGTCACGCATCCAGCCCACCTCCTGTGTGCATCCGCCCACCCCCTGGCGGGCTTGGATCAACTCTGGACGGGCACGCCGAGATGGACAACGCAATAAAAAATGCCCGCCTCCGATCACTTCCAAGACCAGAGGCGGGCAAACGTTCAATGAACGTCAGTCTTCTGTGTCAGCCCTTGGCAGGGTTCTCGTACTCACCGATGAGCTGTGCGCGTGCCAGCGCGTGGAACCGCAGATTGAAGCCGACCACCGCGGGAGAGGCGTCCGAGTCCGGACCGAGGTTCTCCCGGTCGACGGCGTACACCGTGAAGACGTACCGGTGCGGCCCGTCCCCGGGCGGCGGCGCGGCACCGCCGAAGTCCTTCGTCCCGTAGTCGTTGCGGGCGTGCACGGCACCCGAGGGCAGCTCCTCGAACTTCCCGCCGCCCGCGCCCGCCGGCAGCTCGGTGACCGACGCGGGGATGTCGAACAGGACCCAGTGCCAGAACCCGCTCCCCGTCGGGGCGTCCGGGTCGTAGCACGTCACGGCGAAGCTCTTGGTCTCCGGCGGGAAGCCCTCCCAGCGCAGCTGGGGCGAAGTGTTCCCGGCCGCGTGGACCTGAGCGTCCTTGAGCGTGGCCCCCGGTTCGACGTCCTCGCTCGTCACCGTGAACGACGGCACGGGCGGGTGGAAGTCATGGGGCAGGGGCCGCCTCTTCAGCTCGGTCACCTCGGCACCTCCAAATCGGTGGATCAACCGGTTGCGGTTGATCCAGAGCCTAGAACCAGCTGCGCTTGCTGCCGACCTCCGACAACCACTGGTGGAGGTATGCGGCCCAGTCCGTGCCGTGATAGTCGTGCAGACCGACCTGGAAGGCGCGGTAGGAGTCGCTGCCCTCGCTGAACAGACCCGGCTTCTTGTCCATTTCCAGGATGACGTCCATCTCCCGGTCGTCCGCGACGAAGCTCAGTTCCACCTGGTTCAGACCGCGGTACTGCGAGGGCGGGAAGAACTCGATCTCCTGGTAGAACGGCAGCTTCTGCCGCGTACCCCGGATGTGACCGCGCTCCATGTCCGCGTTCTTGAAGCGGAAGCCCAGCTGGATGAAGGCGTCCAGGATCGCCTTCTGCGCCGGCAGCGGATGCACGTTGATCGGGTCCAGGTCACCCGAGTCCACGGCACGCGCGATCTCCAGCTCCGTCGTCACCCCGATGTGCATCCCGCGCAGCGCCTGCCCGTCGATCATGGTGACCGGCGTCTCCCAGGGGATCTCCAGCCCGAACGGCACGGCGTGCACGGCGCCCGCCTGGAGCTCGAAGGCACCGCCGAGCCGTACCTTGGTGAACTCGATGTCCTGCTTGTACTCCGTGTCGTCGTGACCCTCGACCTCGACCTTGGCCTGGAGCCCCACGTTCAGACCCTCGATCGACTGGTTCACGGACCCGCCCTGGATCCGCACCTCGCCCTGGACCACGCCACCGGGCACCACATTGACCTCGGTCAGAACCGTCTCGACCGACGCCCCGCCGGCACCCAGGCTCGCGAGCAGCCGCTTGAATCCCATGAGTCTTCCCTCCCAGGCGACGCCTGTTCCGCCGCCCCGCCCCTTGCAGGCGTACGCGGATCCTTGATCCCTACAAACGCGATCCGGCCCCCGGCCGGTTCCGTGTCCTCACCCTTCCAAGGGCGAGGACCCTTGACCACCCCTTGGTACGCACCCATCTGGACTACGCTCGTACGCCGTGATCGCGACCCCCGACCGTACGCCCCTCCCCAGGGAGTTCTTCGACCGCCCTGTCCTGGACGTCGCCCCCGGCCTGCTGGGGCGCATTCTCTTCCGCACCACCCCGAACGGCCCGGTCGAACTGCGCCTCACGGAGGTCGAGGCCTACGACGGCCCCAATGACCCCGGCTCCCGCGGGTATCGCGGCCGCACGGCCCGCAACGATGTGATGTTCAGTCCGCCCGGCCATATGTACGTCTACTGCACCTACGGCGTGTCAAGGCGGTCAGCATGAACGTTGCCCTCCTTGCTCGCCCTGCTGAAGAAGTCGCCCCCAAGCTGCTCGGTGCCGTCCTCACCCATGAGACTCCCGAGGGAACCGTGCGCATCACCATCACGGAGACCGAGGCGTATGCCGGTACGGCCGACCCCGCCTCCCACGCCTACCGGGGCAGGACACCCCGCAACGCCGTGATGTTCGGGCCCGCAGGACATCTGTACGTCTACCGGTCTCACGGTCTGCACTGGTGCGCCAACATCGTCACCGGAACAGACGGCATCGCCTCGGCCGTCCTCATCCGCGCAGGCAGGGTCGTCGAAGGGGAAGACCTGGCACGCAAGCGGCGAGGGGCGAAGGTCGAGAGCCGACGCCTTGCGCGGGGTCCGGGGAACTTCTGCCAGGCGCTCGGCATCACGGCAGAACACAACGGCACAGACCTGCTGACGGGCGCCTCGGTAGTGCTGTCCGAGGGCGAGCCAGTACCCGCTGCGCTCATCCGGGTTGGTCCTCGGGTAGGCGTGAGCAGAGCCCACGACTGGCAGCACCGCTTCTACCTCGCCGGTGATCCGACAGTCTCGGCGTACCGACTGAGCCCGAGAGCCAAGCCGTCCGGCGGGGCCTGAGCCACTGTGCGCCTCGCCCGCGGCTCGCCGCCGAGTCGGCGCGGAGTCGGTCCCGAAGACGCGTGATCGCTCGTGTGCGTGGCGTGTGGCGCACCCCCGGCCGGTCCGGTGACTGTCGACGGGTGCCGACTCGGGCCGGAAAGGTGGGGGATACCTCCGATGCGAGCAGCCAGACGACCCGATGGCGTCGCCAAGTCCAGGACGCCCTGAGCCTGTGCGGCGGCCGGGTGAACGCCGGTCTCCTCGGCCCGGCCCACCCCTGTGCGGCCCGGAGGGCAGGGCGAGCGCGCTCCTGCTCCGTGCCGGGGAGATCACCGAGGGCGCCGAGCTCGCCCGTCAGCGACGACTCTCGGCCCGTAACGACAAGGAACTGGCCAAAGGCCCCGCCCGCCTGGCGACGGCCCTGGGCGTGGATCGGGCACTGGACGGTATGGAAGCGTGCACGGCGGGGGAGCCCCCGTTGCGGATGCTGACGGGCACTCCAGTGCCCTCCGACCAGGTACGCAACGGTTCCCGCACCGGTGTCGCGGGGGACGGAGGTGTTCACCCGTGGCGCTTCTGGATCGCCAACGACCCGACGGTGAGCCACTGTCGGGCCCCCACACCCCGCCGCCTGCGAAGTTGACGCGTCCCTGGAAGGTGCGTAATGTAGCCCGAGCCGCTTGAACGGGTACGGCGATCAGCCAGCAGCCGGAAGCGGCCAACCCACTACTTACGTCACCCCTCGCAAAGGGTGGATTCGGCGTGTCCGCATGTCCGAATTCATACTTTCGGAACTCGATTATGAGTCGCGACGGAAATCGGCTAACGTAGTGAATGTCGAAAGGCCGCGCGGCGAAAGCCCGGGGCTCAAGACGATCCCGCCGACCGGGAATCGGATCGAGAAAAGATCTGATAGAGTCGGAAACACCGAAGGGAAGCGCCCGGAGGAAAGCCTGAGAGAGTCTCTCGGGTGAGTACGAAGGAAGCGTCCG